>OMUP01000070.1 GCA_900314255.1 uncultured Lachnospiraceae bacterium | reverse complement strand
TTCACCCGAAGAAAAACGGATGGACCGGATATGTTGTCACCGTTGACGGCGTCCGACTGCATCCGCTGCGGCAAATGCGAAAAAGTCTGCCCGCAGCATCTGGAGATCCGGAAGCTGCTGCAGAGCGTCGCGAAGACCTTTGAGCAATGAGAATTTTTACAGCCTGTGCCGTAAATGAAAGTTTCCGGTGCAGGCCCTTTTTTACAGAAAAACGATTCTATGGATTTACTTTTTGCGTTATTTAGTATATAATCATTTTGAAAGAGTGGCAGATTTGCCATTAATTTAAAATGGGGCTGCGTATGGAAATTCAAAGAGATCTGTATCTGCAGAAGCTGGTAGACAGAATGCACAACGGCCTGATCAAGGTTATCACAGGCGTCAGGCGGTGCGGCAAGTCCTATCTGGTGTTCAAGATCTTTGCAGATTACTTAAAAGAACAGGGCGTACAGGATGATCACATCATTTCCATGGCGCTGGACGTCCGGGAAAATGAGAAGTACCGGGATCCGGATGTCATGCTCTCTTATATAAAAAGTTCAATCTGCAAGGATGGGAAATACAATTATATCCTTCTGGATGAGATACAGCTGCTGGATGATTTTGAAGCCGTTCTCAATTCGGTCCTTCACATTCCCAACATGGATGTGTATGTTACCGGCAGCAATTCGAAATTTTTATCCAGCGATGTTATCACAGAGTTCAGAGGCCGCGGTGATGAAGTAAGAGTTTATCCGCTTTCTTTTTCAGAATATATGCAGGTCTATGACGGGGATCGCTACGAGGGACTTCAGGATTATTACCTGTATGGCGGCATGCCGCTTGTCCTGTCGATGCGCACGGATCAGCAGAAAGCGGATTATCTGAAAAATCTATTTGCCAAGACATACATCACCGATCTCCTGGAACATAATCATATAGCCAAGACCGAGGAATTTGATGATTTAATTGACGTTATCGCGTCGGACATAGGCACACTTACCAATTTCTCAAAGATTGTGACTACTTTTCAATCGGTGCTGCATTCAAAGATTTCAGAGCCTACGGTTCAGGCTTATATTGAATATCTCGAAAATGCCTTTCTGATCAGTGAAGCGGTGCGGTATGATGTAAAGGGCAGAAAGTATATCGGGAATCCGAAGAAGTACTACTTTGTGGATATGGGACTTCGGAATGCCAGGCTTGGCTTCCGGCAGACGGAAGAAACGCACATTATGGAAAATGTAATCTATAATGAGCTAAAAGTCCGTGGGTTCAGCGTGGACGTAGGCAGTGTTGCCACCAGAAAAACGGAAGACGGCAAAGTGCGGCGGAAACAGCTCGAGATTGATTTTGTAGCTCATTCCGGAAGCAGGAGATACTATATTCAGTCAGCTTACAGGCTTTATCCAGAGGAAAAAGAGGCGCAGGAGAAAAATTCACTCTTAAACGTTCATGATGCTTTCAAAAAAATAATCGTAACCGGCGATGTGCGGAAAATCCAGCGGGATGAGAGTGGAATTGTCATCATGAGCATTTATGATTTCCTGCTCGATCCGAACAGTCTGGAGAAGTGATTTTGAAATTGTGGCATATTTGCCACTGATTTAAAATTGATACACAGGAGGAAAAGGAAATGACATTTGAAGAGATGGCGAAGGCCCGTTATTCGGTGCGCAAATACAGTGACAAAAGGATAGAGGATGAGAAGCTGCAGAAGATCCTGCAGGTTGCAAACCTCGCCCCGACGGCAAAGAACACGCAGTGCATCCGCATTTATGTGCTGAAATCGGAAGAGGCGATGAATAAGATCAAAGGTCTCACGCGGTGCAGCTACGGGGCGCCGGTAGTGCTGCTTTTTGCCTATGAGGAGTCTGAAGCCTACGTTTATCCGAATCAGGAGGCTCAGGATTCCGGAGCGGAAGACTGCTCGATCGTTGCGACACATGTGATGTTCGAGGCGCTGGAGCAGGGACTGGGGACCTGCTGGGTCAATGTATTCACCCCTGCTGAGGTTGAGAAGGCGTTTAACCTGCCGGCGACCCAACATGCTGTACTGCTGATGGATCTTGGATATGAAGCAGAAGGAAATGTGCCGGCGCCAAGACACAGCGAGAAAAAGGCGCTGAGCGAGATTGTAAGAGAACTTTAAAGAACAATGGATGACAGTCAGGTGAAATTCATCAGTAAAAAGATGTCCTATGCGCTGCGCCATAACCCGGACAAGTACGGCATCAGGCTTGATGAGGAAGGGTTCACGGATCTGAGGAAATTCCTGCGGCGCGATTCGTATCCGGCGATTCTGCAGATTGACGCAGCGGCAGCTCATGCTGCCGGTATAAGATTTTATATCGGGAATGACACCGTGTGGCTGAGCGATCCGATACCGCCGGAGTATATTAAGATTCTTGTATGAATGAAACTTTTGGCGGAGAAAAGGAGTTTAGAATGAGCAGCATTTTTCATCGGATCAGTGTACGGAAATTTGAAGATAAGCCGGTGAGCAGGGAGCAGATCATGGATATTCTGCGCGCCGGTATGCAGGCGCCGAGTGCGTGCAACCAGCAGCCGTGGGAGTTTTACGTGGTTTCGGACCGTGAGAAGATCAAGGCTTTGTCGCAGGCGAGTCCCTATGCCGGATGTGCGGCCGGCGCGCCTGTGGTCATTATTCCGGTGTACCGCAAAGAAGGGCTGACTGCGCCTGAACTTGGCGAGATCGATATGGCCATTGCCCAGGAGAATATCTGGCTTCGGACGGATGAACTGGGGCTTGGTGGTGTGTGGCTGGCCGTGGCGCCGGAACGGGACAGAATGGACAATGTCCGCAGGATCCTTGACCTGCCGGAGAATGTCGAAGCCTTTTCGATGTTCCCGCTCGGATATCCGGCGGAGTCCCGACCGCAGCAGGACCGCTTCCACGAAGACCGGATTCACTGGGTGTCGTAAAGGCGGGATGAAGCTGACTGCCGGCCTCGACACCGGCAGTTACAGCAGGATTCCCAGCATAATGCAGAACTGGGCGATGGAGTTGGTGATCTGCTCTTTCCAGTTCGCCTTTGCGTCACGCCTGTCCTGGCTCTTTGCAAACCACATCATAAGTCCCATGCCGGCGATCCCGATTAAAAGGAAGAGGAGCGCCGGCACATTTGTCATGTGACGGATGACGGCCGCGAAGGACCAGCGGGGCCGGTCCACGAAAAGCGCGAGTACGGCAAGCAGAAAGCCGACGGGCATCAGATAGCGCATCTGCCTGCTTAAGAAACGAACATCCCTGTGAAGCAGGGCGATGGCAAATTTCCACCCAGCCTTGAGCGCACCGGCCAGAATCACCAGCAGGACACCCGCGCGAAACAGAGAACTGTCAAAGTGCATCGCAAGGATGGCGGCGCTGATACTGAAGAACAGGACGGGCAGGCAGTCGACGAGCGCCATGGAGAGGGTGAATCCTTCTGGCACGGACGGCGTTGTTTGATTTTTCTTTTCCTTGTTCATCATGCCACCAGCCATTTGTGATTCTTTACGGAGTAGAGCGGGATGAACGGAATCATGATCGGGGTCGTGGACTTGTATTTCTGATAGTCCGGGTCGCCGCCGTAGTTCTTGTCCTGGCGGATTTCCAGCCGGCGGGCGCCGCCAAACATAACGTAGATTATGCCGGCGTAGCCGAGGATTGCGCAGATCCATTGTGCCGCGCCGCTGCAGATGCTGATTCCGGAGATAAAGACGCCGGTCCAGAAGGTCATCTCGCCGAAGTAATTCGGGCAGCGCACAAGGTGGAAAAGCCCTGTGTCGACGAAACGCCCCGGATTCTTTTTCTTGGCTTTGTTTTTCTGAAGGTCGGCCGTCGTTTCAAGGATCAGGCCGGCAGCGGAGATGAGAAGTCCGATGATGCAAAGCGCGTCCGTGTCGCTTCCGTTAATGAGGCGGAACGTGACGGGAGACGTCTGGAGAGCGTAGAGAAGAGAGGCGGAGATCCAGATCGCCACCTTGGCTCCGAAAGAAACGCCGTCGTTCTGCTTGACTTCTCCTTTCATGCGCCGGTTGTAGGCTGTCTTGCGGTCACGATAGATGAGATACCCGGAAAGCCGGCAGCCGTAGATTATGAAGAGGGCGCACTGCAGGACAGTGCCAGCGGTGAGTGCGTGCGGGAAAAGGGCGAGAAGTCCCACGCCGATGAGCGCGACCGCCGCGCCGTATCCGATGGAAATAAACCAGACATACTTGCGGAAACCGCAGGAACTGGCGATCAAAGCCAGCGCCAGAATGATCAGAAGTGTTTTCATGAATTTTCCTCGTTTCTGTTTGACAGGCTCTGCCTGACAAGCGCATAATCAAATCATAGCGACAGGTGTCGT
>OMUP01000153.1 GCA_900314255.1 uncultured Lachnospiraceae bacterium | reverse complement strand
ATTCCAGTTCACGATTGACAACAAATGCATGATAACGGGTCAGGGCAGGTGACAGATGAAAATATACTATTTGTTCTTCTCCAATTGCATTCAGTGCCGGGATGAATCCTAATCCCATGTCCTTTTCAACCATGTCCCGAAGGGTATCCGCACCTGAAACATGGCTGACCATGGTTGGTTCGAAATTTCCTTTGTTGAAGAAGTCATCAATGATATAGCGGATGCAGCTTCCGTGGTGCTGGAATATGAAGGGACTGCTGCCAAATGTATCTACTACATCATGAATCGTCATTGTATTCGTTTCACGAATTTGATCTGAAAGTTTTTTTGCATTGCAGATTGAAGACGGGACAGCTAATAAAAGCTCTTCCTCTGCCAGACACATATGTGGTCTTTCAAAGAAATTTAGAGATGGTATGGTTGTGCAGGCAGCATTCAGTGTGTTGTGGTCGAGACTGTATTTAATGAAGTCGATATTGTCGCAGTCAATCACGGAAAAAACTGTGGATGGATAGTTCTTCTCGAATCTTGACAATGCTGCGCACAATACTTTTTTATCAATTGAAGAAGCAGATCCGATAGAAATGTTCAGAGGAGCTGAAAGCTGAGATACCTGCTCATTTAAGCTCCGGGTCAGATCTGTGACTTTCATTGCATATTCAATGTAGAGCATCCCGATTTTCGTCGGGATGTATTTTTTGTTTTTTCGGACGAATAATTTCTCTCCAAGACGATTTTCCGTGTTCTTTAGAAACTGGCTCAGGTTTGACTGCGAAATGAAGAGATTTTCTGCCGCGCGTGTCATTGATCCTGTTTTATATAGTTCCAAAATGTAATTTAAATATTCAATATCCATAGCGGTTGTTTTGAAAAAGCATCCTTATACAATACAGCTCAACTATTATTCTCTAACTATTTTATAGTATAGCACAATTATAAGCAACGCTTATACATAGAATATGGTTGGCGGCAAGCAGGAAGTATTTGATGAGTACAAGGAGCTTCTGGAAACAATGGGCTCTTCTGTAACCCGCTGCGGTGAAGTCGGAGCCGGAAACACAACAAAGCTGGCAAATCAGCTGATTGTTGCCTGCAATATTCAGGCGCTTGCAGAAGCACTCACTCTGGCCCAGAAGGCCGGTGTTGATCCGCATCTTGTTTTCGAAGCGATCAAAGGCGGCCTTGCAGGTTCAACAGTCATGAACGCAAAGGCTCCGATGATGATGGAAGGAAATGATACTCCGGGCTTCAGAATCGATCTTCATATCAAGGACTTAAATAATGTTCTTGACTGTGCTCATTCTGTTGGCGCACCGGTGCCGATGGCAGCGGAAGCGCAGGAAGTTCTTCAGTGGCTTCACAATCAGGGTAAGGGATCTGCCGATCATTCCGCCATGGCTCAGTACTACGAGAAACTGACCGGAATTAAAATCGGAAGATAATACAAAAGAGAAAACGAAATACAATTACATTCCTCTTGAGAAGCGGCCCCCGGAAACGGGAGCTGCTTTTTTGATCTTATAAGCAGGGCACTTTAAATGAAATTATCAGAGATAAAAATGACTCCGGGGCAGCTTGATTGGAGCTGCCCCGGAGCTTATGAAGAAAGGATTTTGAGGATCAGTAGATTGGTCTTTTATCTGGTACGATTGTATAGTAGCATTATCGCACAAGTTTGTCCAGTACTTTTTTGAAAATATTGACATTTTGCATGAATTTCACAAATGCAAGGAATTCATGCAAAATCCGGGGGACTGTCAGGTCCGTTTTTCTTGTTCTGCATACGGTAAAATGCTATCTTTGAAATATCTGTACGATGGGGGAGGAAATCGGTATGCTGAGTCAGCTGAACAGTCCGCCTTTGTATCTGATATGCGGACTCATCATTCTTTTTGTCGCGATCGTGTGCGTGATTTTTCTGGTGCGGGCATACAGGGCCGGAAAGAAGGCCGGCATGGATCCGGCGGTTCTGAAGCGGGCGATCATATCGAGCGCCACATTCAGTGTTCTGCCGAGTGTCGGAATCCTGCTCGGCGTTATTGCACTGTCCGGCAGTCTGGGGACGCCGTGGCCGTGGCTGCGCCTGTCGGTCATAGGCGCGCTGCACTACGAGACACAGGTCGCGGAGGCGGCGGCGGAGCAGGTCGGGATCGGCCGGCTTTCAGCCAGCACGATGACACCGGAGGCATTTGTCACGATCGCGCTGCTGATGAGCATCTGCATCATGTGGGGCATGGTGCTCTCAGTGCTGTTTAACAAGTCATATCTGAAGAAGATCCGCAGGCGTGGCGGGGATGAAAAGAAGAGCCCGGAAAAGGGCGGATTCGGGGACATGGCAATCACGGCGATGTTCACGGGGCTTGTATCGGTGTATCTTGGAAGCTACATCGGCGGATTTGTTTCGGGGCGCGGCCGGTTTACCTTTGGGGGCGATTTCACGCCGATTCTGGTGTGCCTGGCGTCGGCGGCGGTTATGTCCGTATTCACCTGGCTGTCGGCAAAGAAGGGACTGAAGTGGCTGGAAGGGTTCTCTATCGCGGGCAGCATGCTGATCGGCATGCTGACGGCGGTGCTGTTTTGAGGGGAGTGACAATATGGAAGAGAGAAAGGCATTCCTTGCGCGGTATGAAACCAATACGCACAGGCTCGGGAGAATATGCACGACCGTGACGCTTCTGCTGCTTGTCGGCGCGCCATTTCTCATCGGGCGCGTTATCGGAGCGCAGCCGGACATGATGGCGGTCCTGCGGGGGTATCTGGCTGTCGGCCTTGTCTGGACGGTGTCCAGCGTCGCGGAGTTTCTGATCTACACGCCGATGTTGGGGGCGGGCGGCGGATATCTGGCATTTATCACGGGAAACCTGATTAATATGAAGATTCCCTGCGCCATGAACGCGCGGGACATTGCGGGGACGAAGGCGGGAACGACGGAAAATGACATCGTCTCGACGCTTTCGATCGCGACGTCTTCCCTTGTCACGATCGGGGTTCTGGCACTTGGTGTTCTTCTGATGGTCCCGCTGCAGCCGCTTCTGACGAGCCCGACGCTTTCGCCCGCCTTTGACAACGTGGTGCCGGCGCTGTTCGGCGCGTTCGGGTATCAGTACTTCCGGAAAAATCCGAGGCTGGCGGCATTTCCGCTGGCACTGATGACGGTCTTTTTTGTCTGTGTGCCGTCTCTTGCATCGCAGACGAGTGTACTGATTCTGCCGGCCGGCGCCATCACCATCGGCCTGGCGTACCGGATGTACAGGAAGGGGCAGAAAGATCAGAAAGGAAAGAGCAGCGTATGAAGATTATTCTGACTGGTTTAGGCATTGTTCTCGTCTGCATCGGCGCTGCGCTGATGGCGGCGCTGATCCGCACGCTGCTGATTCCGGTGAAGCATTCCCGGTACAAGCTGGAATCGGATGAAGAAGAGGCTCTGGCACTTGCCCGGAAACTGTCTGCCATGATACAGTGTGAGACAGTGTCCCATGCGGGCGAGCATGATGTTCCTAAGTTCCGGAAGTTCCATGAAGTTCTGGCGAAGCTTTTCCCGTTGGTGTTTGAAAAACTCGAAAAGACAGATATCGACGGAAATCTCCTGATGTATTGGAAAGGGAAGAAACACGACAAACCGCTTGTTCTCATGAGTCACCAGGACGTGGTGCCGGCGGAGGGAAAATGGACCCACGCGCCGTTTTCGGGCGATATTGCAGACGGTAAGGTATGGGGACGCGGCGCTTCGGACACGAAATGTTCCGTCATGGGCTTTTATGAGGCGGTGGAAGAACTGCTGAAAGAAGGCTATGAGCCGGAGGAAGATGTGTACCTGTCGTCTTCGTGCACGGAGGAATGGGCCGGGGACGGCTGTCCGAAGATCGTGGCGGAACTGAAAAAGAGAGGCGTCTGCCCGTATCTGGTCGTCGATGAGGGCGGCGGGATCATTACAGACCCGATAGCAGGCATCCCGGGTAATTTTGCGATGGTCGGCGTGTTTGAGAAGGGCAAGGCCGACGTGAAGTTTATAGCGAAGGGAAACGGCGGGCACGCCAGCGCGCCGCCGGCGCACTCGCCGATTGTGCGGCTGGCGGCATTTGTCACGGAAGTTGAAAAGGGAAAGATGTTCCGCCGGGCGATGCCGGCGCAGGTGCAGGCGATGTTTGAGACGCTCGCGCCGTATGCGTCGTCTTTCGGGCTGCGGTATGTGTTTGAGAATCTGTGGCTTTTCAAGCCGCTTCTGGTGAAGCTGCTGCCGAAGATTTCCGCCCAGGCGGGCGCGATGGTCCGCACGACGGCCGCATTCACGCAGGCGTCCGGGTCGGATGCCGTCAACGTGATGCCGGAGGAGGCGAGCGTGTCGGTCAATATGCGCTTTATTCCGCACCAGGGCATGAAGGAAAGCCTGGCGGTCATGGAAGAGACGGCGAAGAAGTATGACCTGACGATGGAAGTTCTGCACGCCAACGATTATTCAAAATCGGTGGACATTCACGGGCCGGCGTTCGGGATGGTGACGGATGTGATCCGGGAGACGTTCCCGGGTGTGGCCGGCAGCCCGTATGTCATGACGGGTGCGACAGACGCGCGGGTGTACGAGGAGATCTGCGACAATGTCGTGCGGTTCGCGCCGGTCATCTACGGGCCGGAACAGATGCGCGGCATGCACGGCCTGAATGAAAACATTGCGTACAGCTGCCTGCCGGGCTGCGTGCAGTTCTACCGGAATCTGATCATGGAAAATGACCGCAGAAGCTGAAAGGCCTGGGATGCAGGGCCTGCCGCTGGCACGCTGCGGACAAGTTCTGCAGAAAATAAAAACAAGGGGAAAACAATGGAAAAAAGAGAAAAACTCGGCTCGAGACTGGGCTTTATCCTGCTTTCGGCCGGCTGCGCCATCGGGCTTGGCAATGTCTGGCGCTTTCCGTACATCACGGGGCAGAACGGCGGCGGATTGTTCGTCCTGATTTATCTGCTGTTTCTGGTGATTCTGGGCGTTCCGATTCTGACGATGGAATATTCGGTCGGACGCGCCAGCCACAAGAGCATTCTGCCGGCGCTGCGCAGTCTCGAACCGGCCGGGAGCAAGTGGCATGTGATGGGATACTTCGCGATGGCCGGCAATTACTGCCTGCTGATGTACTATTCGGTCATCGCAGGGTGGATTCTGTACTACACAGGACTGATGGCCTCCGGCCGGTTTACGGGGCTTGACGCTGGCGGCGTCGATGCGGTGTACGGCGCCATGATGGGCTCGCCGGCGGTTCAGGTCGGCTGTATGCTCGCCGTCGTGGTTCTCACGGCTCTCGTCTGCTCGTTTTCCCTTCAGAACAGCGTCGAAAAGGTGACGAAGGTCGTCATGACGCTCCTGATTATATTGATGATGCTGATGGCGGTGCGCTCATTTACGCTGCCGGGGGCGTCCAGGGGGCTGGCCTTTTATCTGGTGCCCAGCGTTGAGCACGTAAAGCAGCAGGGATTCTGGAATGTATGCTACGCGGCGTTAAATCAGAGCTTTTTCACGCTTTCCATCGGCATGGGCAGCATGGAAATCTTCGGCAGCTATATTGACCGCGACCGCTCGCTGACCGGGGAGGCACTGATCGTGACGGTGCTGGACACGGTTGTCGCGATCACGTCGGGACTCATCATCTTCCCGGCGTGCTTTGCGTACGGCGTGGACCCGGGAGCGGGACCGGGGCTCATCTTCAAGACACTCCCGCTGGTGTTTGAATCGATGCCGCTTGGGAGACTCTGGGGAACGGTATTCTTCCTGTTTCTGTTTTTTGCCGCATTTTCCACGATGATCGGCGTGTTTGAGAACCTGCAGTCCTATATGATCGACCTGAAAAAGACGCCGCGAAAGAAAGCCGGCATCATCAACGGAATCGCCCTGGCGCTTCTTGCCGTTCCCTGCGCCCTCGGGTTCAATGTGTGGAGCGCGTTTCAGCCGCTGCGCGCGGGCAACTCGGTCATGGACCTCGAGGACTTCTACGTCTCCAACATCTGCCTGCCGCTGGGATCGTTCCTCATCATCCTGTTCTGCACGCACCGGATCGGCTGGGGCTTTGACAACTACATGAAGGAAGTCAACGAGGGCAAGGGGCTGAAGATGTGGAAAGGCTTCCGCTTCTACCTGACCTGGATTTTGCCTGCCATCACCGGGTTCCTTGTCGTGTATGGAATTGTGACATATTTTCTCTGATACACAATTAAGGATGAAAAATGCGAACCGGGCTGCCACACACCGGAAACAAGCTTGTTTCTCATTCCAGCTGCCCCATTCGGTATATTCAAAACTGCCTGGCACCGGAAATTGCCTCCTCGCAATTTCCGGTGCCTTTTTACGCTCAATCCAGGCTTACCGTGCACCGGGATCAAGCTTGTTCTTCATTTCCGTTGCGCTGCCAGGTGTTTTCCGGGCTCGCCGTGCACCGGAAAAGAGCTTCCCGGCGATTCCGATGCGAATTTTGGTCCTAATCCGGCTTTCCGCGCACCGGATTCAGCCTTCTGGTGATTTCCGGTGACAATCTGCCTCCAATCAGGCGTTTTGGCGCATCGGATTGACTTGATTTCCGGATTTTGCTGACTTCTGCTCTCCAGAACACTCCGCCGGCGCATCGGAGGCAGGCTTGTTTCTCATTTCCGGTGACCCGGTAAGTCAGCTTAGAACGAGATTCGCCGGAAACAAGCTTGTTCTTCATTTCCGCTGACCGCGCGTGCTCCGATCGACAGGAGCATTGCACCCAGATTGCCGGCAAAAATTGATAAAGGGCGCGCGATGCCCGGAAATTCAGCACCGAAAGAATATCCTTGACAGCAATTGAATTGTGTGTATTATTATAAATAGTACAGTTGATACGGGGAGAACTGCGTTGGTTCAGAATCCATATCCACAGAGAGGAGGGCGAAGCGCCAGTGGACATGATTTATCTTCAGGACCCGCGGCCGGTATACGAGCAGATCGCGGAGTATTATGAAAAGCTGATCCTGAACGGCGTTATGCCCGAGGGGGAGCAGATGCCGTCTGTGCGGCAGGTCGCGCAGCAGGAGTCGGTTAATCCCAACACGGTTCAGAAGGCATTTGCCGCGCTGGAACGGGACGGATACATTTACACGGTGCGCGGACGGGGCAGTTTTGTGGCAGACGTGAGGCATCTGCAGGTGCTGCGGGAAAAGAAACGTGACGAGCTGAAGGAAGAACTGGGAAAGAAAATCCGGGAAGCCAGACAGGCCCAGGTACCGCTTGAAGAGATTGTTTCGCTTGCCGAAGAGATTTACGGGGAAGGAGGAAAGCATGTTTGAGATCCGAAATGTGACGAAGCGCTTTGACGGCGCTGCGGCGGTTTCGAACATGAGCGCCGAAATTCAGGATAATCAGGTGTACGGCCTGATCGGAACAAACGGAGCCGGCAAGAGCACTCTGCTGCGGATGATGGCGGGGGTTCTGAAGGCAGATGCGGGAGATGTTTTTTACGACGGGGATCCGGTCTACGAGAACCCTGAGGTCAAGAGCCGGATCTGTTTTCTGTCGGACAGCTGGTACACACCCGTCGGTGCGTCTCCGGAAGACATGGCGAAGACGTATGAGACATTCTACCCGGGATTTGATGCAAAACGCTTCTTTTCGATGCTGGACAAGGTTGGACTGGACAGGAAGCGGCGGATCCGGACATTTTCCAAGGGGATGAAGAAGCAGGTCTCGGTTCTCCTGGGGGTGTGCACGAACACAGAGGTTCTGCTGTGCGACGAGACCTTCGACGGGCTCGATCCGGTGATGCGCCAGGGCGTAAAGAGTATTTTTGCCGGCGAGATGGCAGACAGGAAATTCACGCCGGTCATCGCGTCCCACAATATGCGGGAACTTGAGGATTTCTGCGACGAGGTGGGGATGCTCCACAAGGGCGGCATTCTGTTTTCCCGCAATCTGTCGGATATGAAGCTGGGGCTGCAGAAGGTGCAGTGCGTGATCACGGATCCGGCCAAGCGGGACGCGATGCTTGCGCGGCTGAACGTGGTGCGCCGGGAGGATCGCGGCGCGATGATGACGCTGGTCGTAAGAGGCCAGGCAGATGAAGTGAAGGCTGTCGTGAACGGGGCGGATCCGGTTTTCGCCGAACTTCTGCCGCTATCGCTGGAGGAAATTTTCATCAACGAAACGGAGGTGGCGGGGTATGACATCCGGAATCTCTTTTCATAAACTGGTCAGAGAGAACATGTGGGAGCGGAAGTGGCTTCCGTTTCTGACCGCAGTCAGCGGCATTTTCTTTATAATCATCGGATATTATTTTGTGCTGGGCGATATCATCAGAAGCAGCACCGGCGATGTCAGCCAGATGTATGAGTGGATTGCCTACAGGGCGGAGAGCTACATCGGCACCCGGTCCGCGTTTCTTGTCACCCTGGCGCTTATCGCGGCGATTCTGGCCGGATACAGCGGATATCTGTGGCTGCACGCGCAGGAGCAGGTGGACTTTTACAACAGCACGGCGGTGAAACGAAGCAGGCTTTTCTCGGCCATTTTCACGTCCGGCGCGCTGCAGGTCATTGTCCCATTTGTCATCTGTGATCTGGCGGCGGTTTTCCTGATGCCGGCGGCGCGTGGGGTGTTCACATGGCATCTTGTCGGGATCGGGGTGCGCGGGATGGCCTTTGCTATTCTGGTGTTTCTGTGCCTGTATTCTTTTGTGGTTCTGGCGGTGGTTCTCTCGGCCCGGATTATTACGACTGTGCTCATGACGGCGCTGCTCTGGCTGTACGGTCCGATTATGTACGCTCTGCTTGAAGCTTTGCGCATGGCATTTTTTGACACACTGGTGAGCGGGACGTCTGACAGCCTGCCTCTCTGGCTTTCCCCTGCCTTTCTGGCCTTCGGGGCAGCGGGGGATACAATCAGCCACGCCGGCGCATGTCTCGGCATTCTGATTTACGGCGCGGCGGCATTTGCGGCCAGCATGGCTGCGTACTGTGTAAGACCGTCAGAAGCAGCGGGCAATGCGTTTGCATTCAGGCTGGAGACGACCATTGTCAAATGCATGATCCTTGTGCCGTCGTCTCTGGGAATCGGCATGCTTCTGGGCGGTATCGCTATGCCGACGGCTCCTGTCGTTTACACAACCAGTTCGGGCGGAGGTGTGACGTACAGTTCCAATACGCAGATCAGTGTGCCCTGGATGGCGTTCGGACTGCTGTTCGGTGCGTTTCTGATGCATACGGTGCTGGAGCTTCTGTTTCAGCCGGATTTCCGCAATATCCGCCGGCACTGGAAGTCGGGAGCCGTCGGCGCTGCGATCAGCTTTGCGGTTTATCTTTTCATGGTCCTGGACCCCATGCGGATAAACCTGTGGATTCCGGACAAGACAGATGTACAGGCGATGAGCATGACAACAGACATCGCAAATCCATGGCTCATTGAAGATTCCTACTATTATTACGATTATGATGCGGATGATACCGGAGAATTCTTCCGGGAGTACGGCGCTCTGTATGATCTGGCGCAGGACTGCGTTGACAGCCGCGCCGAAGGCGTAAGTCAGGCAGAAACAGACTATAACGGCAGGTCAATTGTAATCGGCTACCTTTTGACAAATGGACATAAAGCCTACCGGACATACACGGTCAGCGGGGCAAAAGTAAACAGCGTGACTGAAAAGCTTTCAGAGTCGGAGGAGTACCGGAAAGAATATTATGTGACAGCCAAACTGCCGGCTGATTTCACCGATGCGTCCCTGAAGTTCTGGGATCCGGCGGCTTCCGAGGCGTCGGAAAGCCTGGCAATGAATGCGAAGGAGCGCAAGGCACTGATTGATGCGCTGGCGCAGGATTCGACGGCCCAGACGCTGTCAGCGTTGGAAAGTCAGACACCTGTCTATGTGCTGAGTATTTCGGGCTCCGAGGAGAATTACTATCGATACTATGATATATATATCTACCCATCGTATCAGAATGTCCTGAAGCAGCTTGCGCAGCTGGGCGGGTTCTCGGATATAAACGATCTTGTGACGGAGATTCCGACAAGTCTGGAGCTGACTGTCAGCAGCAATTACGATACGGGAGAGTACAAATATGTGACGGTCTCGGACAAAGGAGCAGTTCAGATGGTGCTGGCTCAGCTGGAACGGGAAACCCGGATACAGGTCATGAAAAGCAACGGAACGGATATCTCCGGACAGCTGATGTATGCCGACGGTTCCAGCCAGTATATGAATTTTACCGTGAAGTCGCAGGAGAATCTGACCGCTCTTCTTGACGAGGCCGGTGTGGTGACAACAGAATAAACCAGAAAAAGCATTTATCCGAAGCGGCAGTGCGGGGTGCGGTGCCGTGAGCTCGCGGAATGCGAAGCCGCCTGAGGGCAGGCGTACAGCTTGCCCTTTGACGGAGGCTGTGTTAAAATGATTCCGCCTGTAAGGGCAGCGGCAGCAGAACAGGAGCGCTCCTGTTGTGCGGCTGCGGCTTAAACCCCGGACTGCTGCATTTTTCTCAGGCCGGCGTAAACGCGCAGGCCTTATTTTTTGCGTTTCTGTAGCTCAGCAGGATAGAGCACTCGCCTCCTAA
>OMUP01000060.1 GCA_900314255.1 uncultured Lachnospiraceae bacterium | reverse complement strand
GCATAGGCGCGCTTGTCATTCCAGGATTTCTCCATGAAAGCGTACCGTTCGCTGCCAGCCCTCATTTTTTCAAACTGTTCCCGCCCGTAGACGCGGCCCGCCGGATCCAGCCATGTCTTGACGTCAGCGCCCCAGGTGTGCTCGCCGAAGAGGTGCATATTTTCGTAATAGTCAGACTCAGCATCCCCGAAATTGCGCAGGAGAGCCGGTTCTTTCGCCGCCAGCGCCAGATCAAGTGCCCGCGCCTCCCGGCGCAGCTGGCGGACCTGCCGGACCTCCTTCGGATAGGACTGCACGCCGTGAATCCAGGTGTCTGCCAAGTCCCTGCATACGACCGGAAGTCCCGAAAGATCCTGCTTCTTCAGCTCGTTCCAGAAATCATCCATCGTGCCGCACATTATTTCGGCACCAGGGTACAGTTTTTCCGCCTCTGTTTTAAGTTTCTGCACGCGCTCCGGTTTGTCCGGACCCGAATTGTCCATCGTGGGCATCATCGCCATCCAGACCGGGAACGGCCAGCTTTCCGGCGCCTGCAGGCCAGAGCCATATCCGCCCTTGTGATACATCGTGAGTACCCGGCGGCCCGAGGGAGCCTCCCACCAGAACAGCCCCGGCACGTCCGGCGGCATGGCAAATTCATTACAGCCCAGATGCAGAAACTCAACACCGCCGGCCGAGAGAACTTCGGGCAGCATCAGGCCGTGGCCCGGAACGTCGGTCATTTTGGCCGTTTTCGGGTACAGGCGGCCGTACGTGTCAGAGAGTTCCTTAGCGTAGCGCAGACTCTCCAGATACTCTTCCTCTCCGCAGAAATCCGTATGGGACGTGAAGGCGAGTGCGTGCCAGGCAATCTGGCCGTTCTGAATGAAGTGCTCCAGTTCCTCTTTCCTGCTCCCGCAGTTTTCAAGAATGGATTTCAGCGGCCACGCCGGCAGTGTCCAGACATAGTGAAGATCTCCCCAGTCTTCTGTCGCCCGGCAGGTTGCAAGCACGCTGTCGAGCATGTCCGTCGCGTACCAGTGCATCACATTTCCCGGCCGATCCGTAAAGCCGATGTCAAAGTGCGTCTTAAAAACCAGAATAACCTTTCGGATCATAGGCCTCCTCCGACATAAAGCGGATTGGAAATCATCACCGGAATCTCAAGCCCCAGCGCCTCGATCCGCCGAATAACTTCTAAGCGCAGATAGCCCTTCTCCGGCATCTGACAGGAGATTTCCGTCACATTTTCTGAAGCTGTCTGCCGGTTTTCTCCTCCATTTGCCACAAGGCGGATGACATCGCTTTTTCTGGTTCCGGTGATCGTCACGGTCACTTCCGTGTCCGATGGCAGGCTCCCGCCCGGGTAAACCGGGCGTCCGGATGCGCGCAGGGCGATCGTCGGGCCTTTCGGCGAAATTGCGACAAATCCTCTGCCTGCTTTCAGTGCGTCAAGAACACCTTGCGGCGAGCGGGACGCGGAGTACGTGAACGTGCAGGGAAAAGCCGGAGTGTGGCCGAATTCAAGCCGGTGGAAATCGCTTCCGCCGACAATCGGAACCTTTCTGCCCGCCTGAAGCAGTAAGTCCCACCATTCAAGACACGCGAGATTGGCCTTCGGAGAGAGTCCGCCGTTCCAGACCTCAACCATGTCAAATGGAATGTCAAACCCGAATTTCCATCCGCAGTTCGGACAGAACGGGTGATTCAGAGAAAGCACGGCTCCGTTTTTCTTTGCCTCCTGCAGAACCGCGAGCATCTCTTCCTTTGAATTCGCCACAAAACTTGTGAACGGATGCAGGCTGCCCAGCAGGTTGATATGTCCCTTGTAATGTGTCCATTCTACACCTGGAATAACCGTCAGATCATCATCTGAAAAATTTCTGCGCAGATACGCAAAATTATTGTGATCCGTAATCGCGATGAAATCCAGCTTCTGGCTTCTGGCCACCTCTTTAAGCTGGCCACAGGTAAGCACGCCGTCAGAAGCGACCGAGTGCATGTGAATATCCCCGCGCAGCAGACGCATTTTCTTAGCCGTAAAATTTACCGTGTACGTAACCATGAGGCCTGCATCCGGTACATGATATGCTCCCAGAAGAATCTGCCAGGTTCCTGTTTTGATCTTACAGGTTTCAAAGCCCGGAGAACTGTTGATTTCAGAAATCTGAAGAACATCCCGGTCCGAACCGGCCCAGCCGCAGAAAGAACCGTTGCTGTCATTCAATCCGATATCGATGATCGCTTTTTTCCGGTCGTATTCGTAGGAAATATGGAAACTTTCTGTGTCTTCCGGCACCTCAAAAGGAACAGTCAGGTACAGTACCTCTTCGGATTTCTCCACAAATCTCTGAACCTGAATAGATGTATCATCCATATTTACTCCTTCACCGCACCCATACTGATTCCATTCAGCAGGAATTTCTGAGCAAAAATGTAAATCAGAAGAAGCGGAATCGTCGTAATGATGATCGCTGCCATAATTGCATTATTCGGCGCGACCTGCGCTCCGGATGTTGATTCTGTGCTCATAATCATGGCCTTGAGCATTACCGGCAGTGTATACAGACTCTCATCGGTAACAAGTGTAGCCGGAAGCATAATAGAATTCCAACGTGCAACATATTCCATAAAAAAGACAGTCGCCAGGCCCGGCAGTGAAATCGGCATGTAAATCTTCACAAAGATTCCCATTTCTCCGGATCCATCGATACGAGCCGCCTCCTCCAGCGTATACGGGACGGTCTGGAAATAATTGCGCATCATCATGATACTGAACCCGGAAATAAGTCCGTTCAGGATCAGGCCCGTGTAGGAGTTCAGAAGATTTAACTGCTTGTTCAGCTGATAAACCGAAATCAGCGTCAGGTCGCCGGGGATCATCATCGTAAGCATGATAAATGATGAAATTGCGTTTCGAAACGGCAGTTCCTTCTGAATCAAAACATACCCTGCCAGAGCGGCAAGGAATACCTGAATAACGGTACCGACGGTCGTCACAAAAAGCGAGTTCAGGAAAGGTCTTGCAAGTTTCGTTACCTCAAAAACGTATTCAAAGCCTTCCAGACTGAATTCATGCCACCAGAGCTTCAGGCCGGAGCTCCCGGAATCCAGCGTACTGCTGGTTCCGACGACTATTACGTTCCACATCGGAAGGAACATGATGACAGCTGTGATCACGGCGAGGACGACAAAGAGCACGGCCCATCCGCCTCTCAGATTATTGCTGAGTTTACTGCGCTTCATGGTGTATTCTCCTCATTATTCGTAGATCTGATCGTAGTGCAGAAGTTTTCTGACAACCTGGGTGATCAGCAGCGTCGCGACGAGAACCAGTGTCGCCGCCGCCGTCGCTTCACCGACGTTGAATTTCAGAATGCCCTGCTCATAGATCAGATACAGCAGGTTCTTGACCTTGTCGCTGATCGTCGCGTTCATCATGACGAAGATCTGGTCGAAGTTTCTGAGAATGCCCATGACGCTCAGGACCGCCACAACTTTCATCGTCGGAACAATCACCGGAATCGTGATATATCGGATCTGCTGAATACGGGTCGCACCGTCAATTCTGGCCGCCTCGTACAGAGAAGTGTCAATCGATACAATCGAAGCCATGAACAGGGCAGCAAAGTATCCGGCTCCCTTCCAGGCTCCCGTAAAAATCATGATAAAGCGTGCATATTTTTCTTCCGCCATGAATGCTGCCGGCGTAAAAGAAGACCCCTGAAACAGCTGCAGAAAGCCGTTGATCATTCCGGTCGGGGAAAGAATTGTAATCCACAGACCGCCGACAACAGACCAGGACAGCAGATACGGAATAAAGGTGACCGTCTGGAACGAGGAACGCGCGATTTTATTGCGGATTTCATTCAGAACCAGCGCGATGATCAGTCCCCAGAAAAACTGGAAAATAAATGTACCGCCGCCAACAATCAGACTGTTGACAAATGCCTGATGGTACTGGGAACCGGTGAATACAGTTACATAATTGTCAATTCCGACAAATTCCGAGTTTCCCAGAAGCTTTACTTTCTGGAAACTCTTTACGATACCGAGAATCAGCGGATAATAAGAAAAAACAACGAAGTATGCAATGACAGGTATCAGCAGGATGTATATACTTCTGAAGCGTTTTACCTTCTTCCAGAGATTCTTGTTCTTCATGTTTATTTACCCCTCAAAAAAACCTCCCGGACGCAGCTGCTGCGCGTCCGAGAGGTGAATACGACCTGTGCTTACCGCTCTGTCACACCGCGCTCAACAAGTTCGTCACGCATGCTCTGCAGGCCTTCCGTCGTGAAAACCTCGCCCTTGATGATGCGGATGCCCCATTTGCCGACGATTTCCTTGAAATCAGATTCATTCGGAATAATCGTATCAATGGCAGCATACTTGGCATAGCTCATTGCTTCTTCAATTCCTGTCGCGTACGGAAACAGCGGCTTGTAGTCCTTGTAAATCGGGAACGGAGCGCCGTGGTCATTTCCGTGCTTCTTGCCGATTTCTGTCTGTGTGTAATTGCCTTCCGTACCGGTGTAGTCATATCCTTCGATACCTGACGAAAGAAGGTTGCCGCCTTCCTGTGTTGCGAAGTATTCAAGGACCTTGATGGCACCGTCGACATTCTTTGCATTGGCCGGAACCGCGAAGAGACTCGCCGCGCCCTTGCCGAGCATGTAGGTTCCATCCGGTGTCTGAAGTCCCGGAAGGGAAACGATCTCGTAATCATCTGTCGTAAGGCCGGCTGCCTGCGCATTGGAATTGTGAAGGCCAACCCATGCTGCCCAGTCTGCCGTGACGGCTGTCTTCTGGGAAGAAGCTTCCATCTTCGCGCGCATGTCCTTGGTCTTGTCTACGAAAGAACCCGGATCCAGGAGGCCGTCATCATACAGTTTCTTGAACCACTCCCATACCGGTGCCGCCGAATCTTCTGCATACGGTGCATATTTCTTGCCGTTGTCGTCAATCACGACGCCTTCCTTGGCTCCGACTGCCGCGAAGAACGGCTGCAGATCCCAGGCCTGGGACATCACTTCATCCAGCGGGTAGAATTCAGGATCATCGCTCGAATCTTTCAGAGCCTTCAGCATGTTGTAATACCCGTCAAATGTCGGCTCAACGGTCTTGTAATCAACGCCTGCTTTCTTGAGAAGTGTGTTGTTGATATGAACAGCACGGTGAACTTCCTTTTTGTTGAAGCCCGCATAGACCTTTCCATCAATCGTGATGTCTTTCCATTCCTGTGGGTCAATGTTGTTAGTTAAGATATCCGAATTGTTTACATACGAAGTGATGTCAAGCAGAGCGCCCTGATCAACCAGGCTTGCATACTGCGAAGCGGTTACATAAACCAGATCATAATCACTTCCGGCCCCGAGTTTCTGCATGAGTACCTTGTCATAGTCCGATGCAGGCTTGTCAATTGTCACATCCAGACCGGTAGCCTCGGAAAGTGCCTTCTCAAAAAGAGCCATCTCCTCATCATCTTTTCCTCCGGTTACATTGGAAAGAATCTTGACACTTCCGCTTGCCTTAGCCGTTCCTTTTGTCGTCTCCGCGATTTTTGTCGTTGAAGACGAACTGCTCGTTCCCGCCGCGCTTGTTGTCGCCTGCGAAGTTGAGCCTCCGCATCCTGCCAGGACACCTGCCGCCATAACACCGGCCATACCTGCTGCTAGCCACCTTTTTTGCATATCATTTCTCCCTTCAAGAGTATGTAGTCACGTGTTTTGCTTTGATGCTCTTTATATATCACGAAGGGAGCAGATCGGTAAATATTATAAAGTATGTTTTTCGCATTTTTATAATATTTTACATATTTTACGCGTCTTTGATTTTCTTTTCAGCCGGGAAATTAGCCGTACAAAGCAGGCCAGGTACACGGTAATCCGTCAGATCGGATAAAGAGTCATTGCGGATCTGAGCGTCCAGCACTTCGATTGTCTTTTCCGCCAACTTCTTTTCATCCTGCCTCACATGGGTCACATAGCAGTTTCCAGGTGACATATAGTCCTCATCAATGCAGCAGGCATCGATTCTTTTCAGCAACTGTGAGCGAGTGAGTGGAACCTGTCGCAGGAAGCCGTATTCCTCGAAAATAATTCCGTCCATATCCGGATACTTGTCCAGATACTCCATGATCTGACGTCCTTCATCCAGATCGATGCTGTCCGAATAGATTCCAAATTTGTTTTTCGTCTTCAGCATACACTCCGGCATTTTCTTAAGCCCGTTTCGCTGGATGCTCTCACGAAATCCTCTGTTTCTGGCTTTTACCGACGATGTATAGGCATCATCAACTGTCACATATCCGATCTTCTTTCTTCCCCGACTCACAAGCCAGCTCACAAGCAAAGCGATTGCACCGTGATTATCCGTTCGCACACTGGATACCGGAATACCTTTCATCTGTTTGTCAAAGAGCACAACCGGCACCTTTTCAAGAACGAGTCGCAGAATCTCTGTGCTGTAATAAGTTCCATGGCACGGCATACAGACAAATCCCCGGACTTTCTGTTGTTTCAGGTAGAGTATTTCTTCATTCTCCCGCTGCCTGCTCCCGTATGAAAAACGAATCAATATGTGATAGCCTCGCTTATGTGCTGCTTCATCCAGCGCGTACAGATAGTCCAGTCCAAAGCAGGAAGAAACATGTTCCATGATGACACCGATCGTTCCCGCTCCCTTGCCTGATTCCTGTGCTTGCTCCGCAGCCGGGGAATCTGTCTCCGGAATATCGCGGCTTATCACAAAGTTGCCATGCCCTTTGACGCGCTCAATATACCCGTCTTCTTTCAGTGAATTGAGTGCTGTGTTGGCGGTGATCAGGCTGACATTGTAAGTACCGGCCAGCTCCGAGGCCGTTGGAATCTGTGCGCCAATGTCAAGTTTTCCGCTGCGGATATCATCCGTTATATCTTTGTAAATCTGCTGGTATAAGTAATTGCCTTTTGACATTCAGACCGCCCCTTCTGCCATGAATAAAATGGTTTCACGATATTTATAACCGCATAATATGACGTATTATATATAATGTCAAGTTTTATGGATATTTATATGTTTTTCAGGCAGCTGATATCTCTATCGTACTTTTTCCGGCATCCTTTTGTCTCATACCGCTTCTCAGGCGGCTTCAACTCACCCTCGCCGCATCTGCGCAAACTCCCCCCAGCTGATGAGTTGTATATCCAGCTTCTTCGCCTTTTCAATCAGGCAGCCGCTCTCCAGAATCTCCCGCTCCCACACGCGCTTGCGCCACTCAGGCCCGCGGCCCTCTGCCGGGTAAGCCGGATGCAGGAACATTTCCGTAACACCTTCCCCGCATATCTCCAGTTCATGCAGATAATACCGGCGCAGGTTTTCAAGACTGCCGATGCGCTCCACGTTCCAGGGATTCGTTGACAGATCATCGGGCAAAAGCAGATGGCGTGCTTCCGCTTCCCGGCGCACGCCGGCGGCAAGAAGCCTGATTGCCGCCGGTATGTCTTTTCCGCCGAGCTGCTCCTGCAGAAAATGCAGTCTGCGCGGGAACCGGAACGGCAGATTGTGAGCCGCGCAGAAATCAAAGACATCCAGGTAAAACCGCCGGCCGGCCAGCCCGTACAGTGCCGTGCTGTGCACGTCGGCATGGTCCGGCCGGCAGCCGTGTTCTGTGATCCAGGTGTACTGTGCTTCCAGTTCCGCACGGATCTCTTTTCGGGAAGCAAGCAGGATGCGCCTGTCACCGCTCACAAAAAGTCCCTTTTCATCCGAAAAGGTACCGGCAGCTGACAGCGGTTTCCAGCGGTGCTGAGTGCTGTCAGCTGTCACGGCCAGATGAATGCCGCAGGGAGCTTTTGTAACGGCAGCCTTTTTGACCGCGCTTTTTGAATCTTCTGCCACGCACAGAAGCGATGTCGAGGTGATCAGGCCATTTGCCATGAGGTCAAAGACGGCGCGGGTCTCTTCCGGGCAGTAGCCGCAGTCATCCGCGTTCAGAATCAGATACCGCATTGTCCGCCTCCGTAAAGTGCAGAAAATGGGAAATTATATAGGCCACGGCCATCGCGAGGAACGGGAACACGCACATCAGCACGCGGGACGCCGTGTCCGGGGATGGTCCCGGATTGTCGCCGTTCACGAATCCGAAGCGCTCCGAAACCACGAAAAATGCCAGGGAGCTGTAAAGACCGTTGAGACGGTTCAGCATGCCGATCAGGCTGGTCATGATGCCTTCGCGGCGGATGTGATGTTTCTGGTAGTCATCGTCGATGATCTTCGCGCCGATGCAGTCCATCGTGATGAGGCAGGCGCCGTAGCCGAAGCCGACAAGCGCCACGAACGGTATTGACTGAGCCAGCGACTGCGTGAACAGCAGCGGAAGAAATGCCAGCCCCATGATCAGAAAGCCGAGGCGCCAGATCTTCATCACGTCGACTTTGCGGGAAATCATGGTCCACACAAGGATGCCGATGAGCGCCACCGCAAAAACGCTGGCCAGCAGCAATGTCGTCTGCCCGCCCGCGAGCCTCAGCGAATATTTCACATAGAACGAAACCGCCTGCAGAAGCAGGGCCGTCGCGGCGGAATAAAATGCCCCGACGATGCCGTAAATCCAGAACCGCCCGTTGCGCACCAGATCTACGATGCTCTTCCATAGATTTGGCTTTTCCGCGGCCGCATAGTCCATGCTCTCATGGCACCCGAACGTGCAGTACAAAATCACAGCCAGCGCCACGACACCGTAAATAAGCGACGTCAGGCGGTACCCGATCGCCGACGTGATCATCGGCGTCAGCGCGATGCTGATGACCATGGCCACCAGCTGGCAGGCCTGGCGGATCGCATTCGTCTTCGCGCGCTCCTTGTCCGACCGGAACAGCTCCGGGAACAGCGCGCCGTAGTTCGCGTTGATCAGCGAGTCAAGCGTGCCAGTCAGCAGATACAGCAGCAGCATGTAAATGAACAGCCGGCCCTGATCCGACGAAATAACCCCCGGCACATTGAAAAACATGACAAATGACAGCACCAGCAGCGGCGTCCCGATGACAAGCCAAGGCCGGCGCCTGCCCCAGCGCGTCCGCGTTCTGTCCGACAGAAATCCGTACACCGGATTGTCGATCACATCCAGAAACGTATAGATAAAAAGAACAAACGAATAGTGCTTCATGCTCAGCCCGAGCTGATCCACATAATAGATCGCCGCAAAGGACTTGAACATGTTGACCGGGATCGAGGTCCCGAACATTCCCACGCCGTAGCGAAACGGCTTTGTCGGCTTCACGGCGCCTGATGCCTGCTTTTCCGCATCCGGCCGTACTTCCGGTCTGCCAGGCTTTTCCTCTGTCGGCGGCGCTTCTGGTCTATTCAGCTTTTCACTCATGCTTCTCTCCTTTCTGCCCGGGCAGTCTGTCCGGGCGCCGTTGCTTTTTCGTATCACGTACCGTTACATGTTCTGAAAATAGATGGGATTGGAGACCGCCCGCACGATCTGCGGCATGCCGGGCAGACTCACTTTCACGTAGGCGAATCTGACATTTGCCATCGGGATTGTCCGGCAGAATGACAGATGGCCGGGCCCCAGGAGCCTCTTTTCTCCCTGATCGCTCACAAGCGTCAGGACGCAGCCGCCCAGATTGTCCGCATACACCGTGAGCTTTTTTTCTGTAGAAATACCGCCCATGAAAGTTCGCCCCGAGCACAGACAGAGCCTGGGTCCGCGGATGCTTTCCGTGACAAATGTCCGCCCCTTTCGTATTGCGCGCAGGATATCTCCCGGCGCCGTGCCTTGCGCATACACGCCGGTCACGGGATGCCCGAGGAGCACCGGTGTGCCGCTCCGGTGATAGTCGCTGCCGCCGACGGCCGGAAGTCTCCGCCCTTCTGAAAGCAGCGTCGTCCACCGCCGGATGGCTTTCCAGTTGCGCGGCGTCATCGGCCCGTTCCAGATTTCCATCATGTCAAAATCGGTGTCATCCCACTTGTACGGGCAGACAGGGCAGTCTGGATGATTGACGCTCACGATGGCGCCTCTTTTTCTGGCCGCATCAAGCAGTCTCTTCTTTTCTTCCGGGCTGTTTACGACAAATGAGTTCTCAAACGGATTTACAGCGCCAAACAGGTTCATGTGCCCGAGATAATGTGTCCACTCTACAGCCGGAATCAGCGTCATCCCGGAAATCTGCGGCTGCTGCAGATTTTCCGACCAGTTGTTGTGATCGGCAAAGGCCAGGAAATCCAGCCCCATCCGTTTTGCCCTGCGCGCCAGATCATACCGGTCATACGCTCCGTCCGAGCAGGTTGAGTGCACATGCAGATCTCCGAAGAGAAGCCGCATCTGCCGCCTGCC
>OMUP01000144.1 GCA_900314255.1 uncultured Lachnospiraceae bacterium | reverse complement strand
CCTTTTTGCTACCTTTTCCGATTCCAGGGTAAAAAAATAATCCGGAAAGCCGCATAAAAACGGCATTTCCGGATAGCTGGATCTATGGAGTAGACGGGAGTCGAACCCGTGTCCAAAGATCTGTCCCCTGTTCTTCTACCGATCATAGTTCATCGTTTACGGCCTTGCGGCCATTTCCCTCTCAGGCGCGGCGGATGAACACAACACGCGGGAAAGGTAGCTTCATGCAGCTCTCGCTGTTAACCGAGTACCGGAGCAAAGCTTATCCGGCATCGTGCCCTGTATCATGAGATCCGTGACCCGGCGTACAGGTGCACCGGACGGACCCGCCTCCCGCAGGAAGCGAATTTGTCTTACTGACTGACTAGGTCAGGCAGCAAGAGCGACTCTGTTGTTATCAGCGTCTAGTTTAAGTTGCGGTCCTGACGCAGATCGCCTTCGGATCGGCTTCACCAGCTTCGAAATCCCTGTCGAAACCTTTACTACCCCGTAAAGTATATTAAATCACAAACAAGTTTTCTGTGCAAGGACTCATTTAATCCGCATACGGAATTCGCGCTCTACCGCCCGCTGCTGATCCCGCTTTGCGATGGATTCCCGCTTATCGTAGTTCTTTTTGCCCTTGCCCAGACCGATCTGAACCTTGACACGGCCGCGTGTCAGGTGCACATTGAGCGGTACGAGTGTATAGCCGGAGCGGGATACAGATGCCTCGAGCTTGTTGATCTGATCTCTGTGAAGAAGAAGGCGTCTTACGCGCAGCGGATCCCGGTTGAAAATATTTCCCTTTTCATACGGCGTGACATTCATGCCGATGATATAGACCTGCCTGTTTTCAATCCGGATATAGGACTCCTTGATGGAAACCTTTCCCTGCCGGATGGATTTAACCTCCGTGCCGGCCAGTTCGATGCCTGCTTCCAGCTGTTCTTCGATAAAATAATCAAAAAAGGCTTTTTTGTTATTTGCCAGAATTTTTTCGCCTGTTTCTCTTCCTGCCATGCCGTTTCACCTGAAATTCATGTTTCTTGTCTTTCTGTTTCTGAGGGCTGCCGCCGGATTTCTTGTCTTTGCGGTGACCGGAATGTCTGCCGCCGGAATGCCTGTCTGCGCGTCTTTCTTCGGGCGCCGTCCCCGTTTGTATTTCCTCTTCTTCCGCCAGTTCGAAATCAATGTTGCGGGTGATGGGATCAGAGGCCACCACCCGGACTTTTACCTTCTGGCCGAATGTGAACTGCCGCCGTCCGTCCGAACGTCTCATGCAGTAATGCGATTCATCGTAGATATAATAACCCGGGAGAGAAGAGACGCTGATCATGCCTTCCACAGAATTGGCCAGCCGGACGTAAATTCCCCAGCCCGTAATGCCGGAGACCTTGCCATCGTATTCTTCTCCGATGTGCTCCTGCATGAATTCGCACATCTTCAGCTGATCGCCCTCGCGCTCCAGCTCATCTGCGCGCCGCTCGCAGGCCGATGTTTTCGTGCCGACGCCGGCAAGAATCGAATTGTAATGATCTTTCCGCTCATCGTTTAGCGTTCCGTCCAGACTTTCCGTGATAATCCGATGAATCTGCAGATCCGGGTAACGCCTGATCGGCGATGTGAAATGGCAGTAATACCGGCTCGCAAGTCCGAAATGTCCCAGGCACTGCGGACCGTAGTCTGCCCTCTGCATCGACCGCAGAACGAGCGTGCTGATCATGTCCTGCGCATCAGAACCTTCTATCAGAGTCAGAAGATTCTGAATCTGCATGGGACTGATGTCGGCCGGATCTCCCTGCAGCGTAAAGCCGAAAGCTGCCGTCACCCGTTTCAGTTCCTGAATCTTCTCCGAATCCGGCCTGCCGTGCCGCCTGTAAAGGAACGGGATCTTCCGGCGGCAGAATTCTTCTGCAACCGTTTCATTGGCTGCCAGCATGAACTCTTCGATCATCTGCGTTGCGTCCGTGCGCTCTCGAAGAAGGATTTCTTTCGGCTTTCCGTTTTTCTTCAGCACAATCTCAGCTTCCGGAAAATCAAAGTCGATCATGCCGCGTTTTTTCCGTCTGTCAAAGAGCCTGTGCGCCAGCCGGTGCATGTTATCGAGCATCGGAGCCACATCGGCATATTTTTGCCTTGTCTTTTCATCGCCGTCAAAGATTTTCTGGACATCGCCGTAAATCATTCTATGAGCCGTGCGGATGACAGACTTGCAGATTCTGGCAGAAACGCGGTTCCCGTCTTCGTCAAAATCCATCATGCACGAAAGCGTCAGGCGGTTGCGCTGTTCGTTGAGCGAACAGATGCCATTGGAGAGTTCAACCGGAAGCATCGGAATCACACGGTCCGGAAGATAGCAGCTTGTGCCGCGGTTAAATGCCTCCAGATCCAGAGGCGATCCTTCCGGAACATAGTGAGATACATCCGCGATGTGAACGCCCAGATGGTAAATGCCATTTTCCATCGTGAGCGATACAGCGTCATCAAAGTCTTTCGTATGCGGACCGTCGACAGTGATCGTGAGAAGTTCGCGGAAATCATCGCGTCCTTTCATATCGCGAGGATATACGCGCTTCGGAAGCGCTCTGGCCTGTTTCAGTACCTCGTCCGGGAATACAGAAGGAATGTCGTACGCCATGACAAGGCTTGTGATATCGGCTCCAGGCGTATCCTGCGAACCGATAATCTCTGCAATCTTTCCCTTGGCGCGGCCATCGTCGGCGCCATATGCAGTGATCTGTGCGACGACTTTGTCTCCGTTCGCGGCGCCGTTCTCTTCCTTTTCAGGAATAATGATTTCCACCGGGATTGAAGTATTGTCCGGAACGACACATGCTGTCTTGCTGCGCTTTTCAAACGTGCCGGCGATATGCGTGATGCCGTGGCCGGTAATCGTCGTCACTTCTCCTTCTTTTTTCCTGCCGCCGGATGCCAGAGAGGTAATCCGCCCCTGGACAGTGTCCATGTGAAAGGCGCCGCCCGTCGCATCTCTCGGAATAAAGATGTCCTCGCTGCCGTCATCCGGGCGGACAAATCCGAATCCACGCCGGTTGGCAAGAAACGTACCTGTAAAGTCCCGCTGCTCTCTTTTGCCATATCGTCCATGAGAGACAGATATGACGCCGTCATGAATCAGAGATTCCAGTGCCTCGGTGAGACGGCCCTCATCTTCTTTTGGTATTCCAAGGAGCACTGCTATCTCACGTTTGCGCATCGGGGTATACGATTTGTCTTTCGTTATGAGATCCGAAAGAATCTTTTTTCTCTTCTTCAAATCCGATCTGCTCATTTTCTTCCGGTTTCTCCTTCTAAAAAAATACCCTCCACGCCATACGGCGATGGAGGGAAACGAAACGATACATCAGAAATTCATGTCGAGGACAAGTCCGAGAACCATGAAAACAATCGTACCGATTGTCGTGATCCTCACGAGATTTCCTTCGAGCGTCCTGCCCTTGATCTTACCCCAGTAGGATTCGCCTGCACCGGCGATAACTCCGGAAAGTCCCGGATCCTTGCTCTCCTGCATCAGGATCATGATTGTCAGCGCAACAGCGTCGACAATGAACAGCGCCATACAGATGAATCTGCAGATATCAGCAATGCTGTAACCAAACATAGTAAACTTCGCCTCCAGATAATCGTACCGGATAAATTATATAGAATCCGGCGGCGGGAATCAAGTCTTTTATCAGGCAGACGCACAAAACGGCCGCCTGTAAACGGCAGATCACCCGTCTGAAGAATCAGGCTCTTCAGGCGGGTGAAATGCAGAAGGAGAATTATTTGTTGTAGTTTACAATCTTTGCGAAATCCGGCTTCAGGCTGGCACCGCCGACAAGTCCGCCGTCGATGTCCGGCTGAGCAAAAAGCTCTGCCGCATTGTTCGGCTTTACAGAACCGCCGTACTGGATGCGCACGGTCTCAGCGGTATCCTTGTCATAAAGCTCGGCGATATACGAACGGATCGCGCCGCATACTTCCTCTGCCTGTGCCGTCGTTGCGACCTTTCCTGTCCCGATGGCCCAGATCGGCTCATAGGCGATGATCATGGACTTGACCTGATCAGCCGTCACGCCGTTTAATGCAGCCTTGATCTGACCTCTGATCCAGCTGAGGGTAATACCCTCTTCGCGCTGTTCAAGCGTCTCGCCGCAGCAGAGAATCGGTGTGATGCCGTGCTCGAATGCCTTGAGAACCTTCTTGTTGATGCATTCGTCATCTTCCTTGAAGTACTGTCTTCTCTCGGAGTGACCGATGATGACATACTGAACACCGGCATCCGTGAGCATCTCCGGAGAAATCTCGCCTGTGTAGGCGCCCTTCTCCTCATAATACATGTTCTCGGCACCGAGCCCTACGGCACTTCCCTTGATGGCTTCTGCTACAGCCGGGATGTCGATCGCCGGAACGCAGTAGATCACGTCAACATCCGGATTCTTCACACCGTCAGCAAGCTCAGCCACAAGTGCCTTTGCCTGCGTCGGTGTCATGTTCATTTTCCAGTTTCCTGCAATAACTTTTCTGCGCATTGAATATTCTCCCGGCTGCAGGCTTTTTTCAGGCCTGCAGCCCAATCGATTTCAGTCTCTGTCGTTTGCAGCTGCTACGCCCGGAAGTTCCTTGCCTTCCAGGAATTCAAGAGAAGCGCCGCCGCCTGTGCTGATATGCGTCATCTTGTCGCCGAATCCGAGATTGTTGACAGCTGCTGCCGAATCGCCGCCGCCGATGATGGTTGTAGCGTCCTTCAGATCTGCCATCGCCTGTGCGATTGCAATCGTGCCCTTTGCGAAATTCGGGAATTCGAATACGCCCATCGGTCCGTTCCAGACAACTGTCTTTGCACCAGCCAGCGCATCAGCGAAAAGCTTCTGCGTCTTCGGGCCGATGTCCATGCCCATCTCGTCATCAGCAATCTTTCCTGCCTCAACGTCATGTGCCGGAGAATCGTTGCTGAACTCCTTCGTCACGATCGTATCAACCGGAATCAGAAGCTTCACGCCGTTCTTTTCAGCCTTCTGCATCATTTCCTTCGCATAGTCAATGTAATCGTTCTCGACAAGAGACTTGCCGATGCTGCCGCCCTGCGCCTTCATGAAGGTGTAAGCCATGCCGCCGCCGATGATCAGCGTGTCAACCTTGTCAAGCAGGTTGTTGATGACAGAAATCTTGGAAGATACCTTTGATCCGCCGAGAATTGCAACAAACGGACGCTTCGGATCGTTTACGGCGTTTCCGAGGAACTTGATCTCCTTCTCCATCAGATAACCGACAACACAGGTCTTGATGTACTTTGTGACGCCGACATTCGAGCAGTGTGCGCGGTGCGCTGTGCCGAATGCATCGTTGACAAATACATCGGCAAGCGAAGCCAGTTCCTTGCTGAATTCATCGCCGTTCTTTGTCTCCTCTGCTCTGTAACGGGTGTTCTGAAGAAGGATTACATCGCCGTCCTTCATCTGTGCAACCGCTTCCTTCGCATTCGGACCTACGACGGTGTCATCTGCTGCGAACTTGACCGGCTGGCCGAGAAGCTCGGAAAGTCTTTCTGCGACCGGAGCAAGTGAGAGCTTCGGATCCGGCCCCTTCGGCTTGCCCAGATGCGAGCAGAGAATGACCTTGCCGCCGTCGGCAATAAGCTTCTTGATGGTCGGAAGAGCCGCTACAAGACGGGTCTCGTCCGTAATTCTGGTTCCGTCAAGCGGAACGTTGAAGTCGCATCTGCAAAGGACTCTCTGTCCCTTGACATTGATGTCGTCCACAGTCTTCTTGTTAAATGCTGCCATATTTCCTCCTGAAAAAAGAGCCCGGAGCCTTGAAAACAGGCACCGGGCTCCGCCTGGTGAATTTACGGGATGCTTCGCATCTCATGCCCTCAGGGGCAGATTATTTTGCAATCAGAGAACCGAAGTACTTGATCGTGCGAACCATCTGGCTTGTATAGGAGTTCTCGTTGTCGTACCAGGAAACTACCTGAACCAGAGTCTTGTCGCCCATCGGCAGAACCTTTGTCTGGGTTGCATCGAAGATCGAGCCTGCCGTGCTGTTGATGATATCAGAAGAAACGATTTCATCGGTGTTGTACTCGAAGGACTCTGTCTCTTCCTTCTTCATCTGAGCGTTAACATCGTCAACAGTTACCTTGCCGTCAACAACTGCATCAAGGATGGTTGTGGAGCCGGTAGCTACCGGAACACGCTGAGCAGCGCCGTTGAGCTTGCCGGAAAGCTCCGGAAGAACAAGGCCGATTGCCTTAGCAGCGCCGGAGGAAGCCGGTGTGATGTTCTGAGCTGCTGCTCTGGAACGACGAAGGTTGCCCTTTCTCTGCGGTCCGTCAAGAACCATCTGGTCGCCGGTGTAAGCATGAACAGTTGTCATGAAGCCGGACTCGATCGGGCAGAGGTCATTCAGGCCCTTGGCCATCGGTGCAAGGCAGTTGGTCGTGCAGGATGCAGCGGAGATGATCTGATCATCAGCGGTGAGGGTCTTGTGGTTTACATTGTAAACGATGGTCTTGAGATCATTGCCGGCCGGAGCAGAGATAACAACATGCTTGGCACCAGCCTTGATGTGAGCCATGGACTTCTCCTTGGATGTGTAGAAGCCTGTGCACTCAAGAACTACGTCAATGTCGAGATCCTTCCACGGAAGGTTAGCTGCGTCCTTCTCCTTGTAGATGGTGATCTTCTTGCCATTTACGATAATAGCGTCGTCAGTCGACTCAACGGTGCCGTTGTATCTGCCGTGTGTTGTGTCGTACTTCAGAAGATAGGCAAGCATAGCCGGGGAAGTAAGATCGTTGATTGCAACGACTTCATACCCTTCAGCCTGGAACATCTGTCTGAAAGCCAGACGGCCGATACGGCCAAATCCATTGATCGCTACTCTTACTGCCATAATAGTCCTCCTAGAAATGAAGTTTGTTAATATGTCATTAACTATGAATATTTTACTCATGTACCGGCGGAAAAACAAGTAGGAAAGCATCCTCTGACACAGTTTTAACAAAATTTTACGATGCGTCTGTCAGTTGCCTGCAGCCAGATGGTCTGGATTTATCGTCTGTTTTCGATTATGATTTCAGTGATATTTTCTGCCGGCTGTATCCGGCATAAAAAAGAGGAATTTTATGTCAGCAAATATAGAAAATACGAACCGTTCTTCTCTTTTTGACTGTCACCTGCACAGCTGCTTTTCCTCGGACTCAAAGGCAGCCCCCAGAGATGTTATCCGCACCGCTGCCGGAAAGCTCTCCGGCATCTGTGTGACAGAGCACAACGATTTTGACTATCCGCCCGAAGACGGCAAAACAGTCTTTGCTCTTGACCTTGACCGGTATCTGAACACGTATGAAGCTCTCTGGCCATCGCTGCCGGAAAACTTCACCCTGCTTCTTGGTGTTGAACAGGGTCTGCAGAAAAGTGTGGCTGAGCGCGTGAATGCATACGATCCGGACGGCCGTCTTGATTTCATCATCGGCTCGTCCCATCTGGTGCGCGGAAATGACCCGTATTATCCGTCGTTCTGGGAAGGCCGCAGCGTGTCGGACGCTCTCGGCGAGTACTTTGACTCGATTCTTGAGAACCTGTTCTGCTGCCGCAATTTTGATGTCTACGGGCATCTGGACTACATCACCCGCTATATTCCAAACCGCACAGCAGAGTTTCGTCTTCCGGATTCCTGCACGGATCAGATCGATGTGATTCTCAGGAAACTGATCGGGATCGGAAAAGGAATTGAAGTAAACACTGCGGGTCTGCGGTATGGAAATGAGCCGAATCCCGCCAGGAATATCCTGTCACGCTACCGGGAGCTGGGCGGTGAAATTCTTACAATAGGCAGTGACGCACACAGGCCGGAAGACATCGCGTACCGCTTTGACGAGTGCCGCGAGCTTCTGCTCTCCTGCGGATTTACGTATATTACGATATTTAAAAAGCGCCGGCCGGCATTTGTCAGAATCTGATGCCGGCGCGGCGCAGTGATTAAGGTTCAGTTTTTCGGAACGCGCCAGAAATATGCACTGTAGCCGGGGAGCTGCGAGCCGCCGCCGAAATCATGACGGCTGCCGCTGATGAGATCGGCGCCTTCACCCGCACGCGCATTGAAATGCATCGTGAATGGATTTTCATTGATGTTCAGCGCGACGATCACACGGTCATGCTCTGACTCCCGCTCGAACACAAACTGCCGATTTGTGAGTGCGAGCTGTTTGTACCCGCCGTGCGCAAGTGCTTCGCTGTTTCTGCGGGCATGGGACAGGGCTGCAATGAAACCGGTGAGCTCATTCCAGACAGGGACATCATAGCACTGCCGGATTCCGGCATCAGAACCGTTCTGTTTTACTCCCTCTGCGCCCCACTCGCTGCCATAGTACACGCACGGGATGCCGGGCATACCGAAAGCCAGCGCATAGATCAGCGGCAGATGCTTTGGATTCGTAAGAGTGCTCGCGATCCGGTTCACATCGTGATTGTCGACAAATGTCCAGAGATTCTTGCCACGGTACAGTGTCCACGGGTCGCTGCCGAACTGCCGGTTGAGCGAGTATGCGATCTCGAAGAGATTGTAGGTATTCATGCTGGAGTACAGTCCCTTGTAGCATTCATAGTTCGTGGCGGACTGCAGCATCTGATCATTGACCAGACGGTTGTAGTCGCCGTGCAGGATCTCTCCAAGCAGGAAGAATTCCGGGTTTCTCTGCCGGACATGAGCTGAAAGAAGGCGCATGAAATCATCGCTGAGGCAGTACGCCACGTCCAGACGGATGCCGTCGATGCCAAACGTATCGATCCAGTAGTCCACGCAGGAAAGCAGATAGTCCCGCACGGCCGGATTGTCGAGGTTCAGCTTGACCAGGTTATAATATCCTTCCCAGCCCTCATACCAGAATCCGTCATTATACGGACTGTTTCCTCCGAAATTGATGTGGAACCAGTCTTTATACGGAGAATTTTCCCGTTTTTCCTGAACATCCTTGAACGCCCAGAAACCACGGCCCACATGATTGAACACACCGTCAAGAATCACCCGGATGCCGGCATCGTGCAGAGTCTTCACAACCTGCGCAAAATCTTCCTGTGTTCCGAGACGGCAGTCGATTTTCCGGTAGTCCCGTGTATCATAACCGTGTTCATCGCTCTCAAAAACCGGTCCGAAGTACACGCCGCCGATCCCCAGTTTTTTCAGATGCTCCGTCCACTCGGTCACTTTGAGAATCCGGTGCGTCAGAACGCCGTCGTTATACTGCGGCGCTCCGCAGAAACCAAGCGGATAAATCTGATAAAATACCGTATCATCGTACCACATGATAAATGCCTCCTTTTCTGTCAGATGTGGCTCACGGAAGCGGCTCGCGCAGATTTTCATCTGCGTCGAGCAGTCCCCTTTTCACAGAAAACACCTCCCCGCCCTTTTCATACATCTCATTCAGCCAGGCGATGGTGCTGCTGCGTCCCTCCTCGGTGCAGGGAAATTCCTGGCGGCTGATCAGCTCTTCTTTCGTATCTTTTTCGTCGTACGGTCCCGGCCACACAAGCGCCTCGAGTATATAGGGATCATCGCCGCCGCCCTTTCGGCGGATTTTGTAGCGCATGTTCACAAAACTGCCGGAAAAAATCCCGCCGTAATTAAAGAAATTCAGCGGCAGAATATCCTTCTCTTCGATCAATGCCGGAGACCTCCTCTCAGACAGCGGCCGGAAGCGCGCTGGCCTGAAACAAACCGGAAAACAGTCCGATCAGGCTGTTATAGATGGATGTGTTCACTGTCGAAAGCAGGCCGCCTCCGATATAACTGAACGCTACGAGCAGAATAACCAGAAGAAACGGTGAATACCGGCGGTACTGTCTCACTTTCTGCGAAACGGAGCGCGGGAGAAGGGAAAACAAGACATTACTCCCGTCGAGAGGCGGAATCGGAATCAGATTGAACACCCCCAGTCCTATGTCAATGATGGTAAGGCACATCAGGAGCTGAAAAAGGATCGCTTTCGGAATGCCAGGCGTCATTTTGTAATAGACGAGGCACTCCAGGAATGCTGATAAGACCGCCAGCAGAAAATTGCTGAGCGGCCCTGCCAGTGCTACCAGAATGAAATCAAGCCGCTTGTGCCGGTAGCCTGACGTGTTCACGACAACAGGCTTTGCCCAGCCGAAGTGAAAGAATATCAGACACAGCGTCCCGACAAGATCCAGATGATGAAACGGATTCAGAGAGATCCGGCCGTCCGCCTTCACCTGTTTATCGCCGCACAGATAAGAAACAAGCGCATGAGCGGACTCATGAATGCTGATGGCGAGCAGCGTTGCCGGCAGGGAAAACAGCAGCTGATAGAGAAAGCTCCTCATATTTTCATTCAATACGGGCTCCTCCTTACATTTCCGCAGAATCCAGCATCACGGTAAACGGTCCCTCATTACACAGATCGACATGCATCTCGGCGCCGAACTTTCCGTGCTGTACCGTCCTGCCGTACTCCGCCGCTTTCTTCAGAAGATACTCATAGAGCTCTTCCGCTCTCTTCGGCTCAAGTGCTTTGGTAAAGCTCGGCCGGTGTCCGTGTTTCATATCTGCGTAAAGCGTGAACTGAGAGATGATCAGCACGGACCCGTTCTGATCCGCGAGACTTTTGTTTGTCTTGCCGTTTTCATCCGGAAGGATCCGGAGCGTCATACATTTGTCAAGGAGGCGGTCGACGACTGCCTCGTCATCTCCATCGGTAAAGCCGGCGAAGATGAGATAACCGTTTCCGATTTTCCCGATCGTCTCTCCGTCTACGGTGACAGAGGCGCGGGACACGACCTGTACCAGAAGTCTCATGATTCCTCCTGTGCATCAGCCGGATCATCCGTCAGAATATATGGCGTGATCTGGTATACATAGTAATTCAGCCAGTTGGCATACAGAATATTGGCGTGCGAGCGCCAGGACAGGATCGGACGCTGGGTCGGATCGTCGTTCGGATAATAGTTGACAGGGATATCCGGCCCGATGCCCTTGTCAAGGTCCCGGACATACTCGTTGTGAAGCGTCATGCGGTCATATTCCGGATGCCCCATGACAAATATCTTCTTTCCATTCTCCGCCATAAGAATGTAAATGCCGGCCTCCTGTGAATCCGCCAGAATTTTCAGGCGGCTGTCATTTCGGATGTCATCCTGGCAGGCTTCGGTATAACGCGAATGCGGCGCGTAGAAATAATCATCGAATCCGCGCACAAAAGGCTCTTTCCGGTTCATCACGCGGTGGCGGTAGATGCCCGATAGTTTCGCCGGCAGCAGCATCTTGCGGATTCCGTAGTGATGATACAGCCCTGCCTGCGCGCCCCAGCAGATATACAGCGTGCTGGTCACATGCGTTTCGCCCCAGTCCATGACTTTGGTGATTTCATCCCAGTAGTCCACCTGCTCAAACGGGATTGTCTCAACCGGTGCACCGGTGATGATCATGCCATCGAACTTTTTCTTCCGGATTTCGCTGAATGTCTTATAGAACTGGGCCATATGAATCGGCGAAGTATGCTTTGAAATATGGCTTTCCAGCTGCAGAAACGATATGTCCGTCTGCAGAGGCGAATTGGACAGGCATCGCAGAAGATCCCGCTCCGTATTTTCCTTGAGCGGCATGAGATTGACAATGAGGACCTTCAGCGGGCGGATATCCTGCGCAAGTGCGCGGCTTTCATCCATGACGAAGATGTTTTCTTGTTCCAGCTGTTCCTTCGCCGGAAGTCCGTTCTGTATTTTAATCGGCATAAAATTCTTCCTGCTTCCTTCAATCCGGGTCAAACGGGTGCGGCCGAAATTCCGGTCAGTTTACGAGCAATTCTACAGCAGATCCTCTCTGCCTGCAAGTTTGAGGAACGCATCCTCGGAGATCACCGGAACCCCGAGCTTCTTCGCCGTCTGGTTCTTCGTTGACGTCGATTCGGTGTCGTTGTTGATCAGATACGACGTTTTGGAGGAGACTGATCCGCTCACCTTTCCGCCCATGGAGACAATCAGATCCCGCAGCGCCGAACGATTCGCGAAATGCTTTACGCTTCCGGTGATGACAAATGTCTTTCCTTCCACGCTCTCCTGTCTGGACGAGGTTTCGCGTTCAAGACGGACTTCAGCCAGAACGTCTTCGAAATCTTTTCTCTTCACCGGATCGGCAAAAAACTGTGTCCATGCCTGTGCAGCCGTCATGCCGATGCCATTTATCGCTGTCAGCTGCCCGGTCGTTGCGTTCATGAGTCTGTCCGGGTCCTGTCCGATCGCGTCGACGATGAGATGAGCTGTCGCAATTCCGATTCCTGCAATACCGAATCCGTAGATCACACGCGTGATGGAAGTGTCGCGGGATGCTTCGACAGCCGCCATCAGATTGTCAAAAAACTTGTCGCCAAAACCTTTCATCGCCACGATTTCAGCGCGGTACCGGTCCAGATGGTACAGATCCCGGAAGGTATGTACAAATCCGCTCTGAATAAACTTTTCCAGTGTCATCTCGCTGAGTCCGTCGATATTCATGGCGTCCCGGCTCGCGAAGTGCGCGAACGCCTTCACATGTTTCGCCTGGCAGTCCGGATTCGGGCAGTACAGCGTGCGCACATCGCCTTCCTCCCGGATCACCGTCTTTGCGCCGCATACCGGGCAAGTCTCCGGGATCGGAAGCGTGCCGCTGCCCGTCAGATTTTCAGCGATCTGCGGGATGATCATATTGGCCTTGAACACGCGGATTGTGTCGCCGATTCCTAGCTTCAGACTTTCCACAATGCTTACGTTGTGCACGCTTGCGCGCCGCACTTTCGTACCTTCCAGCTCGACCTCGTCAAACACAGCCACGGGATTGATGAGCCCTGTCCGGCTCGCGAGCCACTCGACATCCCGCAGCGTCGTGTCCGCCGTCTCATCCTTCCACTTGAAAGCCATGGCATTGCGCGGGAACTTTGCCGTCGTGCCAAGGGAATCGCCGTAGGCGATGTCATCAAGAAGCAGTACCAGACCGTCGGACGGAAAATCATTTTTCACGATTTCTTTTTCAAACCAGCTGACAGCGTCCGGAAGCGTTGCACCCGTCACCCTGCGGTAGGCGACTACCGTAAAGCCGAGCGAAGCAAGCCACTTGAACTGCTCTTCCCTCGAATTTTTGAAATCCACACCGTCAGCCTGAACCAGGGCAAAAGCGTAGAAACGCACGTTTCTCTGCTCTGTGATTTTATTGTTCAGCTGCCGGACAGCTCCTGCGCACAGATTGCGCGGGTTTTTGTACTTTGCCTCGGTCTCGGGAAGTTCTTCGTTGATCCGGTTGAAATCTGAATACGTGATGATCGCCTCACCGCGCAGAATCAGCTTTCCCTTGTACGGAATGTGCAGCGGCAGATTTTTGAAAACACGCGCGTTGTTGGTGACGATCTCTCCGATGAGCCCGTTTCCGCGGGTTACTGCTTTCTGAAGTTCTCCGTTTTCATAGGTGAGAACCACCGTGAGCCCGTCCATTTTCCAGGACAGGAGTGCCTCCTGGCTGCCAAGCCACGCGATGAGTGTGTCGACGCTTTTGGTCTTGTCAAGCGAAAGCATCGGCTTCTCATGCGCTTCCTTCGGCAGTGAAGAGAGTGCCTCATACCCCACGTGAACTGTCGGCGAATCAGACAGCACACTGCCGGTTTCCTGCTCCAGCTGCTTCAGTTCATCGTACAGGCGGTCATACTCGAAGTTTGACATTATCTCTCCGCTCTCCGAGTAATAAGCTTTTCCGGCTTTATTCAGCAGCTGGACAAGCTCTTTCATCCGCTTCATCTTTTCGTCACCTGTCATAATCCATCCCCAGTTCTTTCATCAGTTCTTTGTATTCTTCTTGACTTACATCGCGCCATTTCCCGACGGGAAGGTCATCCAGCCGGATATTCATCTCCCGGACCCGCCTGAGCCGCGTCACATGTGCCCCGCAGGCTTCGCACATCCGGCGGATCTGCCGATTCAGCCCCTGGATGAGCACAATCCTGAACTGCTGTCTGGCAGTTTTTTCGCACACACATGGTGCTGTCATCCGTTCAAGCTTTTCAAGCCACACGCCGTCCGCCATCTTCCGGACAAATTCTTCGGTGACCGGCCGGTCGATATTGACAATGTACTCCTTTTCATGCCGGTACCGGGCACTCGTCATCCGGTTCATGATCTCGCCGTTGTTGGTCAGCAGAATCAGTCCTTCCGAATCCTTGTCGAGCCTGCCGATGGTGAAAATCCGCCGCCCGTAATGAATGTACCGGATGATGTCGTTGTCTCCCTGTTTATCCGATGCCGTACAGACAATGCCTCTCGGCTTGTTGAAGGCGATCAGGACATCCTGCCTCTGCTCTTTTACCAGATTTCCGTCGACCGTGACGGACATTCCATCTGTCACCTGATCACCGGCAGCGGCTGTCCTTCCGTTGATTTCCACCCGTCCGTCTGCGACTAACTTGTCGGCAGCACGGCGGGAACAGACGCCGTTCATACTGAGATATTTGTTGATTCGGATTTCCATTTCAGATCCTTTTTCCTAAGATGCGGCAGCTCTCGCGCGCCGTCATTTTTGATTATAACAAACAAACCTTGCCACCGGCGTTTTTTTGTTGTATAGTATTCATTGTTCGTGCGTGTAGCTCAGCGGATAGAGCGTTCGCCTCCGGAGCGAAAGGCCGAGGGTTCGATCCCCTCCACGCACATAAAAGAGCCGTCTTCAAGGGTTTCCCTGAAGGCGGCATTTTTGCGCATAAGCCAGGACCGAAACCGTCGCAGACGGCAGAGCGCTGCGTGGCTTATGCGCGGTATTCTTTACAGGCTCAGTCTGTGCTGATACCGGTCGTAAAAATACACGTGATCGGACAGCACTTCATCCGGCGCGACTTCAGAGCGGTTCACATCGCGGACCATCTCGTCCAGATCCCGCATCAAGTCGCCGCGCCTGTAAGTGTTCGCGCCATAACCGAATTCCCTGTCCGGAAGGAGCAGCACCTCGTGCACCGATGACGGGATTACAATGAGATTGCTGCCGCTCTTTTCCGCAAATTCCTGCAGCACATTGTCATAGAACATGCACGCTGCGCCCTGAATTTTGGCCTCATTTGTCAGAACATAGATCTCAGGCACCTCATCATCCACTTCCGATAAAAACTCCGCTTGCTCCTCGCAAAGAAATCTGTCCCGGCCAGCTTCGTCCTCTTCTTCCCCGATCTGAAGCGAATGAATATGCTCCTCCATCATGCCGCGCAGAATTTCGTTCATCGGACAGATTCTAGGCGGGAGAAGTCTGGGCGTATTGACCGCCGCCTCTCGGAAAAGCTTTGCTTCCGGGATCCCCCACGCGTTCAGATCCTGATTCCGGATGACAAATGACGTAAAATACGCATCGCGGTCGATCAGACAGTAGTACACGGCGGCCAGATCCAGCATCCGGAAATGAGGAATGCCGGCAAGCAGTTCACGGTTCGACTCATAGTTGATGATCTTGTAGACGATCGTTCCTTTCAGATTGGCATAATTCCGGAAATAATCCGGACTCAGCTCCGGAACCGACTTCGCGTCAAGGCAGATCCGGCAGATATTCTCTGCCAGTTCCCGGATGGTGCTGCCGCTCTGGTACTGTGCGAAATACTGCCGCACGTAGACCGTCGGACTGAGCGTTGAATCACTGCTGCGGATCTGAAGACCGTCGATGACGCATCCGTTGATCCTCCGGATCTGCCGGGTCCGCACAGATGCACCCTCAGGCACCAGTTCGGTAACCTGCTGTACGAGAGCGCGCAGAAAATCGCGGTACCGTTTTTCTTCTTCTTCCTGCTGTTTCATGACTGTAATCCCCTCCTGGAAAAAAATAAATGGGCGCACAAAAAGCTTTTTATGCATCTGCTGTAAGGGGGAACGGGAGAAATCCCGGAATCACCTGATTAAGAAAAAATAAATGAGAAAAAACGGATGAATAAAAAGCCATGGAGAGTCTGAGCCCCTCCGGCGCTTAAAAGCCGGATGAATATCCGCCTTTTACTTAGATATTGTATCAGCCGCAGGCGCATGCCGTCAACATCCGGCATGTAAATATATATGCGTTGTGTCCAGGCAGAAAATCAAATGGGTGTTGACTTTCCAAAATCCGTATAATACAATACTTTGCGTATGTTCGTATGTGAGACGTCCGTGTCTGCGCCTCCATCGGCGTAACTTGAATTTTAATCATTTATTTGGAGGTGTTCATCTTGGCAAACATCAAGTCTGCAAAGAAGAGAGTCATCACAAGTGCCAAAAGAGCAGAGCGCAACAAGGCAATCAAAACGAACGTAAAGACTTCTGTAAAGAAGGTTGAGGCTGCCTGCGCTGCTTCTGACAAGGAAGCTGCTGCTGCCGCACTCAAGGATGCAACGTCTGTAATCGAGAAGGCTGCTTCTAAGGGCATTCTTCACAAGAATACAGCAGCGAACAAGGTTTCCCGTCTCTCAAAGATGGTCAACAAGCTTGCCTGAGCTGCACTGTAAACGAAAGTCGGCTGATTTTCATGACAGGTTTTCCGTATCACCCTGCGGAAAACCTGTTTTTTTTGTTTTTCTCTCAAAGCTCGACCGCTTCAATGATCAGCATTTCCACCGCGATGTTGTCCTTCATGCGTCCCGTTTTGATTTTCTCGTCCATCCGCGCGCATGAGGAAAGAAGTTTCTTAACTTTGTCCTCGCTGAAATTGGCCGCCTGCTCCGTGTACTTGCGGATCTGAAACGGCGCTGCCCTCAGCAGCTTTGCCAGTTTGTCCGGCGATGCACCGGACCTTTTCCCTTCCATCACTCCCAGGATTCCGGTAAACTGAACTTCCATGCGGTTCAGGATAAATGCCGCGCTCACATTCTGCATGAGCATTTCCCGGTAGCAGCTGAGCGCCCGCTTCTGATTTCTTTTTCCGATGAAATCGATGAGCGTGAAAATCGTGCTGTCAGCAACCGTAGAGCTGACGGCCTGAACATCCGCATACCGCACGACCGGCGCGTCGGCGCAGTACGAAATAAGTTTGTCAATCTCACCTTTCAGCAGTCCCATCGTGCTTCCGGTCATTTCGATCAGAAGGGAGGCGGCAGAAGGCTCGATGGATTTCCCCGCCTCGCGGAATTGTTTCTGCGCCCACTGGCGGAGTGTGCCTTCTGAAGGAGTGCTCATCTTTGCCGCGAGGCCGCATTTGTCGACAACTTTGTAGAGCTTTGAAGATGCCTCGACTGACTTTTCGGTAAAGATCAGATACAAATAATCCGGGCACTTCTGGACAAGCGCCAGAATCTGCGGCTGGCTTTTCTTAAAAAAGCCGCACTCATCCATCACAATAAGTCTGCGGTCGGCAAAAAATGGAAGCGTTCCGGCCGTCGACAGAATATCATCGATGGTTGCCGTACTCCCGGAAACAGCCGTATAATTCATCTCGTCATCTCCGACAATTGCTTCTTTTAGCCTCGAGGCAAACTGCCGGACGAGATAATCCTCATCCCCGTACAGCAGATAGACATGCCGGAAACTTTTATTCTGAATATCGCTGTTGATCTCATTCAGCGCCTGGAAATCATCTTTTCTGTAAGCCATGGTTCAGGACTCCTTCAGCTTTAAGTTTACCACAAGACCTTTCTCATGGCGAACTGTCAGCTGGCCGCTTTCTGCCGTGATGAAATAGCGGATGTCTGCCTGCCTCATACGCGCAAGTGCTGCGGGAGCCGGATGACCGTAGCGGTTATTCACGCCGCAGGAAATCAGCGCAATTTCAGGCGCAGCTGCCTTAAGAAACTCTGAAGAGCTTGCGCTTTCAGAACCGTGATGTCCGGTCTTAAGCACAGTAACACTTTCCATTCCTTCCGCCAGTATCTCCTCTTCTGTTTTCTGTCCTGCATCTCCGGTAAAAAGCACAGAAAATCCCGTTTCTTCATACCGGATCACAAGACTGTCCTCATTCCGGTCCTCCTGCTCTGTCCCGGCTTTCGGCGACAGGACGGCAAATGTATACCCTTCCCCGCTCACCACATCTCCTCTGGCCAGTCCTGTGACAGGAATGTCTCTGTTCTGTGCTTTTTCTTCCGCCTGTTCCTCCGCTTCACTGCGATTGCCGATGTCTGAAAGAAAGAGATGTCCGATCTGAAAATCGCCTGTTTCAAGAATCTGCTGCACACCATTAATGTGGTCCTGATCGCCGTGCGATACAAATATGCCATCGATACGACTTATTTTGTGATATTTGAGAAATGACGCAAGGCGTCCGCTTCCAGCATCGGAAATGGATGTTGAGCCACAGTCTACGACCCATACCTTTGCGTCAGGGGTTCTGAGAACCAGACAGTCTCCCTGACCGACATCAAGCATGTAAAGCGCCGGAGAAGAGTCAGGGCGCGGCAGCGGCCACAGCCCCAAAATCAAGGCAAAAGCCGCAGCCAGGAAAAGCACTCCGATTCCATGCAGACGCTGCAGTTTTCTTTTCGCTGTACGTTTACGGCCGGACTGTGCGCAAAGAAGAAGCATACCTGCTGCCAGGAACAGGACATACAGAATGACCATGCCGTACCCGGGACATCCGGTAATGATCACGGAACCGGGGACGGAAAGCGAAAGCCCGCCAAGCCGCGTAAACAGAGAAAGCAGCAGAGAGCCGGACGCGGCAAAGAAGCGGCCCCAGGCGATGCTCACCGCGCCGGCGGCACCAGTCAGAAAAACACTTGTTAGAAGAAGGGAAGAAAGCGGCAGAATCAGCAGATTGATGAAAAATGATCCGATTGGAATTTCATAAAAGAGCAGCGCCTGCGCCGGCGCCATGGAAAGCGCCACGGAAAGTCCGGCTGCAAGAGAATCTGCCATCTGGCGCAGCCAGAATCTGCGGCCTCCGTAAATTCTTCTCTGCAGACAGGGATATAGAAAAGCAATTCCGGCCACTGCCGAGTACGAAAGAATCAGACTGGCTGAATACAGTGCACCGCACCGGTCAGCCGTGATAAGAATAAAGGACAGCGACAGAGCGCTGATCCGGTCATATGTCCGGCCTGTCAGATCCGCCAGCATCGTGAGCAGAAACATGATAAGGGCGCGCAGAGCCGAAACACTGCTGCCTGTGAAAAAGCAAAAGTACGATGCCGCGGCCGCTCCGGCGGCGCACCGCAGGTATACCGGAGCGCCAAGAAACAAGGCAATACGATAGGCACTTGCGCCGGCAAATGTAATGTGAAGTGAACTGACAGCCAGCAGATGCGCGATTCCCGCTTTCTGCCACAGGGATTTGATATCCGGATCAAGCTGCGAACGGTCGCCTGTAAGAAGCGAGAGGAAAATACCGGCATCCTCTTCGCCCGGGCATGACTTGCTGAAAACATCCTCCAGTTTCAGCCGCATCTTCCAGGACGCCTGATAGAGCAGGCTTTCCGGAGACCTTGCCGATACAATGAATGGCTTTTTAATCTGACAGATGATATCTTCCGAGCGCATCCACGCATCTTCATCAAATCCTCCGTCGTTTCTTGCCGTCTCAAACCGGCCGGCTTCTCCCTGTGCGGTGAGATATGTACCCGGCTGTAAAGCTTCTTCAAGACCGGACAGTCTTACAGAAAATCCCCGGCTTTCGCCTGTCTCATCTGCAAAGCAGCATCCGGAAAGGACCGCCTGATACCCGTACGTTGTTTTTGTAATGCTTCGGACGGTTCCGGATACCTGAATGGTCTGTGACTGCCTGGCTGCGGCGAGGACAGACTCCGGTGCCAGTTCTCTCATGCGGCGCGGAATCCAGAAACTGCCGGCCAGAATAACGAGCCCGGCAAATAGAATTTGTGAGGGCTTTAAAATATCCAGAATAATTGATACTGTTTTGGAAAAATGCCGGCCAGAGCGGCCGGCAAACCGAAAAATAAGAAAAAGAGCCGTGCAGGCAGCCCCCGCAGCAAGACTAAGGCACGAAGCACCGGTCCCTGCGCAGATAAGACAAAAGAGCCAGAGCACGGCCGCGCCAAAAAGAGGCCGTTTGATCGCCGATCACCTCATTCCCCTTTATTGCTCTTCCACCATGGAATAATCTGCCGTAAACGTAGAGTCAAGCGGAATCGTTTCCCGGAAAACAGCCGATGTGGATCCATTTACCAGAATCCGCACTCCTTTTACACTCTCCAGATCACAGAGAGAATCCACAATCGAGTAAATCGGCAGATCACCGCTTACGTTGGCGTAATCCGTCAGAAAAGACTCGCTGAGATTCACGTAACAGATGCCGTCCCGCATGGAAACCGAAAGTGCTGAAACAGTGTCCGGTATGGTCGCCTGCAGTCTGGAATCGGTCGGCCCGGCAAGAAGCTTGCTCACCACGATTTTTTCAAGTGACATGTTCTTGTTGTAGGCGACAGTCATACCGGTTCTGACAAGTTTTGTTCCGTCCTTGTTGGCAAAGTACAGGTTAATGTCCCGCCATTCCACGTTACCGCCCTTGTCGCCGGAATCATCGACGTATGCAGAGGCAGCCATGTTTTCGAGCGTATCACCGCTTCCGGTCGTGATCACTTCTCCGTCCTGCATGAATGTCACACGTTCAACACCGTAGACCTGCGTCAGTTCTTTGACGACTGCAGTTCTGTATAACAGCTCAGTGACCGTATTCATGCCGGCATAATCTCCCTCCAGCTCGACCACGGCGACTTTGTCCGTCAGCGTGACAGATTTCTCCGTCACATCGGTCGGTTTGATCACGACTGCGTTGCTGCCTTTCCTGGGGGTGCTCATCTCCTCCAGCAGACGCATCATGATCTCCTCCGGTGTCATACCGGAATCATCAAACTTCACGGTATATGGAATCAGCTGACTCTCCGTCGAGTCAGCATAATATACGGAATATTCCGTCTGTGTCTGACCGCAGCCCGGCAGAACCGTTACAAGAGCCAAAAGCAGTGCGGTCAGAAGCAAAAAAGTCTTTTTCAATTTCATTTTCCGTGCTCCCTGCTGCTCTTTCTGCCCGTTTCTTTTTCTGTCACACCGCTTTCCCGGCTTTCTTTTGCAGCACTGCTTTTCAGAGCTGCGTCAGAATATTTCAGCGGAATCCGCACGGTAAATACCGATCCGTGCGAAGCACCGCCTTCGGCCTCCGTCTCAGAATGCAGACGGATTGTACCGTGATGCATGAGAACGATACTGCGCACAATGGCAAGGCCCAGACCGGTTCCCCCCGTCTCCCGCGATCTCGTCTTGTCGACGCGGTAGAATCGTTCGAACACGTGTGCCTGCATTTCCTTCGGAATGCCGATGCCATTGTCCTCAACCCGCAGGAAAAAGTACTGGTAGTCTGCATTCAGAAACACACGCACCCAGCCCCCTTCCGTGCCGTATTTGATCGCATTTTCCACGAGATTGGTGATCACCTGTGTCATTTTGATTTCATCGACTTCAGCGGTGACGGTCCGGTAGCTCTCAAACAGAATCTCGGTCCGGTGCAGATCCGCCAGCGGCGACAGACGCTTCAGGGTCGTTTCGATAAGATCATTCATGTTTACATTCGAAACATTCAGCGTAGATTCCGGGCGGTCCATGCGGGCAAGCGAAAGCAGATCTTCAATAATCTTGTTCTCGCGGTCAATTTCGCGCGTGATATCCTTCATGAAATCCTTGTACATTTCAACCGGGACATCGCCGGCCGAATTAAGCGAATCCGCCAGCACTTTGATGGATGTCATCGGGGTCTTGAGTTCATGCGATACATTAGACACAAATTCTTCGCGTGTCTTGTCAAGCAGAGAGGAATTGTCCAGTATTTCATTGATAAGTTCCGCCGTTTTCGCACTGTCGCGCATCCGGCTGGGCCGCAGCCGAAGCGATGTGTGGCCGGCCGCAATCTCAGAAAGAACCATATTGACGTTCTTTTCTTTCCGGTCCAGCCACCGGGTCGCAAGAAACGCTGCAAAAAGGACGAGAAGTACAATGATCGCAAGTATAATGCCCGTCGACGATCCCACACCGGCAAACTGTGCGTCGATCTGCGTCACATCCATGCTGATGACGAAAACGCCAAGCCGCTCTCCGGCCGATGATTCCAGCGGAACAGCCGTCTCGATTGTCTTTTCGCTGTCACTGCCGGTGCTTGCCGTGCTCCACGTGGAAAATGCCTTCAGCACCCGCGGATTTACAAGATATTTGTCATTTTCCTGCTCATAAGTGTCCATCACAACCTTCATCGAGGTGTCGACGATGCGGATGCGCATGGCATTGAGCGAAGTGTATTTGGAATACTGCAGAAAAACGCCGGCTCTTCTGGCATCTGCGAGACTTGAATACGACGTGATGTCGTCCGAAAGAACAACAGCGCGGATCTGGAGCTGCGCGAGCTCATTCTGGATCGATTCCTCGCGCTGGATATTTCTCTGCACGACAGAAAAAACGGCGACCGGCACAAGGCCGGCTGTCACGATGAGAGCAAAAAGCAAAACCTTATAATTCAGCAGCGCCCCGGACAGACTTGAGATGAAACGCTTTTTTCTGTCAGAAGTGTGCCTGTGAAAACCGGAAAAACTCATCCGAGATGAACTGCCTTTCCCGGGGCTTTTTGCCCCGGATACATTATTCGTGATGTGTCAGACCTGGAAATAGTACCCGACGCCCCACTTGGTGTGCACATAATCCGGGCTGCTGGGATTGGATTCCAGTTTTTCCCGCAGACGGCGGATATGGACATCCACCGTTCTCGCATCACCGGGATAATTGTCCCCCCAGATTGCCCGCAGAAGCTCCTCTCTGGAATACACCCTGCCCGGATTTTTCACCAGAATCTCGAGAAGATCAAACTCTTTGGCAGTAAGCGCAACCTCCCGGTCGCCGACCTTGACGGATCTTGCTTCGAAATCCATCGAAAAATCGCCGTAAGAAACCGACTGCTTCTGCTTTCCGGCCCTGCGTGTTTCGTAAGAATTCCGTCTCCGCAGAATGGCACGGATTCTGGCTTTTACTTCCAGAATATTGAACGGCTTTGTGATATAGTCATCTGCTCCGTACTCAAGGCCCATGATCTTGTCCATGTCATCGCCCTTGGCCGTAAGCATGATGATCGGAATATCCGAAAATTCACGGACCGTCCTGCATACCGTGAGCCCGTCCATTTTCGGGAGCATCAGATCAAGAAGCATCACATCGTAGGCTTCCGAGCGGACCATACTTACAGCCTGCTCCCCGTCATACGCACAGCCGACTTCATACTCGTCCTGCTCCAGCGAGAACTTCAGTCCCTTCACAATCAGTTTTTCGTCGTCGACTACCAGAATCCTGTTTGCCAATTTTCCTCTCCCGCCTCAGACCTTGATCCGGTTCCGGATCTTCTCGAACGCGCTTTGTTTGATTCCCGGAACATTCATGATATCTTCCGCCGAGTTAAACGGCCCGTGCTCGCTGCGGTACGAAATGATCGCTGCCGCCTTTGCTTCTCCGATGCCCGGCAGGCTCATCAGAGCCGCCGCATCAGCCCGGTTGATATCGATCCGGCCATCCGTCTCGGAAGCCGCATTCTGTTCCCCCGCTTCTTCCTGTTCTTCCTCAGCTGTGACCAGAATTTTCTGGGCATCCTGCACGGTTTCCGCCAGATTCAGCTGCCTCAGATCGGCATCTTCCAAAGCCCCGCCGGCAGCATCAATCGCATCAGCCACGCGGCTTCCTTCCGGAAGTGTATAGACGCCTTCATTGCCAACTTCACCGCACACATATACCACAACGGTTCTGATGGCACCTGTTTCTGTGCTTTCTTCCGCATTTTCATTCGTACTTCTGTTCTGCATCTCAGACTGCCGGATAACGATGTCACCGGTATCTGCTTTTCCTGCGCAGCCGGCACAGGCGGCTGTATAAAACAGCCCCGACACACACAGGAATGCGGCTGCCGCAGCAGTCCGCAATGCCGGCAGAAATTTCTGCCATGATCGTTTCTTTCCTTTCAGTTTTTCCTCCGTTCCCGGATGCTGAAAGTCTGTGAAGCTACATTTTGTAACATTTTAGTTTAGAAACGCAACAATTACAAGAGCCCGGTGCCGTCATTTTCCGCTTCATTTTCACGAAAAGCGCCGGATACCGCCCTGATCCGGCTCTGTATCCCCCTTTCCGGTTGCGGCGTTCGTCCCGGACGTGTAAAATGAAAAAGTACTTCAATCGCAACGTATGGAGGCTGATTTTGATCCGGAAAAAGAACCACAAACGCAGGAGCCTGTCATCAGATCCTGTGAAAATGATGTTTCTGCTGTCATTTCTCCTGCCGGTGATCATCTACGCCGGACTTTTCATCGGACGCGGGATTTTTCCCGGCGGCTCCTCCCTCTATCTTTATTCGGACATGTATCATCAGTACGCTCCGTTTCTGGCAGAGTTCCGGTATAAGGTGCTGCACGGCGAAAGTCTGCTGTACTCCTGGGATATCGGGATGGGCACCAATT
>OMUP01000004.1 GCA_900314255.1 uncultured Lachnospiraceae bacterium | reverse complement strand
ATTTTCTTAATCGAGAAACAAGCAACTGACGAAAAGAGGGGCAATGAAGAGAACAATAGCAATAACAAATCAGAAAGGCGGTGTTGGAAAAACAACAACGTCGATTAATCTTGCGGCCAGTCTGGCAGATGCAGGTAAAAAGGTTCTGGTCATTGATGTCGATCCGCAGGGCAATACAACGAGTGGATTTGGTGTCAATAAAGAAGGAATCGAGAATACAATCTATGAACTGCTTCTGGGAGAGTGTGACACAGATGACTGTATCTGCCGTGATGTGTATAAAAATCTCGATTTGATTCCGTCAAATGTAAATCTGGCAGGAGCTGAGATCGAACTCATCAGCATGGAGAAACGGGAATATCTTTTGAAGAATGCAATTCAGAAGGTGAGAGACCGGTACGATTTCATTCTGATGGACTGCCCTCCGTCGCTGAATATGCTCACAGTCAATGCTCTTACGGCAGCCGACACGGTTCTGGTGCCGATTCAGTGTGAGTATTATGCACTGGAAGGCCTGACACAGCTGATTCAGACAATCGAACTGGTTCAGAAGGGACTCAATCCGCAGCTTAAGATTGAAGGTATTGTATTTACAATGTATGATGCGCGCACCAATCTGTCACTGGAAGTCGTGGAAAATGTCAAAGACAATCTGAACCAGAAAATTTACCGGACGATCATTCCGAGAAATATCCGCCTCGCGGAGGCACCCAGTCATGGCCAGCCGGTCACTGAATACGATCCGAAGTCGGCCGGAGCCATCGCCTATAAGAAACTGGCCAGAGAAATTATCAGGAGAAAGTTTAAGGATTAATCGAAAAGGTATGACAGCAAAGAAAACAAAGCATTCGGCACTGGGCAGAGGACTTGGAGCCCTTATTCCGACAGAAATTGCCGAAGAAGAAAAAACAGCAGCAAAAAAAGAGAAAAAGAGCAGAACATCCGGCACAGGCAGAACCACAGCGGAAAAGATATCAGCAGAGAAGCTGGCGGAGGAAACAAATAAGAAAGCAGGGAATGAAGACGGAGAAACATTTGAAATTACGAAAGAGGCTGTGAGCGGACAGAACGAATTTTCTGAAGAGAAAAAGGAGAGTACAGGAGAACTTCTTGTCCCGATTTCTCTTGTAGAACCGAATAGAAATCAGCCCCGCAAAGTGTTCAATGAGGAGTCTCTGCAGGAACTTGCCGAATCCATTAAGAACGTAGGCGTGATTCAACCGCTTCTGGTGCAGAAGAACGGCGAATTTTACGAAATTATCGCAGGCGAAAGACGCTGGAGAGCCGCCCGGATGGCAGGGCTTAAAGAAGTTCCGGTTCTGGTCAGAGAATATACAGACCGAAACAAGATGGAGATTGCTCTGATCGAGAATATTCAGCGGGAAGATCTGAATCCGATTGAAGAAGCAAAAGGCTATGAGCAGCTGATCGATGAGTTTAATCTGAAACAGGAAGAAGTAGCGCAGAGAGTTTCCAAGTCGCGCGCTGCGGTGACCAATTCGCTGCGGCTTTTGAAGCTGGATGAGAGAGTGCAGACATTTGTCAGCGACGGAACGATTTCCGGCGGCCACGCAAGAGCGCTTCTGTCGCTTGATTCAAAGGAAGATCAGTATCAGACTGCACTTCAGATTATCGAGAAGAAACTTTCTGTAAGAGAAACGGAAAAGCTGGTAAAAGAAATTCTGACTCCGAAGCCGAAAGCAGCAGCGGGAAAAGATAAGGTGCGTGAGGCGTATCTGAGGCAGTATGAGGAGTCGATCGGCGAGGCACTCGGAAGTAAAATCTATATCCGTGAGTCGGGGGAGGACAAAGGAAAAATTGAAATCAGTTTCTTCTCACAGGAAGACTTTGAGCGAATCTGTCAGGTGCTGATGCAGGAGGGAAAGAAGAGTCTTTAAGATGAGTGTAAATCTTTTACTGCTGGCAGGAATTGCGGTTCTGGCAGTGCTTGCCATAATTTCCATTTGCATGGCGGCCACGGCATTGTCCAGAGAAAGTAAACTGAGAGCCAGAATGGCCCGCCTGATGCGCGGGGATGACGGCAAATCGGTGGAACATCTTCTGGCTGACGGGCTGGACGACATACAGGAAATCCGGGAAATGCAGCAGGCCAACCGGAATTCTCTGAATGATCTGTACGCACAGCAGAACAAATGCCTTCAGAAGGTGGGATTTGTTCAGTACAACGCGTATGAGGAAAATGGCGGAAACCTGAGTTTTGCAGTTACGCTTCTTGACAAAAACAACAATGGGTTTATCCTTAATATAATGCACGCGACAAGCGGTTCGTTCACCTTCGCACGGGAAGTGAAGAATGGAGAATGCACGGGTGATATCAGCGATGAAGAGCAGCTGTCACTGGCGCGGGCATTAAATGGCGGAAAAGAGTCTCCAGAGAGAACACAGCCGGAAACCAGAAGAAGAAAAAAGTAATAAGAAACCAAATATAATAAAGAGGTGGAGAGGAATGCTGGACATTAAATTTGTCAGAGAGAATCCGGATATTGTAAAGGAAAACATCAAAAAGAAGTTTGAGGATGAAAAGCTCCCGCTTGTCGATGAAGTCATTGCGCTGGATGAAGAGGCGCGCACGATTCAGGCTGAGGCAGATGAGCTGAAGGCATCCAGAAATGCACTGTCCAAGCAGATCGGCGCTGCGATGAAGGCCGGCAACAAGGAAGAGGCTGAGAAGATCAAGGCTCAGGTAACACAGAATGGGGACAGAATCAAGGAACTCGACGCAAGGCATGCAGAAGTCACCGAAAAGCTGACAAATGACATGATGCGGATTCCGAACATCATTGATCCGTCGGTGCCGATCGGCAAAAACGATACATTCAATGTCGAGAGAGAAAAGTTCGGCGAGCCGGTCGTTCCGAATTTTCCGATTCCGTACCATACAGACATCATGGAGAGCTTTGACGGCATCGATCTCGAGGCAGCCGGCAAAGTGGCCGGAAACGGATTCTATTATCTGATGGGCGATATTGCGCGCCTGCATTCATCCATCCTTTCCTATGCCAGAGATTTCATGATCAACAAAGGCTTCACATACTGTGTACCGCCGTTCATGATCCACGGAAATGTGGTAAATGGCGTTATGAGCTTTGATGAGATGGATGCCATGATGTACAAGATCGAGGGAGAGGACCTCTATCTGATCGGAACGTCCGAGCACTCGATGATCGGAAAGTTCATTGACACCATCACACCGGAGGAAAAACTTCCGCTGACACTGACTTCTTATTCTCCGTGCTTCCGCAAGGAAAAGGGCTCTCACGGCATTGAAGAGCGCGGTGTATACCGGATTCATCAGTTCGAGAAGCAGGAAATGATCGTCGTCTGCAAGCCGGAAGATTCGATGATGTGGTTTGACAGACTTTGGAACTACACGGTAGAGCTTTTCCGCTCCATGGATATTCCGGTCCGCACGCTGGAGTGCTGCTCGGGAGATCTTGCCGATCTGAAGGTCAAGTCGCTTGATGTAGAAGCATGGTCGCCGCGTCAGAAGAAGTACTTTGAAGTCGGATCCTGCTCGAATCTTGGCGATGCGCAGGCAAGAAGGCTTAAGATCCGCATCCAGGGACCGGACAAGAAAAAGTATCTGGCACACACGCTTAATAACACCGTTGTGGCACCGCCGCGTATGCTGATCGCGTTCCTGGAAAATAACCTGCAGGCTGACGGCAGCGTGAAGATCCCGAAGGTTCTTCAGCCGTACATGGGCGGCACCGAAGTCCTGATCCCGAAGCACAAGGTTGTGAACACAAAGTAAGAATTTCTGCAAAGTTGTTAACAAAAAACTGCTTCCCGCCTGCATGGCGGTGAAGCAGTTTTTTGTCAGCTAAATTTTTCGTGAGGCAGCAGCGACATGCTGCAGCTGCACTTTGTGATTATCCGTTCAGGGAGTTTGTCCAGAGCTCAAGAAGCTTGCGCTCTTCCGGGCGCTTCTTCTGAAGTTCGGCCGCGGCGATGATCGGCATCCATTCTCTGACATAGGACATTTTGGTGTTGGTCTTCTCACAGAAGAGTTTCATATAGGTTTCTGCAAGGCCGGACTTGCGCAGCTCGAGGAGAAGGCAGGTTCTTGCGATATCAGCAGACGCGTTGCCCTGCGTGGCATGAACCCAGTCGATTACGTGCCACTTGCCATTCTTGTCGACGATGATGTTGTCTGGCTGATAATCGCCGTGGCACAGCTTTGTGTGACGGGGCATTCCCTGAAGTTTTGTGAGCAGATTGTACTTGACGGCATCGTCCAGCGCGTCTCCGTCGATGATCTCGCGCACGAGCTTGTCCTTCAGGCGAATGAGGAGCGGATTGGTCTTGCGGTTGATTTCGATCTGCAGATCAGCCATCTTGTCGAGGTAATCTTCAGTCTTATCCGGATTTTCGTCCATCAGAGCGGCGAGTGTCTTGCCTTCAATGTACTCGCTGACAATGGCCCAGCGCCCGTCATCCAGAACTTCAACAGAGAGAAGGTCCGGAATGTCCATGCCGGCGTCCTCGACCCGGGCGGTGTTCAGCGCCTCGTAGAGCACATCGGTCTTGGAATATCCCGGTTCAAATACCTTGACGGCCTTCCCGTCAACAAGCCAGACCGATTTTGTCTTGCCTTTGTGAATGCATTGTTTCAGTTCCATACAGCTACCTCCGGTTGAACATATCCGATATATTTGATTTCCTATACGCACAGTGTCAGGTACATTCAGTATAGCATAAACCGCGCTCAAGTTGCGATTTTTCTGCGCGTGTGTTACTGTGTCTAAAATACTGACGGGAACGGACGGGAGTGGCTTTTCATGAATCTTGCCGTAGCAGCAATTGGATTTGACAGCATGTCGTCGCAGGCTTTTGAGAAGACGATGATGAAGGAAATGGCGGACATCAGCCAGAAGCTTATGGACAAAACTCCGAAGGAGCAGATGCCCCGCTACCGGGTGGAAGGATCGGAACGGTATCATCGGGATTATGTCACGATTTATACCGGTAAATACACGGGCGTCACAGGGCTGTGGCTGACTCCGGAAGCAGAAGGAGAAGAGACGGGAAATGGCGGATTTGTGCCATTTGTCGACGGGCAGGTCCTGAATATTTTTCCGATGGATCATATTGTTGTGGAACGGCTGATTCGCGACGAGTCCTATGTGGTCGATGCGGGGCCGGTGACGTCCGGCGTGACACTGGTGTTTTCGCTGCAGAACCCGGGAGAATATCTGGAACTGATGGAAGAAGTGGAAAACCTTCCCGGCGAAAGCAGAAAATTTGAGGTGAATGCGCGCTCGGATCTCGGAGACATGGAACTTCAGGCTGTTGGCGGCGCAGCAAGTTTTGGCGCGCTGGCATCGTCCGGACGGATTCTACTTCCGATGAGCCCGGACCGGAAAAGCGCCTATCCGTACTTCCCGCCGTTTAAGCAGGTCCGCCGGCCGCTTTCAGACGATCCCACACCGCTGCAGGATCTTGATCAGCTTGCTGCCCTGGCAGAGCACAGCGACCGGATTTTTGACAATCAGATCGCGCTTGCACATTCTGCTGGCAAACGCATGGCAAATGGGGAAAACCTCTACAGTGTCGTCGACACGATGTTCATGCCCTGCGGAGCGGAATGTGATCTTTACAGTGTGCTCGGCGAGATCGAGGAGGTGCTTGAGGACAAGAACCGCATCACAGGCACCGAGCTGTGGATTCTGCTGCTGAACTGCAACGGCATCCGGATGACGCTTTCCGTGCCGAAGAAATCCTGCGAAGGTGTGCCGGCAAAAGGCAGACGGTTTGAAGGCGACATCTGGCTGCGCGGAGCGGTGCATCTGCTGCCGGCGGGGGAAGATGACGGAATTTGAACAGAGTCACTTATTGCTATCTGACTGGTTTTTAAACGCTTCGTGAATAACTTGGTTGCTGATTGGAGTGTTTTCTCTGAATATTGTGGAAAGCCGATGCTTACATTCATTTCCAATTGATTGCAGTATATAGTTTGATTCCAGTTCACGATTGACAACAAATGCATGATAACGGGTCAGGGCAGGTGACAG
>OMUP01000112.1 GCA_900314255.1 uncultured Lachnospiraceae bacterium | reverse complement strand
ACGGGCGGAAATTTATCCGTTGATGTACTCCTGCAGCTAAATCAGCGGTCTTTCACGCACTGAACTCTCTGACTTAGTCCGGCAGATTCACGGTAAATGTCATTCCTTTTCCCGGCGCGCTGTCAGCGTGGATGGTGCCGCCGGACAGATCAACTATTTTTTTCACAAGTGCCAGGCCGAGTCCGTTCCCCTCTGTCGAGTGGGACGTGTCGGCCTGGTAAAATTTGTCAAAGATGTGATTCAAAGACTTTGCGTCGATGCCGCAGCCGTTGTCAGAGATACTGACGACGGCACCTTCGGCGCATTTCTGCATGCGGACGGTGATCTGGCCGCCTGCCGGCGTGAACTTGACGGCGTTAGAGAGCAGATTGGTCCAGACAAGGCGCAGAAGCTGCTCGTCGCCCGGGATCTGGAGATCTTCGTCCATATCGACCTTCAGATCGATATTTTTCTCTTCGAGTTTCTGATCAAAATCCAGAATGCTTGCCGCGATGGACTCGCTCAAGTTGAACGGTTTGCTTGTCGGGCGGATCTTCTGATGTTCCAGACGGTTGATGTACAAAATGTTGGTGATCATCCGGGAGAGGCGCGCGGCGGCGTCATGCACGCGGTCCAGATACTGCCGGCGCTCTGCCTCACTCAGATTCCCGCTCTGCAGCAACTCTACATAATTTTGAATAACGGCGGCCGGCGTCTTAAATTCATGGGACACAGTGGAGATGAAATCATTTTTCATGATCTCGGTGCTCGCAAGTTCCGAAACCATGACGTTGAAGTCCTCGTAGAGAACATCGAATTCATCCTTTTTCCCGTCCTTGCGCGGTTCCTTTTCAAGACGCACCGTAAAGTCGCCGGCCGCCACTTTCTGCGCCGCCTGGCAGAGCTTAAGTGTCGGCTCCATGAGGATTTTTTTTCGGTACCAGTACACAAAAAAGCAGACGAGGCCTGCCATGATGGCCAGATAGACAAGCATGATCACAATGGCATTGATGATGTTCCGGACTCCCGTCAGTTTCACGACCCCCGCGCCGGCAAAAAGGATATACAGCCCCAGATTGCAGCCGCAGGCCAGCGCCGCGGACCAGAAAATAATCATGTACCGGCCGGGGGTCATGAAACGCGCTGTCACGCGCGGATCTTTTCCGGCTTTCTTTTCGTCTCCGCCTGAATCTTTCATTTTCCGTTTCCTCACTTTGCCGTCTTAAGGCGGGCCTTGTAGCCGAGGCCCCGGACCGTCACGATCTCAAAACCGTCGCTGTCCGCAAGTTTCTGACGCAGGTTTGTGATGTGCACGTCCACCGTGCGCAGCCCGCTCTCCTTCTCGGCCCCGGAATAGTCGTCCATGAGCTGTGAGCGCGTGAACGTGCGGCTCGGATACGACAGCAGCTTGTACAGGATCTGAAATTCCCGCAGCGTCAGGCTCACCGCTTCTCCATTCACCGTCACCGCCGTCTGTTCCTCGTCCACGACCGTATTGCCGATCGTGATCCGGCGGACCTGCGCGATCTTTGCCCGGCGCAGAAGCGCCTTTATGTGAAGCAGCAGCTCGTTTAAGTTGACCGGCTTCACCATGTAGTCGTCGATTCCCAGATCATACCCCTTCTCCTTGGACATAAAATCATCTCTTGCCGTCAGAAACAGGATCGGAATCTCCTTGTTCTCCGCCCGGATGAGCTTTGCGAGCTGAAAACCATCCATGCCGGGCATCATGATGTCGGAAATGATCAGGTCATATGTTTTGCTGTACAACGCGTCCAGCGCCTCTCCGGCACTGCGCACGCCGAAGGCTGCATACCCGCTGTCGTTTAAAAAGCGGCACTGCAGTTCATTCAGGTCCGCGTCATCTTCCACAACCAGAATCCGGATCATCGTATTCGCCTCATTTCACGTCTGTCAACAAAAACCGCGAGGGAGAAATCCTTCGCGGTCACACGCATTAAATTTATTTGAATTTTAACACTTTGCCTTATCGCTTTAAAGACATCCGTGATATCTTTCAGGTCAGATGTCGCTGCTGACGGCGCCTGACCTGGCCGGCTTTTTCGAAGCAGCGCCGGCCGTTTTCTAGCAGCGCCCCGGCCATCTCGCAGCAGCGCCAGTTTCAGAAGCTCCGGCAGTCAGCGGAAAACAAGTTAATGGTGTTTCCGGTGCGCCCGGATGTCCCTGAGCTGACCGGCAGTCAACGAAAATCAAGCCTGGACACGTTTTCGGTGCGCTTTTTGGAGCTTACCTGGTCATACTGTCATCGGAAACAAGTTGTAATCCTGTGTAGATGACATTTTCCGGGAAATTCAGGTAAAAAGAGCATCGGGAACTCGCTTTTTGGCTGTTTTGCTGACCAGCAGCCCTTGCCTCCGGCGAAAATGTCACCGGAAA
>OMUP01000093.1 GCA_900314255.1 uncultured Lachnospiraceae bacterium | reverse complement strand
CATAAAAATCGAAAATTTGTAGATATGAATCCACTGATTTGAAATAATAAGAAAACTGTTCGGATTCTAACCGGTAACCAATACAAAAAAGCTTCGCGAAGAAGAGTTTTCCTCCTCCATCGCGAAGCTTTTTTATGTTCCCGGATCCTGATCCAGTGCTGTTTCTGCCCGGAATCCGGATTATACGTTGAACCGGAACACGACGACGTCGCCGTCCTGCATCACATAGTCCTTGCCTTCGAGGCGGATCAGACCCTTTTCGCGCGCCACAGTCGAAGAGCCGCAGTCAAGCAGATCCTGATAGTTGATGACCTCGGCGCGGATGAAGCCGCGCTCGAAATCCGAGTGAATCTTGCCGGCCGCCTGCGGAGCCTTTGTGCCCTTCTTGATCGTCCAGGCGCGGGTTTCCTTCTCGCCGGCGGTGAGATAGGAGATCAGTCCCAGAATCCGGTAGCTCGCCGCGATCAGCTTGTCAAGGCCGGACGACTTCACGCCCATGGCGTCCAGATAATCCTTCTTCTCGTCGTCGTCCAGCTCGGAGATCTCTTCCTCCATTCTCGCGCAGATGACAAATACTTCGCAGTCCGCTTCTTTTGCGTACTCGCGCACCTTCTGAACGTACGGATTGGAAGCGCCGTCGTCGGCCATGTCGTCTTCGGCGACGTTGGCTGCGAGGATCACCGGCTTTGCAGTGAGAAGGTTGTAGTCCTTCATCCAGGCTTCTTCCTCGTCGCTCTCGCACGGGTAGTTCTTCGCGAGCTTTCCGTCTTCCAGGAACGCCTTGAGCTTCTCGATGAAAGCAACTTCCTTGGCGATGTCTTTGTTGTTGAAGGCTGCCTTTTTCTGCTTGGAGAGGCGGCGGTCCAGAACTTCGATGTCCGAGAAAATCAGCTCGAGGTTGATGGTGTCGATATCGCGGAGCGGGTCTATTGATCCGTCCACGTGGACGATATTGGTATCCTCGAAGCAGCGGACCACATGAACGATGGCATCCGTCTCGCGGATGTTGGCCAGGAACTGATTCCCAAGGCCTTCGCCTTTGCTGGCGCCTTTCACAAGTCCTGCGATGTCGACAAATTCAATCACCGCCGGCGTGATTTTCTTCGAGTTGTACAGAGCTGCCAGCTTGTCGAGCCTCTCGTCCGGAACGGCTACGACGCCTACGTTCGGGTCGATCGTACAGAATGGATAGTTTTCCGACGCTGCTCCTGCTTTGGTCAGAGAATTGAAAAGCGAACTCTTGCCGACATTGGGCAGACCAACGATACCTAATTTCATAATTCTTCTATCTCCTTTTCGCTGCCGCGAATTTGTTACAGTGTATCACAGAATGCCCGCAAGAGAAAGCGCGGAGGCTTTTGTTTGACTTGCGTACGTCCTGGCAGGGCGCGTCGTAACCACTTCTGTGATGGAAGTCCTGGATGAATATCTTTCTTCTCACCAGCATCTGGATCACAAAACGGAAGGAAGGCTGATTATCAAAAACTGACAGAAACGGCAGAAGTATATTAAAAGCGTGCGAAGACAGGAAAAATCTTCACACGCTTTTTTGCTTACGTATTCTGCTGGAATCAGAGTGTCAGATCTCCGTCTTTTACCCATCCTTTTTTTCTGCAGAACATGTTGATGAGCGGGGCGAGAATGGCCGGCAGGACGAAGCTGATGAGGATCAGACCGGTCACGTCGAAGGCGCTGATGGCGGCCATCTTTCCGGCCGCGATGTCTGAGATCCAGCCCTGGATGACGCCGATCTGACCGACGAATCCACAGGTTCCCATGCCGGAGTCAATGGCCGGACCGTTCATCTGAAGATGGAACACGCAGGTCGCGATCGGGCCGGTGACAGCCGAGGCGAGAGTCGGTGCGATCCAGATGCGCGGATTTTTTACAATGTTGGGCATCTGCAGCATGGAGGTCCCGATGCCCTGCGATACGAGGCCGCCCCAGCGGTTTTCTTTAAAGGACATCACAGCAAAGCCGACCATCTGCGCGCAGCATCCGGCGACGGCGGCACCGCCCGCCAGTCCGGTGAGCCCCAGTGCGGCGCAGATCGCCGCGGAAGAAATCGGAAGAGTCAGCGCGACGCCTACGACAACGGACACGAGAATTCCCATGAGGAACGGCTGAAGCTCCGTCGCCCACATGATAAATGTTCCCACCATCATGGCCAGCTTGCCAAGAGCCGGGGCCAGCAGCCAGGAAAGGAACACGCCGACGCCGACTGTCACAAGCGGTGTCACGAGAATGTCGACTTTTGTCTCACCGGAGACCATTTTGCCGATTTCAGCCGTGATGATAGCAACAAACAGAACGGCCAGCGGACCGCCGGCGCCGCCCAGGGCGTTGGAGGCAAATCCAACGGTGATGAGTGAAAAAAGAACCAGCGGCGGGCACTGCAGAGCGCGGCCGATGGCGGCCGCCATTGCCGGCCCGCTCATCGCCATGGCAAGCGACCCGACCGTATACTGCGTCCCAGAGATCGTCGCGACAGGCTGCGTCAGAAATGACAGATGAAAGATTGTTCCCAGCGTATTGATGATGGTGCCGATCAGCAGTGAACAGAACAGTCCCTGTGCCATGGCGCCCAGAGCGTCAATCCCGTATCGCTTCAGCGAAATTTCAATGTTTTTCCGCTTTAAAAAAGCTTTCCACGAATCCATACCTTTCTCCCCTTTGATCAGACGGCCCGAAGGCATGTCCTTCCTGACCGCCTTTTTTGTAACACGCGTTCTATTGTAAATACATGACATTACATGTGTCAAGACATAAATGAAAAATGCAGCAGGCCGGAGGCACGCAGCACCTGCGGCACCGTTTTATGGTATCATGGGTACCATATTTATGAGAGGAGCTTTCGATGCGCGCAGGAAAAAACGAGAAACGATCTGTAAAAGGCCGGGTATTTCCGCTTTGTGCGGCCGCTGTACTGGCTGTTATTCTGGTTCTGTGCGCTGTCCTTTCATCCGATGCTTTCAGCAGATACACGGCAGCAGGCGCCTGTTTCTGGTTCGCGGCTGTCATGGCACTGTATGTGTTCCGGCCGGGATCATGGCTGAACTCTTTTCCGGCTTCGGAGGTGAGCCTGAAGCACAACCTGATCACGCTCGCGGCGCAGATCGCGCTGATTCTGGTCTGTGTTCTGCCGATGTCGCTTTCTCCGATCTGGAACGGGGAGGTGCCCGATCACCGCAATGAATATGAAGTGATGGCAGACTCGCTTCTTGAGGGACATCTGTATCTGGATTATGATGATGTCGACCCGAAGCTTCTGACAATGGAGAACCCGTATGACCCGGAAGCGCGCCAGGCAGAAGGGGTAACCGTTCACTGGGATCATGCCTGGTACAACGGGCACTATTATATGTATTTCGGCGTTGTGCCGGCCGTCATTACGTTTCTGCCGTACCGGGTTCTCACGGGGCACGCGCTGACCACCTATCACGCGACGCAGCTGTATGTGATGCTGATGATTCTCGGATTTTTCGCTCTGTTTCAGGAACTGGCGGACCGTTTTTACCGCCGGCTGCCGTTCGGGACGTATCTGCTGCTGTCTCTTGCTGCAGGTGCCATCAGTTCGTGGTACTGCGCGGAGGCACCGGCGCTCTACTGTACAGCTATTTCGGCGGGGCTGTTTCTGGAGGTCTGGAGCCTGTTCTTTTTCATCCGCGCGGCATTTGTCATCCGGAGTGAAAAGAAACGCGTGGCGTGTGCGGCGGCGGGGGCACTGCTCGGAGCCCTTGCCTTCGGATGCCGGCCGCCGGTGGCGCTTGGAAATCTGCTTGTTCTGGGACTTATGATTTCCTGCCTGAAAGGAGAGAAGCCTTCCAGAAAGCTGTCTGCCGGGATTTTTGCCGCGATTCTTCCATATATAATTGTGGGAGCGGCGCTGATGTGGTACAACGGGGCGCGTTTTCAGAATCCGTTTGAATTCGGACAGACGTATCAGCTGACGGTGGCGGATCAGCATTCGTACGCGTCAGAGTTTTCCGGCTCCGGATTCCTTGTGATGGCCATGGATATTGTCGGGAATTTCTTTGACTTTGCGGGTTTTAACGAGACGTTTCCGTACATCGGGTTTAACGGGGCGTTCCTGAATTTTCCGATTTTCTTCCTTATTTTGATTTTGCTGGACAGACAGGTGATGCGGGGCGTCCGGAAAGATGGAATCGCGGGATTTGCTGTGGGGCTGGCGGTGACGCCTGTGATTGTGACGGCGGTTGACGCAGCCTGGACGCCGTTCCTGATGGAGCGCTACCGGCTGGATATTTATTATCTGCTTTCGATCCTGACATTTATCGCGGCGGCAGCTGCCCACCGAGATCTGAAAGACAGATGCGCGCGCAGAGTCCTGTGGATTTCCGACATACTGGGCGTGATGGCGCTTGTGGGTTCATTTCTGCTGTTTCTGGTGCCCAATGACTGCAATATCACTGCACTGTACCCGGAAATTTCAGATACCATGCGCCGGATTCTTCTTTTTTTCTGAACACAATAACAGCATAAAAAGGCCGCTCCGGCAGAATTCCTGTTTCTGTCTGGGCGGCTTTTTCTTGCGCTCTCTTGAATTCAGGGGCGATTTAGGGTAATATGGGCAATGAAAGTGGCGAATTTTACCACAAAGTGTAATTTTGTGGGAGATCGGAGGCGGCGCGTCATGTTTATGGGACAATACAATCATAATCTTGACGCGAAGGGACGACTGATCGTTCCGGCCAGACTCCGGGAGCCGCTGGGAGAACATGCATTTGTCACGAAGGGACTGGACGGCTGTCTGTTTGTCTATACAGAAGGCGACTGGAAGGTCTTTGAGGAAAAGCTCGGAAAGCTGCCGATCACCAGCCCGGATGCGCGTCAGTTCGCGAGATTCTTCCTCGCCGGCGCGGCGGACTGCGAGTTCGACAAGCAGGGACGCATCCTGATTCCGCAGGTTCTGCGCGACTACGCGGACCTGAAGAAGGAAGTTGTACTGGTCGGTGTCGCGAGCCGGATTGAAATCTGGAGCCAGGAGCGCTGGGATGAGCGCGAGGCGGCGTACAACCAGAACATGGATGAGGTGGCCGTCAATCTCGGAAATCTGGGATTCAGCATCTGATCGGAGAGCAGAATGGAATTTAAGCACACACCGGTCCTGCTGAAGGAAGTGATCGAGAATCTGAACATCCGTCCGGACGGGATTTATGTGGACGGGACGCTGGGAGGCGCGGGACATTCGGAAGAAATTGCGAAACGCCTCGGCGAAAACGGCAGGCTGATCGGAATCGACCAGGATGCGGATGCCATCCGTGCGGCGGGCGAGCGGCTTGCTCCGTATGGTGAGAAGATTTCCATCTACCGCAGTAATTATGAGAATTTTGCTGACGTTCTGCGTGAGGCAGGGGTCGGAAAAGTGGACGGATTTCTGCTGGATCTGGGTGTTTCATCCTACCAGCTGGACACGGCCGAAAGAGGGTTCTCCTACAGTGTCAATGCGCCGCTTGACATGCGGATGGATGACCGGCAGAGCAAAACGGCTGCCGACATTGTCAACACGTATTCCAGACAGGAGCTCACGAAGATTCTGCGGGAGTACGGCGAAGAACGATTTGCACCGCAGATTGCGGCGGGCATTGAAAAGGCGAGGCAGAAGAAACCGCTGACGACCACATTTGAACTGGACGATGTGATCCGGGACTCGATTCCGGCACGATTCCGGGAGCACGGCGGGCATCCGGCCAAGCGTACGTTTCAGGCGATCCGGATAGAGCTGAACCGGGAACTGGAGGTCCTGCAGGATTCGGTCGGAGCCATGATCGACAGCCTGAACGAAGGTGGAAGGATCTGTATCATAACCTTCCACTCGCTGGAAGACCGGATTGTGAAAAATGCGTTCAAAACCGCCCAGGATCCCTGCACCTGCCCGCCGGATTTCCCGGTGTGTGTGTGCGGAAAGATCTCAAAGGGCCACATCATAACCCGGAAGCCGATTCTCCCGGGGCAGGAAGAACAGGAAAAAAATCCGAGGGCGAGAAGCGCAAAACTGAGGGTTTTTGAGAAGAAGACAGGGACGACAGGAAAATGGCAGAAAGAATGATGAGACAAATGTATATCGGCGGAAGCGCGGCACCAAAGCCGGTTCTGCAGCCGGAGCGCAGGGAACGCAGTTCCAGGCGGACGCATACGACGCTGCACAGCCGCTATGTGAGACGTGTCAACGCACGCAATTTCCTGTACACGCTTACAGTCATCGGTGTGGTGGGCGTTATTTTTGCGTTCTGTGTCTCATATCTGCGGACAAGGGCCGCCATGCAGGCCAACGAGGCGCAGATCGCCAGTCTTCAGGCTCAGCTTTCTTCGCTGACTTCGGAGAATGATGATGAAGCCATGAAACTTTCGGCTGATGTTGATTATCAGGAAATCTACCGGGTGGCCACAGAGGAGCTCGGCATGACATACCCGACCGGGGGACAGGTCGTGGAATACAGCGCGGGGGACAGTGAATACGTCGAACAGTACAGCGATGTTCCGACTTCAAAGTGATTTGTGAAGCACTAGGGATTGAGGACTGAGACATGACAGAAATCCGCGATAGAAAATCCGGCAAAAAGAAGGCAGTGCGAAGACGGACGTACAACAAGTCTGCGGCTGCCTTCTTTCTTACTGCTATTATTCTGTTCGTACTGATCGGACGGATCGGTGTCATCAATGTCACAAAAGGCGACACGTACTCAAAGATCGTTCTGAATCACCAGGCATACACGTCGGAAACTCTGACTGCAAAGCGCGGCGAGATTGTCGACAGGAACGGAACGATCCTCGCGTACAGCGAGAAGGTGTACAACCTGATTATTGATCCGCAGGCCATTCTGTCGGACTCCGCCTATGTCGCTCCGACCATAAAGGCTCTGACGGAACAGTTTCCGCAGCTCTCGGAGTCAGATATCCGGCAGGTTCTGGAGGATTATCCCACATCACAGTACCGCAAGATTCTGACAAAGCTGACGGACAGCGAGATTTCCGGCATGAACGCGATTCTGGCGGACCCGGCGGACAACCCGAATGTGACCGGAATCTACTTTGAGACGACCTATCAGCGGGAGTATCCATTTGACACGCTGGCCTGCGACACCATCGGGTTCGCGGATTCCGGCGGCGGTGAGCTCGGGCTGGAGAGAGAGTATGACAGTGAACTGACCGGAACCAACGGACAGACGTACAACTATGTCAACGAGGATCTGGATTCCGAGGAAGCGACGCAGCCGGCTCAGGACGGTCTGACCGTCGTCACGACGCTGGACTATCAGATTCAGTCGATCATCGACAACTATCTGGCAGAGTACAACAACAACTCGCCGGCAAAGGGTATGTCGGTCATCGCGATGAATCCGCAGAACGGTGAGATTCTGGCGATGTCGAACTGGCCGTTCTTCAATCTGAACAGTCCGCGTGACCTGAGCGGCGCGTATACGCAGGAAGAGATTGACGCAATGAGCGATGATGAGGTCCTGACTGCGCTGAACGAGCTGTGGAACAATTACACGGTTTCACAGGTTTACGAGCCCGGTTCAACCTTCAAGTCCATCACGATGGCGTCGGCCCTGGAGGAAAATCTGGTCAACGAAAGCAGCCGTTTTTACTGCAGCGGCGCAAAGCAGGTTGAAGACTATCTGATCAAGTGCGTCGCATACAGCGAAGGCGGGCACGGATCAATTTCGCTGGAAGAAGGCCTCGGCTATTCCTGCAACGTCGAACTCATGGACATCGGCGAAATGCTGAGCGCTGAGAAAATGCGCAAGCACCAGGATGACTTCGGCTTCGGCTCCAAGACCGGTATTGACCTGCCGGGCGAAGAGCGCGGACTCGTGAAAGATGTTGACACCATGGACGATGTCGATGTCGCCACCAATTCCTTCGGCCAGAATATCAGCGTCACTATGATCCAGATGGCAGCAGCCTATGCCTCCATGATAAATGGCGGAAACTATTACAAACCGCATCTGGTCAAAGCGTTTGAGAATTCTTCAGGCGATACGGTGCAGACCGTTTCTCCGACGCTGGTGCGCCGGACGGTGACAGAGGAAACCTCGGCGACAATGCGCAAATTCCTGGAGGATGCGGTCACGGTCTACGGTGTGCAGGAAATGAAGATTCCGGGCTACCGCATCGGAGGAAAAACCGGAACTGCGCAGAAGATACCGCGTTCCGATCTGAAGTGGGTAACTTCGGCGATCAGCTTTGTGCCGGCGGACAATCCGTCTTTCCTTCTGTATGTTGTCATCGATGAGGAAAACGGAACATCCGGAACGACAAGTGCAAACAGTAACGAGGCACAGCATATCACGAGGTCTTTGTATCAGCGGCTTCTGCCGTATCTCGGCATTGAGTACAGTGCCGAGGTAGAGGCTGAACAAAATGCGGCGCTGGAACAGGTGAATCAGAGCAAGGTGGCCATCAGCTCAGAGTCGGCGATCGATTCGCCGGAGAGCTCTACGAGCGACACGACCAATGCAGAATATGAGGCCGGATAAAAATCCGGGAACAGAGGCAGCCAGAATGGATATGGATCTTAAAGGAAAAAAGGTTACAGTTGTGGGCACGGGCATCAGCGGAATCGGGGCAGCAAAGCTGCTGAATCACGCGGGGGCCGATGTGCTTTTATATGACGCAAATCCCAATATCAATCCGCAGATTGTGCAGGAGAGAATGGGAGAGATCAAGACACGGATTCTTATCGGCGAGATGACCGAGGAGGCCGCGCGCGAGACGCAGCTTCTGGTGATCAGCCCCGGTGTTCCGATCGACAGTCCGCTGGTAGAGGAATTCCGGAAACAGGGAACACCGGTGTGGGGTGAAATTGAGCTTGCCTGGCATTTTGAGAAGGGCAAGGTCATTGCGATCACCGGCACCAACGGAAAGACGACGACAACGGCTCTGACCGGTGCGATTCTTGGAGCGGCGGTGAAGGATACATTTGTCGTAGGAAATATCGGGCGGTCGTACACAGGTGAGGTGCTCAAGACAAGCAGCGATTCCGTGACCGTTGCAGAGATCAGCAGTTTTCAGCTGGAAAGTGTAAGCACATTTCACCCGGTGATCAGTGCGATTCTGAACATTTCGCCGGATCATCTGGACCGTCATCATACAATGGAGTGCTACACGCAGACAAAGGAAAAGATCTGCATGAACGAGGGGCCGGACGACGCGGTTGTACTCAATTTCGATGATGAGAGGCTCAGAGATTTCGGCACTAATGAGGCAAAGTGTCAGGTGGTGTGGTTTGCCAGGAAAGAAATCCCGAAGCACGGGGCATTTGCCTACCTGCAGGGCGATGAGATCTGGATCGGGCGCGACGGCGCGCTTTCCGAGGCATTCATGAATGTTCATGACATGAAGCTGATTGGCGCGCACAACTATGAAAATGTCATGGCGGCGATCTGCATGGCAAGACTCTGGGGCGTGGATGACGATATTATCCGCGCGCAGATCCGGGAGTTCAAGGCTGTCGAACACCGCATCGAGTACGTCCGGGAGAAGGACGGAGTTGTGTATTACAACGACTCGAAGGGCACGAATCCGGACGCTTCCATCAAGGCAATCGAGGCGATGAACCGTCCGACCGTTCTGATCGGCGGCGGTTTTGACAAGCAGCTGGCGTTTGACGAGTACGTGGAGGCATTCAAAGATACGGTGAAGGTCCTCGTCGTGCTCGGCCAGACAGCGGACAAACTCGAAGCCTGTGCCAGATCCCACGGATTTACCAATGTCATTCACGCGAAGGACATGAAGGAGTGCGTGGAGATCTGTGCCAGAGAGGCAAAGCCGGGATATGCGGTGCTGCTGTCCCCGGCCTGTGCAAGCTGGGGCATGTTCGACAATTATGAGCAGCGCGGCCGCATCTTCAAGAAGTATGTAAACGAGCTGTGAAGTTCAGCGGAGAAGTGCGATGGCGGAAAGACAGACGGCCCGGAGACGCAGACGGGCACAGAAAATCAAATATCCGAAATCCTTTGATTACACTCTGCTTTTTCTGCTGGTCTTCATCATCGGATTTGGCCTGGTCATGATCTGCTCCACGAGTTCGTACTCGGCGATGATCCGGTATGGCGACGCACTGTATTACTTTAAGCGGCAGCTGCTGTTCACGGTTCTCGGTACCGGGGCAATGCTGCTTCTGTACTACACGGGATATTACTGGGTCCGCCGGCTCGGACCGCTGATATTTTTCATCGGACTTCTGATGGTGGCGTCTCTTCCGGTTCTCGGAACCGAATCGCACGGCGCGAAGCGGTGGATTTACATCGGATCCGTCAGCATTCAGCCGGCAGAGATTCTGAAATTCGGTGTGATCTGCTTCGGCGCCTGGATGATTGCAAATGCCGGCGGGGAGCTGAAAGGACGGAAGCAAATCCTTACGTTTATGGCCCTGGATGCCGTACTTCCGGGCGGATTTGTGTATCTGCTCTCGAAGAATCTGAGCTCGGGCATCATTGTGTTCCTGATCGGCACGTTTATGTGTTTTCTGGCGACGCCGCAGGTCCGCGTGTGGATTGTCGGAGCGGTTCTTGTCATCGGGGTGGCTGCACTTGCCGTGATTATCATCGACCATCTGCCGCAGAGTGTGGACGGGAGTTTCCGACTGCAGCGTGTCATCACCTGGCTTCACCCTGAATCCGATCTGACCGGCACCGGATATCAGACGATTCAGGCCCTGTATGCAATCGGCTCCGGCGGATTCTTTGGGAAAGGCCTCGGCAAATCGCTGCAGAAACTCGGCTATGTCCCGGAATCGAAGAATGATATGATCTTTTCCATCATCTGCGAGGAACTTGGGATTTTCGGTGCGATCTGTGTCATCGTGCTGTTCACGGTTCTGCTGTACCGGATCTGGGATGTCGCGCGGAATGCGAAGGATTATCTCGGATTCTATCTGTGCATGGGCGTGTTCGCGCAGGTAGCGGTTCAGGTGATTCTGAACATTGCCGTTGTGACGAATCTGATTCCGAACACCGGCGTTTCACTGCCGTTTATCAGTTACGGAGGGAGTTCGGCGGCGCTTCTGATGGCAGAATTCGGGCTTGTCCTGGCTGTTTCGCGGAAAACCTATGAGGCAGCGGCAAAGGAAGAAGGGCGGCGGTCGTGAAGAAGAAAGCAGCGATCCCCGTCATACTGGCTGCGCTTATTGCTGCCGCGGCTGTTCTGGGATACAGCATGCGGATTGACACGATCGTTTATACCGGGAACACCCAGTATGACGAGAGCTGGCTGACGCGGACGATTTTCGGCGGACTGCCGAACCGGCTGACTTACTACCTGTTTCACCGCAGTCACGTGTCGATACCGGAAGTGGAGAAGTACGATGTGCGTTTCAGCGGCAATGAGGCTGACGTACAGATTTATGAAAAAACAAGAGTCGGGTATATCCGGTATATGGGTGCGAATCTGTATTTCGACCGGTATGGCACCATTGTCGAAAGCACGGATCAGACGTATGAAAACATTCCGGAGATCACGGGGCTTTCATTTGATTCTCTGATCGTCGGTCAGAAAATTGACACGCAGCAGGAACTGGCTCTGGAGTCGGTTCTTACATTTACCCAGAGCTTTTCAGAATACAGTCTGCCGGTCAGCCGGGCAGACTTTACCGATACCGGAAGCATTGTGCTGACCATGAATAACGTGACCGTGCAGCTGGGGACAACCGATCATCTCTCGGACAAGCTCTTTCAGCTGAATGCACTGTATTCGAAACTGGCCGATATGTCCGGAACGCTGTACCTGTCATCGTATGACGGCACACAGGACAGAATCATCTTCCGGGATGACACGAGAAGTGCCCAGACCGATACACAGGATACGGATGCGAGCACACCGGCGGCAGAAGAGAGCACGCAGGCAGCAGAAGAGACTACTCCGGCAGCGGAGGAAACCACGCAGGCAGCAGAAGAGACTGCGCAGACCGCGGAAGAGACCACGCAGGCGGCAGAAGAGACAGCACCGGCGGCAGATGAGACCACACAGGCGACTGATTCCACATTGGAAACAGACGCGGCTGCAGAGTGAACTTTCAAAAGAGCCGCAAAGAAACTGATGCAGCAGGCGCTGAAAAACTATTCATACGGATTGATGGAAAATTGCAATTTTGATTGATTCCATTTTGTCATATTTTCAGGGTTGCTTTTTAATTATCCGAATAATATTATAAGAAAGAGTTTCGAGCTCTTGAGGATGGCAAGGAGGGCATAAAATTGGTTGAATTAAAATCGAATGATACGGAGACTTCCGCAAGAATTATTGTCGTCGGTGTCGGCGGCGGCGGCAACAACGCCGTGAACCGCATGGTGGATGAGAACGTCACCGGCGTTGAATTTATTGGCGTAAACACGGATGCGCAGGCACTTCAGATGTGCAAGGCTCCGACAACAATTCAGATCGGCGAGAAGCTTACAAAGGGCCTGGGCGCCGGCGCACAGCCGGAGGTAGGCGAAAAGGCTGCCGAGGAGAATACGGACGATCTGACCAACGCACTGAAGGGTGCAGATATGGTATTTGTCACATGCGGCATGGGCGGCGGCACCGGAACCGGCGCAGCACCGGTTATTGCCAAACTGGCGAAGGATATGGGCATCCTTACGGTCGGCGTCGTGACAAAGCCGTTCAAATTTGAGGCCAGAAAGAGAATGTCCAATGCCATTTCCGGCATTGAAAAGCTCAAGTCATGCGTTGATACGCTGATTGTTATCCCGAATGACAAGCTGCTTGAGATCGTTGACCGCCGCACATCCATGCCGGATGCGCTGAAGAAGGCTGACGAGGTTCTGCAGCAGGCCGTACAGGGTATCACAGACCTGATCAACGTTCCGGGACTGATCAACCTTGACTTCGCGGATATCAAGACCGTCATGGTCGACAAGGGCATCGCTCACATCGGTATCGGCGAAGCTTCCGGCGACGACAAGGCTCTCGAGGCTGTAAAGCAGGCCGTCACCAGCCCGCTTCTTGAGACGACAATCGAGAATGCAAGCAATGTTATCATCAATATCTCCGGCGACATCAGCCTCCTTGAGGCAAATGATGCGGCTACCTATGTACAGGAGCTGGCCGGCGACGATGCGAACATCATCTTCGGTGCCATGTATGACGAGAATGCACAGGATACCTGCAAGATTACCGTCATCGCAACCGGCCTTGAGGATGAGAACATCAATCAGCAGATGAATGTGTTCAACGTTAAGAACAGCCTGAACAGAGGCACGACGCAGACATCCAGACCGGTACAGCCGACCTATACGGCTCCGGTACAGCAGGCTCCGAAGACCGTTGTCACCCCGACTCCGTCGGAGCGCATCCAGTCTTTTGACACGACGCCGAATGCTGCAAACAATAACGCTTCCAAGGGCATCAACATCCCGTCGTTCCTTCGCAGAAAGTAATGAGAAGACAAGGGAAGCCCGACGCCATCATCTGAACATAAGCAGAAGAGACTCTCATAATCCTCCGGGGTGTGAGAGCCTCTTTTTTTCAAGAGAGGATTGTTGAATGGATAGAACGAGACGACGCAAAAACACGGGCAGCGGACGGTTTGCGCTCATCTGGATTGTAGTTCTGATTGTCAGCCTGCTCGGGATCAGCATCGCTCACTATGGTTCTGTGCCTGCATGGGCGAAAGCGATCCGGGGATATTTTCTGAAAGGACCGGTGATCTGCATCGACGCGGGGCACGGCGGCGACGACGAGGGCGCTTCATCCGGCGATCAGATCGAGAAGGAGCAGACCCTGAAAATCGCACAGCTTGTGGCGGATGATCTTGAAAGCGACGGCATCCGGGTCGTCATGACAAGAGACGATGACAGCACGACATCGCTTGAATCCAGGGCTCAGACGGCCAATGACGCCGGGGCATTCGGATTTGTCTCGATTCACAGAAATATGTATAATGGCACAAAGACGGATGTGAAGGGCGTTGAAATATGGACCAGCCATGATGCCGGCACGGAAGAGACCGAGTTGGCGAGACTGGTGCTGAAGCGCCTGACAGACACCGGATACATCACCAGCCGGGGGATAAAAGGCGGATCGATGGACGACCCGGAAACAGATTATTATGTCATCCGCAAAACACAGATGCCGTCAATCCTGATTGAGCTGGGGTTTCTTTCCAGCGAGGATGACCGGGCTATGGTGGAGGAGTACGCGGATGTCACCGCGCGTGCCATTGCGGACGGCATCGAAGACTGGATAACCGAACAGACAGAAACGGAGAGTACGACCAGTGAGTGATTTAAGCGAAGATATCCGCCAGGATCATATAAGAAATTTCTGCATCATCGCTCATATTGACCACGGCAAGTCGACGCTTGCCGACCGGATTATTGAGAAAACCGGACTGCTCACCAAACGCGAAATGCAGGATCAGGTTCTGGACAACATGGACCTGGAGCGGGAGCGGGGCATTACGATCAAGGCCCAGACGGTCCGTATCATTTACAACGCGAAAGACGGCGAGGAATACGTCCTCAACCTGATCGACACCCCCGGACATGTGGATTTCAACTATGAGGTGAGCCGGGCGCTGGCGGCCTGCGACGGGGCAGTGCTCATCGTGGACGCTTCCCAGGGCATCGAGGCCCAGACACTGGGAAATTACTACCTGGCGATGGAACATGATCTGGAAGTGATCCCGGTTATCAACAAAATCGATCTGCCGAGTGCTGAACCGGAGCGGGTGAAGCAGGAGATCGAGGATGTCATCGGACTAGACTGCACAGATGTTCCGCTGATCTCGGCCAAGAACGGCACCAACATCGACCAGGTTCTCGAGGCAATCGTGCACCGGATCCCGGCGCCGTCCGGGGACAGGAACAAGCCGCTGCAGTGCCTGATTTTTGATTCACTGTATGATTCCTATAAGGGAGTTATTGTATTTGTCAGAGTCTTTGAAGGAACCGTGAAGAAGGGGACGAAGATCCGCTTCATGGCGACCGGAGCCGAGGAAGAGGTTGTCGAGGTCGGATATTTCGGGCCGGGACAGTTTATTCCCTGCGAAGAGCTCAGAGCCGGCATGGTGGGGTATATAACCGCCAGCATCAAGAATGTCCGCGACACGCGGGTCGGCGATACCGTGACGGACGCGGAAAGGCCGTGCAGCAAGCCGCTGCCGGGATACCGCAAGGTCACCCCGATGGTCTACTGCGGCCTGTATCCGGCGGACGGCGCGAAGTATCCGGATCTGCGGGATGCGCTGGAAAAGCTGCAGCTCAATGACGCGTCGCTGCAGTATGAGCCGGAGACGAGTGCGGCGCTCGGCTTCGGATTCCGGTGCGGCTTCCTGGGACTTCTGCACCTGGACGTGGTTCAGGAGAGACTGGAGCGGGAATACGGACTGGATCTGGTGACGACGGCGCCGGGCGTTATCTACAAGGTGATCAAGACCGACGGCAGCGTTATGATGCTCACCAACCCGTCCAATATGCCGGATCCTTCGGAAATCGCGGAAATGCAGGAACCGATTGTGTCGGCAGAGATCATGGTGACGAAAGATTACGTCGGCCAGATCATGAAGCTGTGCCAGGAGCGCCGGGGCGTGTACAACGGCATGGAGTACATCGAGGCAAACCGCGCTCTGCTCCGCTATGACCTGCCCCTCAACGAGATTATCTACGACTTTTTTGACGCGCTGAAATCCCGTTCCCGCGGGTACGCTTCATTTGACTATGAGTTCAAGGCGTACGAGACGAGCAAACTGGTGAAACTGGATATCCTGGTCAACAAGGAACAGGTAGACGCGCTGTCGTTCATTGTGTGGGCCGGGAACGCCGAGGAACGCGGCCGGAAGATGTGCCAGAAGCTGAAGGAGGAAATCCCGAGGCAGCTCTTTGAAATCCCGATCCAGGCAGCAATCGGAAGCCGCATTGTCGCGCGCGAGACAGTCAAGGCACTACGCAAGGATGTCCTGGCGAAATGTTACGGCGGTGATATCTCAAGAAAGAAGAAACTTCTGGAAAAGCAGAAGGAAGGCAAAAAGCGGATGCGTCAGATCGGAAATGTGGAGATCCCGCAGAAAGCTTTTATGAGTGTGCTGAAACTTGATGACGAGTAAAGACCAGAGAGGGATTTACATCCATATTCCCTTCTGCGCAAGGAAATGCGTATACTGCGACTTTCTCTCCGCACCGCAGCCTGACGCGGCGCAGGCGGCGTATTTTGACGCTTTGATCCGGGAAATCAGGCTGACGGCGCGAGAGGCGGCAGATGACGGACCATTTGCCACGGTGTTTTTCGGCGGCGGGACGCCGGGACTGGTGCCCGCCGGGCAGATCGCACGGGTGCTGACAGAGCTGAAGGCGGATTTTGATATCCGAAGTGATGCAGAGATCACGCTGGAGACCAATCCGGGGCTGATGGACGCGGCGAAGCTGGCGGCATGGAGAGCAGCGGGAGTGAACCGGCTCAGCATGGGCGCCCAGTCATTTGACGACGGGGAACTGAAGCTCCTGGGCAGAATCCACACCGCGCGGCAGATCCGGGAAGGCTTTGCACTCGCAAGAGCGGCCGGATTTGACAATATCAATATTGACCTGATGGAGGCGCTGCCGGGGCAGAGTCAGGAAGATCTGCAGCGCAGTCTGGAGGCGCTGGCGGCGCTTTCGCCGGAACATGTGAGCGTGTACTCGCTGATCCTGGAGGAAGGGACAACCTTGGAAAAGCATCTTGACGATTTTCCGCCGCTTCCGGACGAGGACACGGAACGGGCCATGTACTGGCAGTCTGTCCGTTTCCTGGAGTCACACGGCTACCGGCAGTACGAGATTTCCAATTTTGCAAAGCCGGGCAGAGCCTGCCTGCACAATGTCTCGTACTGGGAACGGCGGGAGTATCTCGGACTTGGCCTGGGCGCGTCATCGCTGCGGCATGAGACACGCTTCACCAACACGTCTGTTTTTTCAGAATATCTGAAACTGGAAACTCTTTCTGATATAAGAAGAGATGTGACGCATCTGACGCGGCGCGACGCGCAGGCAGAATTCTTTTACCTGGGACTGCGGAAAAAAGAGGGCGTGCTGCTGGAAGACTTCCGGGATGCCTTTGGGGTCAGTGCACAGGAAGTCTACGGAAAAGTCCTCGCGGAACACGAGAAAGACGGCACGCTGAAGTGCCGGGACGGCCGGGTCTGCCTGACGGAAAGAGGTCTTGATGTAAGCAATTACATTCTATGCGATTTTCTGCCGTGAGGCGGCTGGCTTTTTTCCGATACATTCGGCAAATTATTTGAATGCACGAATACTTCGTGCTAGAATGACAATAGATTTTGCGTATGAACGTGTACCCTGCGCTCAGAAGGTGCAAAAATAATCAGGAGCTGTTATGGTTGAGAAGTTAGCTGGCAGCAGCGATGTATATTTTCTCGGAGTGGATGATACCACTCTGGATCTGTTTGAGAGTCAGTACCGTATTCCGGACGGTGTGTCCTACAATTCGTATCTGATCCGCGACGAGAAGATCGCCGTGATGGATACGGTTGATCACCGCGCCACGGATATGTGGCTGGATCATCTGGAAGAGGCCCTGGACGGCAGAGCTCCGGACTTCCTTGTGGTTCATCACATGGAGCCGGATCATTCCGGCAGTATCCGCGTTTTCATGGAGAAGTACCCGGAGACAAAGATCGTCGTAAATCCGAAGAGCAAGGTAATGCTCTCCCAGTTTCTGGGGGACACCTATAATGACCGCCAGGTCGTAGTGAATGAGGGAGATACGCTGAAACTCGGCGCGCATGAACTCACATTTGTCATGGCGCCGATGGTGCACTGGCCAGAGGTCATGGTTTCCTTTGACACAAAGGACGGGATCCTGTTCTCCGCGGACGCGTTCGGAAAGTTTGGCGCGGTCGGCGGGAATCGGTATGCGGACAAGACGGACTGGACCGACGAGGCGCGCCGGTATTATCTGAATATTGTCGGAAAGTACGGCATGATGGTGCAGAAGCTTCTGGCGAAGGCCGGAAAGCTCGCAATCAAGACCATCTGCCCGCTGCACGGACCGGTGATCAACGAGGATCTGAGCTTTTACCTCGGACTGTACGACACATGGAGCTCGTACAAGCCGGAGGAAAAGGGCGTGTTCATTCCGTACGCTTCGGTGCATGGGAATACGAAGGCGGCGGCTCTGAAGCTGGCTGAGCTTGTCAGCGCGCGCGGCGTGAAGGCCGTGCCGTTTGATCTGACCCGTGGAGATGCAGCGGAGGCGCTGGCCGACTGCTACCGGTACGATAAAATCGTGTTTGCGTCGGTGACCTATGACGGCGGGATCTTCCCGGCGATGCAGTCGCTTCTCTATAAGCTGACGTTAAAGAACTTCCAGAACCGGAAAGTCGCATTCCTGGAAAATGGTTCCTGGGCGCCGCAGGCAGCGTGCCTGATGGAGAAGATGCTCTGCGGCATGAAGGGCATCTCGGTCTGCAGTCACAAGGTGACGATCCGCTCCGCCATGAAAGAGGCGGATGTGGCGGCAATGAACGCCATGCTCGACGAGCTTCTGGCCTGAGCGGGCAATACAAGGTGCCGCAGGGCACCGGATGAAAAGGTGTGTTTCCGGACAGCCTTCCACTTCCGAAAGGGTCCGGCACAATATATTTAAAGCGAGGTAGACACTATGGCAAGAAAGATGTTAACCATGGATGGTAACACCGCTGCCGCACACGTATCCTATGCGTTTACGGAAGTTGCTACCATCTTCCCGATCACACCTTCTTCCCCGATGGCTGACTACACTGATCAGTGGGCAACTCAGGGGAGAAAGAACATCTTCGGCAATCCGGTAAAAATTGTCGAACTTGAGTCTGAAGGAGGAGCTTCCGGATCCTTCCACGGATCTCTGTCCGCCGGCGCTCTGACAACAACGTATACCGCTTCTCAGGGCCTCCTTCTCATGATCCCGAACATGTACAAGGTAGCAGGTGAACTGCTTCCGGGCGTTATCGATGTAGCAGCACGTGCCGTTGCCACACACGCTCTTTCCATCTTCGGTGATCACTCCGATGTTTACGCATGCCGTCAGACCGGTTTCGCAATGCTGTGCTCCGGCAGTGTACAGGAAGTCATGGACCTGGGCGCTGTTGCACATCTTTCCGCGATCAAGGGCCGCGTACCGTTCGTACATTTCTTCGATGGTTTCCGTACTTCGCACGAAATCCAGAAGATCGAAGTCTGGGACTATGACGATCTGAAGGATATGGTGGATATGGACGCTGTCCGCGCATTCCGCCAGAGAGGGCTGAACCCGAATCATCCGGTACTCCGCGGCTCCGCGCAGAACCCGGATATCTTCTTCCAGGTAAGAGAGGCTCAGAACAAGTACTATGAGGCTGTTCCGGACATCGTTGCTGACTACATGGACAAGGTTAACGCGAAGATCGGAACAAACTACAAGCCGTTCAATTACTACGGCGCTCCGGATGCTGACCACGTAATCATTGCGATGGGTTCTGTATGCCAGACCATCGAGGAGACCGTTGATCATCTGATCGCTGCCGGCGAGAAGGTCGGCGTTGTAGAAGTTCATCTGTATCGTCCGTTCTCCCCGAAGTACCTGACGGCTGTCCTTCCGAAGACTGTAAAGACAATCTCCGTAATCGACCGCACAAAGGAATCCGGCTCGATCGGCGAGCCGCTGTATCTCGATGTTGTTGCTGCACTCCGCGGCACAGAGTTCCAGGATGTTACGATCCTCAACGGTCGTTACGGCCTCGGCTCCAAGAACACGACACCGGGCGACATCGTTGCCATCTACAACAACAAGACCAAGGCTGACTTCACGGTCGGCATCGTAGATGATGTGACCAACCTCTCTCTTCCGAGAGTTGATGTTGACACTTCCGCAAAAGGCACAACTTGCTGCAAGTTCTGGGGTCTCGGCTCCGATGGTACCGTAGGTGCCAACAAGAACTCCATCAAGATCATCGGCGACCATACACCGATGTACGCTCAGGCTTACTTCGACTATGATTCCAAGAAGTCCGGCGGTGTTACCATTTCCCATCTGCGTTTCGGCAAGACTCCGATCAAGTCCACATACCTGATCGACAAGGCTGATTTCGTAGCATGTCACTGCCCGGCATACGTTACAAAGTATGACATGGTACAGGACATCAAGGATGGCGGTACATTCCTGCTGAACTGCGAGTGGTCTCCGGAAGAAGTCGGCGAGCATCTGCCGGGCCAGGCCAAGAGATACATGGCTGAGCACAACATCAAGTTCTACATCATTGACGGTATCAAGATCGGCAAGGAGACAGGACTTGGCAAGCGTATCAACACGATCCTGCAGTCCGCATTCTTCAAGCTGGCGAAGATCATCCCGGAGGATGAGGCTATCCAGTACATGAAGGAAAAGGCTAAGGCTTCCTACTCCAAGAAGGGCGACGATGTCGTTCAGATGAACTACAGAGGTATCGATGCCGGCGCTAACGCCGTTGTCGAGGTTCCGGTTCCGGCAGAGTGGAAGAACTGCAAGGATGAGGATCTTGAGGCCAAGGCAACAGAAGGCCGCAAGGAAGTTGTTGATTTCGTCAACACAATCCAGAAGCCGGTTAACGCTCAGAAGGGCAATGAACTTCCGGTATCCGCATTCGCAGAGACAATCGACGGCACATTCCCGCAGGGCACAGCTGCTTACGAGAAGCGCGGTGTTGCGGTTGATGTTCCGGTATGGGATCCGGCTCACTGCCTGCAGTGCAACCAGTGCGCTATTGTCTGCCCGCACGGCGTAATCCGTCCGGCAGTTCTGAACGAAGAAGAAGTCAAGGCTGCTCCGGAAGGCATGCAGTATGCTGCTATGACCGGTATGCCGGGACTGTACTTCGCAATGACCATCTCCGCATATGACTGCACGGGCTGCGGCTCCTGCACGAATGTATGCCCGGGCAACAATAAGTTTGATGTTCTGAAGATGGCTAACTTCGAGGCAAACGAAGGCGAGCAGAAGTTCTTCGACTATGGTCTCAAGGTATCTGCAAAGCCGGCTGTAACCGACAAGTTCAAGAAGGATTCGGTCAAGGGTTCTCAGTTCCAGCAGCCGCTGTTCGAGTTCTCCGGCGCATGCGCAGGCTGCGGCGAGACACCGTATGCAAAGCTCATCACTCAGCTGTGCGGCGACCGCATGATGATTGCCAACGCAACCGGATGCTCCTCCATCTGGGGCGGCTCGACACCGTCTACTCCGTACACTGTTAACGCGAAGGGCAGAGGTCCGGCATGGGCTAACTCCCTGTTCGAGGATAACGCAGAGTACGGCTTTGGTATGCAGCTCGCTGAAGAGACCATGAGAGAGAACCTGATGGTTAAGCTCGATGCTCTGAAGGAAGCTACAGCTGATGAGGATCTGAAGGCTGCCATCGGCGCTTATGCTGATACATTCCATGACGGCGAGGCAAATGGCCCGGCATCCGATGCTCTGATCGCTGCTCTTGAGAAGGAAGGCTCTGATGCAGCCAAGGATATCCTGGCTGACAAGGATTTCCTGTCCAAGAAGTCTCAGTGGATCTTCGGTGGTGATGGATGGGCTTACGATATCGGCTACGGCGGGCTGGATCATGTTCTGGCTTCCAAGCGCGATGTCAACGTATTCGTCTTCGATACCGAGGTTTACTCCAACACAGGCGGCCAGGCATCCAAGTCCACGAACCTTGGTGCAATTGCACAGTTCGCGGCAGCCGGCAAGGATGTGAAGAAGAAGCCGATCGCAGACATGATGATGGCTTACGGATATATCTATGTTGCTCAGGTATCCCTGGGTGCCAATATGGCTCAGACCGTAAAGGCAATCAAGGAAGCTGAGAGCTACGATGGTCCGTCGATCGTCATCGGCTATGCACCGTGCATCAACCATGGTATCCGCAAGGGCATGGGCAAGGCTATGGAAGAAGAGAAGCTTGCCGTTGAGACAGGCTACTGGAACCTGTTCCGTTTCGATCCTCGCCGCGCAGCGGAAGGAAAGAATCCGTTCCAGCTTGATTCCAAGGCTCCGACCAAGCAGTACGAAGAGTTCATCATGGGCGAGAACCGTTACATCAACCTCAAGAAGAAGAACCCGGAGAGAGCTGCAAAACTCTTCGGCGAAGCGATTGAGAATGCAAAGACCCGCTATGAGAAGTATGCAAAGGAAGCAGCGGAAGAGAAATAATTGCTCCGCTTCTAACTGAACATTAACGAAAGGAAGGCCGTATCCGGAAAACAACCGGGTGCGGCCTTTTTTGAGCGCATAAGCCAGTATCGGAACAGTCTGACAGCCGGCGTGCTTGCACGGCAGACTGGATGACTGTTCCAGATACGGCAACGGAAATGAGCATGAAGCGACGCGTAAGCGGCGCGGGAATGCGAATTTCCGTTGAGCGGCGCGGGAGCACGGAGTGCGAAGCGGCGCGTGGCTTGTGCGCTAGTTTTAATTGTGTTTGTCGTTTCTGGTGCTAATATATCTATCAGAGGAATTTGCGAAAGGAAAGAAAGATGGCTGCGGCACGGAATGTTCAGAAAAGACTTGAAATTCTGAAGGGCGCATATCGGCTGCTCTCGGAAAATGATTATACAAAAGTGTCACTCAGCGGCATTGCGGAAAGTGCCGGCATTCAGAAATCTCTCCTTCAGTCCTATTACCCTCAGAAACAGCGGATCGTCGGAGAACTGCTGGAGGAAATGCTGCGGCAGTCTTTTGAATACATGGATGATCACACGGACCATGAGGGCAATTTTTTCTTTCGGGCATCTGACTATACCGTACTCTTTTTCCTCACGGCGTCCGAGGACGCAAGGCTGTACAAGTTCGTCCACAATACGGTTTCCTGCACCGAGCTCATGGATTTGTGGGTGGATAAAACCTTTGACTGGCTCTGGGGACAGGTCGGCGAGAAGGCCGGTTCAGAAGGCGTTTCTTACCTGCATCTGAAGGCCGTGCTGTCATTTGCCATGTATGGTTCCCTGAAACTTCTGCGGGACAGGAACGAGCTGAATCTTTCCGTGCAGCAGATCTTTGAAAATCACATCCGTCAGCTGATGCTTCTGACGAACCGGTCTGAAAAACAGACGGAAGAGACAATTGCGCACACAAGACGGCAGGCTGAAAGTTTTAACACGGATGCTTTTCTCACGTACTGCGAGAAAAACATAGCCTGGTTTATCCGCTGAGAAAACTGTGCAAAATACACAAAATATCAAAAAATAGCGCTCTATTTTGCTTGACATTTAACAAACGAAGGCCTATCATAATTTTTAAATAATATACGCGTATAGGATACACAAATATATATTGCACATGGCAGCAAACATTGGAGGGTTTAATCATGAGCAAGATTACGATCGATCATGACGGGACATCATTTACCCTGCAGCGGGAGACAGTCGCCAGAGTGGACACGAAGAAGTGCATCAACTGCGGAACCTGCAGAGAGAATTGTCCGGTTGATGCCATCACCGAAGCTCAGCGCCGCATCTGCCGGATCTGTCCTTCCTGCACGGAACAGCCGGGAATGACGCCGCAGCAGATGGATGATTTCTGCACGAAACAGTCGTGCACGACGGCCTGCCCGCTCGGGATCAGTCCGCAGGGTTATATCGGCCTTGCGAAGTGCGGAAAAGAAGAGGAAGCCTGGAAGCAGATCTGGAAGAAAAATCCGCTTCCGTCTGTCTGCGCGCGCATCTGTCATCACCCGTGCGAGCAGGTCTGCAAGCGCGGCGCGCTGGTGGATGAGCCGATGGCCATCCGTGACCTGAAGCGGTATCTCTCGGATACCGTAAAATGGGAGCGCCCGGCATATCCGCGTCTGCATGACGAAAGAGTTGCGGTTGTCGGCGCAGGGCCGGCCGGACTTTCTGCGGGACATTTTCTTTCAACGCTCGGGTATGACGTGACCATTTTTGAACCGAACATGGAGCCCGGAGGGATGCTGGTGCGTGCCATTCCGGAATTCCGGCTTGACCGTGATGCAGTTCGCCGGGATATTAAGAAGCTTCAGGATGCCGGACTGAAGATTCAGTGCGGTGCGATCCTCGGCAAAAAGCAGCTGAAAGAACTTCAGGATGAGTATGACGCTGTCATTATTGCCGCCGGAAAGCCGCACGGCAAGGAAATCACCTGGGTGCCGAAGTGGAATTACGACGGCGTCTACACGGCGATCCAGTTCATGGATTTTGCAAACAACAATCAGAACACATACCGGATGCCGGCTCAGAACTTTGTCGTGGACGACGCAGAAGGCGTCGTGATCGGCGGCGGTTCGGTCGCTCTGGACGCGGCCAGAACGGCAGTCCGTCTGGGGGCGAAAAAAGTCACCTGCGTCTGCCTCGAAGAGGGAGACAATGTCCCGGCTCACGCGTGGGAGCGCAAAGAGGCCGAAGAAGAGGGCATCACGATCATCGAGGGATGGAGCCCGAAGGCTTATACCGGGCGCGTCAATACCCTTGAGGGCATTGATTTCGTAAAGGTGACCAATTTCAAAAAGGATGAAAACGGCAAGATCACATTTGACACGGATGCGAGTCAGACGATGCATATGCCATGCACCTTTGAGATCACGGCGATCGGACAGTACGCCGACAACATCTTCCCGGCAGAAGACGGAGAGACCGTATTCTATGCGGGTGACATCGCGGGCGGCCCGTCATCCGTTATTGATGCGCTGGCTTCTGGAAGGAAGGCTGCATTTGCCGTGGATGCCGCTCTGATGGGACGGAAACTGCGCAATGCGTCTACAGACCATGAGATCGTGCAGGCGCCGATGGAGGAGAAGATTTATCCGTGCAACAGGCGGAAAGTGCGGCTGACGCCTCGTCCGATGACAGATCCGGCTGTGCGCGTCCTGAATTTTGACGACGTGGAGCGTACCTTCACGCAGAAAGAGGCGTACAACGAAGAGCTTCGCTGCCTCGGATGCGGATATGCTCTGATCGATCCGGAAAAGTGCATCGGCTGCGGTGTCTGCCAGACGCTCTGCCCGAAGGGTGACGTCATCACGATGGTCAAGAGAGAGGAGGCATAACCATGACGACACAGAAAAGAACGGCTCTTGTGGTTGGTGCAGGCCCCGGCGGCAGCACGGCGGCATTTTACCTCGCAAAGCAGGGCGTTGACGTCCTGTTTGTCGATAAAGAGACATGGCCGAGAGACAAGACCTGCGGCGGCGTATATCTGACCAGCCTGTATCCGATGCTGAAGGAAATGGGCTGCTTCGACGCGATGTATGCGCAGCAGGCCTGCAATATCAACACGATGCGGCTGATCAACCGGAAGGAAGATTATATTGTTCTTGATGTCGATCCGTTCATGATCGCGCCGAGACGTTTTACCGATGATCAGATCCGGCGGGCGGCAATCCGCGAGGGCGCTGATTTCCTGGAAAATTACGAAGCAACAAGCCTCATCATGCGCAAGGGCGTCGTCAAGGGTGTGCACGGTCTGTATCACAACGAACCGATGGACATCGAGGCGGATGTGACGATCATTGCAAATGGTGCCCACAGCGAGCTTTCAAGACAGCTCGGAGCGTTTGTGGATGATCCGGACCTCACGATGTACTGCTTCCGCGGATACATCGATGGCGTGGAAGGCCTGGTCCCCGGGCAGGCGGAGGAGTATTACGTTCCGCAGGGAGTAAATGGCTGGAGCCCGATCTGCACGACATGGCTGAACCCACACTATGAGCCGGGCCAGGCTGTCCTGGGCATGACCATCACGGAGAAAGCGCTCCGCGAGTCCGGCATGACCATGATGGAATTCTACGAGTACTGGAGAGACAACACGAAGTTCGGCAGAGAGCGTCTGCACAATGCGAAGATGATCGACAAGCTCCGCGGCTGGCGGCTTCCGGGCTCGAGGAAACTCGCCCAGTCCGTATATCCGGGCGCAATTCTCATCGGCGATGCGATTGCCGCCGCAGAGTGCGCCTTTGAGTACGGCATTCCGTCCGCCATGGTCGGCGGGCAGATCGCGGCCGGCATTATCGCCGACTGCGCCGCTAAGGATGATTTCGATTTCGATATGCTGAACCGCTATCAGGCACAGGCCTCTGCAGCCCTGGATCCGGGCCTTCAGTTCAACGGAATGTTCCGCGATGAGCTTCTTAATAAAGAAGATGTCATGAACGACTTCTTCGACTGGGTGAAGAAACAGCCGGGCTATCCGCACCTGTCCTTCTCCGGCGAGGCGATGAAGTATATGCATGACGTGCTCGGACTGGAAATCGGCATCACGGCAAATGTAGGCTCGCAGTGAGAAGAGCGGGTTTATACCGGACAAATCATAACAGACATACAGACATCGCGGGGAAGTGCAGGAAGCTGTGCTTCCCCGCGCAGTTTATGCGTTGGAACTTTCTGAGCTGCAGAAGTGGGGGCGTATTTAAGAAAAATATAATTTTTCCATCACACAGGATACAGACAAGTCAGCCGGGCGGTATGCTAAAATACTGCTAACACAGGACAGACAGAGGGCTTTATATGTCAAAAGTTATCGGAATTGATCTTGGCACAACCAACAGCTGTGTAGCCGTTGCGGAGGGTAATTCGCAATTTGTCATCACGAACAAGGAAGGATACCGCACCACACCTTCCGTGGTCGCGTTTCAGAGAGACGGGACGAGGCTTGTGGGTGCGCCGGCCAGACGGCAGGCGGCCATCAATCCGGACCGCACGATTTTCTCGATCAAGCGGGAGATGGGATCCGATTACCGGAAAAAAATCGACGGGAAATCGTACACGCCGCAGGAGATTTCAGCGTTCATTCTGCTCAAGCTCAAGAAAGATGCAGAGGATTATCTCGGCGAAGAGGTGAAGGACGCGGTGATCACGGTGCCGGCGTATTTCACGGATGCGCAGAGACAGGCGACGAAGGACGCGGGGCGGATCGCGGGATTAAATGTCCTGCGGATCATCAATGAACCGACGGCCGCGGCGCTGGCGTACGGTCTTGACAACGGTCAGCCGCAGAAAATTCTGGTCTATGATCTGGGCGGCGGCACGTTTGATGTGTCTCTCATCGAGATCGGCGATCACGTGATCGAGGTTCTGGCGACGTCCGGTGACAACCACCTGGGCGGCGACGATTTTGACGCGAGGATTGTCGATTACCTTGTCGATACATTTCAGAACAAGACGAAGGTGAACCTGCGCAAGGACACGGCGGCCATGCAGAGAGTCCGCGAGGAAGCGGAGCGCGCCAAGAAAGAGCTGTCGTCTGCGACGAGTACGAATATCAACCTTCCGTTCATTGCCCAGACGAAGAGCGGCCCGCTTCATATGGAAGAGACGCTTACCCGCGCAAAATTCAATGAGCTGACGGCGGATCTGCTGGAGAGAACGACGATTCCGGTGCAGAAAGCGCTGGGCGACGCAGGGCTGCGGGCTTCCGATATTTCGACGGTTCTGCTGGTGGGCGGCTCGACGAGAATCCCGGCCGTGCAGGATCATGTCCGGAAGCTGATGGGGCGGGAACCGTCCCACAGCGTGAACCCGGATGAGTGCGTGGCGCTCGGGGCAGCGGTGGAAGGCGGCAAGCTGGGCGGCCAGCTCATCGCCGGAACGGCCGCTTCAGAGATCCTGCTGATGGATGTGACGCCTCTGTCGCTTTCGATCGAGACGGTCGGCGGCGTGGCCACCCGTCTGATTCCGCGAAACACGACGATTCCGACCCGACACAGCCAGATTTTCACGACGGCGGCGCCGTTCCAGACAGCTGTAGACATCAAGGTCTACCAGGGCGAGCGGCAGTTCACACGAGATAACAAGATGATCGGCAACTTCCGGCTGACCGGCATCCGGCGGGCGCCTGCCGGCGTGCCGCAGATCGAGGTGACATTTGACATTGATGCGAACGGCATCGTTTCGGTCTCGGCGCGGGACCTCGGGACCGGCAAGGAGCAGCACATCACGATCACGTCGAGCTCCAATCTCTCGGAGGATGAGATCAACCGGGCGGCATATGACGCCGCGCATTTTGAGGAAGAGGACAAGGAGCGCAAGCTGCGGTTTGACACGTACATGCTCGGCAATAACGCCTATGTGAAGACGCAGGAGCTGCTGGCTGCAAACCGGAAGAACTGGACCGGCCAGAAGAAGAAGGAAATCAAGGAAGCGGCGGCGCGGCTGCGCAAGGCCGAGGCAAAGGCGAAGGCCGAGACGATCACGGAGGAGCAGTACCGGGACATCCGGGACGCCGTGGAGGGGCTGAACCGCGTCCTTGAAAACAACGGGGAAACCGGGTATCATATGGAAAATTAACGGCTGAAAAGGAACAACTATGGCAGGATCGACATTTGGCAGTTACTTCAGAGTCACCACCTGGGGAGAGAGCCACGGCACGAGTATCGGATGCATCGTAGACGGGTGCCCGGCGGGACTGGAGCTTGGCGAGGCGGATATTCAGCCGATGCTGGACAGACGGAAGCCGGGACAGTCGCAGTTTACGACGCAGCGGCCGGAGTCGGATACCGTCCATATTCTTTCCGGCGTGTTCGAAGGAAAGACGACAGGGACGCCGATCGCCATGGAAATCGCAAATACGTCGCAGCGTTCGGCGGATTATTCGCAGATTGCGAAAGTTTACCGTCCGGGGCACGCAGACTACACGTTTCAGCAGAAGTACGGTTTTCGGGATTACCGGGGCGGCGGACGGTCTTCCGGCCGGGAGACAGCCGCGCGCGTGGCAGCCGGTGCCATCGCGGCAAAGCTTCTTGCGCAATTCGGCATCTGTGTGTTTGCCTACAGCGAGCGGATTGCCGGCGTATCGGTGGACCCGGAGCACTTCAGCCGCGAAGAGCGGGACAAGAACAAGCTTTATATGCCGGATGCGGGCGCGGCAGAGGAAGCGGCTGCAGCTGTTGAGGCGGCCAGAGCGGACACAGACAGCGTCGGCGGCATCATCGGCTGTTTTATCGACGGACTGCCGGCCGGGCTGGGCGAACCGGTATTTGACAAGTTTGACGCGAAGCTGGCGCAGGCCATCCTTTCCATCGGAGCCGTGAAAGGCTTTGAGATCGGAGAAGGGTTTGACGCCGCGGATCTGCGCGGCAGCATTGACAACGACGGATTTGAGAACGTGGATGGTGTGATCCGCAAGACGTCCGATCATTCCGGCGGGACGCTCGGCGGCATGAGCGACGGCGGGCAGGTGTATTTCCGCGCTGCGGTGAAGCCGACGCCTTCGATCGCAAAGCAGCAGCGGACTGTCACGACAGAAGGAGAAAATGTCACGATCAGCATTCACGGACGGCACGACCCGGTGATTGTCCCGAGAGCTGTCGTGGTGGTGGAGTCCATGGCGGCGATAACAACTTCCGATCTGCTTCTGGCCAATGCTTCCGCAAAACTTTCCAGTCTAGACAAAATATACCAGCGATAAGAGGAAAACATGAGCGTTACCTATAAAATCATCGCAGAGAGCGGCCGCGCCAAGCACGCGGTCGTTTCTACTGTCCACGGGGAAATTCAGACGCCGGTGTTCATGAATGTGGGCACCGTGGCGGCGATCAAAGGCGCCGTGAGTACCGTCGACCTTCACGAGATCGGCACACAGGTGGAGCTGTGCAACACATATCATCTTCATGTGCGCACCGGCGACGAGCGGATCCGCCGCCTCGGCGGCCTGCACCGCTTCATGAACTGGGACCGGCCGATTCTGACCGATTCCGGCGGCTTTCAGGTCTTTTCGCTGGCTGATCTGCGCAAAATCACGGAGAAAGGCGTCTCCTTCAAATCGCATATCGACGGCCACCGCATTTTCATGGGACCGGAGGAGAGCATGCAGATTCAGAGCAATCTCGGGTCGACAATCGCCATGGCATTTGACGAGTGCGCGCCGGCACTGGCCGACCGCGACTACGTGGCCGCATCTGTGGCCCGGACCGAGCGGTGGCTCATCCGCTGCCGGGACGAGATGAACCGCCTGAATGCACTTCCGGACACCATCAATCCGCACCAGATGCTCTTCGGCATCAATCAGGGAGCCATCTACGAGGACATCCGGATTGCAAATGCCGAGCGCATCCGCGAACTGGATCTGGACGGGTATGCCGTCGGAGGACTTGCTGTCGGTGAAAGCACGGAGCAGATGTATCACATCCTGGATGTGACGGTGCCGCATCTTCCGAAAGACAAACCGACCTATCTGATGGGGGTCGGGACGCCCGCCAATATTCTGGAAGCGGTCGACAGAGGCATTGACTTCTTTGACTGCGTCTATCCGAGCCGCAACGGACGGCACGGCAACGTGTACACAAAGCACGGAAAGCTGAATCTGCTGAACGCGCGGTTTGCAGAAGATACACGGCCGATTGAAGAAGACTGCACCTGCGAGGCGTGCCGGCATTATTCAAGGGCATACGTTCATCACCTGCTGAAGGCAAAGGAAATGCTCGGAATGCGGCTGTGCGTGATGCACAATCTGCGGTTCTACAATCATCTCATGGAGGATATCCGGGATGCCATCGATGCCGGGCGCTACGAAGAATTCAAAAAAGAACGCCTGGATATGCTCCAGGATGAAGACCGGGGCGGCATCTGAAGAGACCTGCCCGGCCGGGTACAGCCTGGAAAGCGGAATGTTTTGACACAGACGGTGGTTTTGTGTATTATAATTCTATTGTTTTGCAGAGAATTTCGGAGGTTCAAACAAAATGAGTGAAGTCATGGTCATTATCGTGTACATCGTCCTGATCGGTCTGATGTTATACTTCCTGATGGTCCGTCCGCAGAGAAAGCAGGAACGCGAAAGAAAGGCACTGTATGACTCCATGGCAGTCGGTGACTATGTTTGCACGACGAGCGGCTTCTATGGCCAGATCATGGACATCCAGGACGATACGGTCATTGTTGAATTCGGAAACAACAAGAACTGCCGCATCGCTATGAAGAGAGCAGCGATCGAGCAGGTCGAGAAGGCCGGAGCGGCTGCCGAGGCACCGGCTGAGAAGGTCGAAGAGAAGAAGGATGACAAGGACAAGAAGTCCACGCTCAAGACAAAATAACAAAGGATACACATTTATCTGATCCGGTAGCGCCGGGGCCGTTTTGCGGCTCCGGCGTTTTTCTTGAAAACAGGAACTGTTTGCGCTATCATCAAACAAATTCACGCGATGAAAGGAAGGCACGGTATGGCAGAAAAGACAATTACTCTGATTCCCGGCGACGGCATCGGCCCGGAGATTGTAGCTGAGGCGGTCAGAGTTCTGGATGCGGTCGCGGACAAATACGGCCACAAGTTTTCCTATAAAAAGATTCTGATGGGCGGCTGCTCGATTGATGCATACGGTGTTCCGCTGACAGATGAGGCGATTGCGACGGCAAAATCCTCGGACGCGGTTCTGCTCGGAGCGGTCGGCGGCAAGGTCGGCAATTCCCGCTGGTATGACGTGGCGCCGAATCTGCGCCCGGAGGCGGGGCTGCTCAAGATCCGCAAGTCGCTCGGCCTTTTTGCCAATGTCCGTCCGGCGTATCTGTATCCGGAGCTGGCGGACGCCTGCCCGCTCAAACAGTCACATTCCGGAGACAGCTTTGATCTTGTCATCATGCGGGAGCTCACCGGCGGCCTGTATTTCGGCGAGCGCCACACGGAAGTTGTGAACGGCCTGCGCACTGCCACCGATACACTTGTTTACAATGAAGAAGAGATCCGCCGCATCGCCGTGCGCGCATTTGAAGTGGCCGAAAGACGCCGGAAGAAAGTGACAAGCGTCGACAAGGCCAACGTGCTGGATTCTTCCAGACTCTGGAGAGCAGTTGTCCACGAGGTTGCGAAGGACTATCCGGATGTGGAGGAGGAGGACATGCTGGTCGACAACTGCGCGATGCAGCTGGTTCACGACCCGGGTCAGTTTGATGTGATTCTCACCGAGAACATGTTCGGCGACATTCTCTCCGACGAGGCGAGCATGATCACCGGATCCATCGGCATGCTGCCGAGCGCTTCGCTGTGTGCATCCAAACTCGGGCTGTACGAGCCGAGCCACGGATCAGCGCCGGATATCGCAGGTCTGGGCGTTGCCAATCCGCTGGCGACAATTCTTTCAGCGGCGATGCTTCTGCGCTACTCATTTGACATGGACGCGGAGGCTGATGACGTGGAAGAAGCGGTCAAGAAGGTTCTGAAGGACGGCATCCGCACACCGGATATCTGCCGGGAAGGGGACAAGAAGGTTTCCACATCCGGTATGGGCGACGCGGTTATCGCAGCGCTGTGAGCAGAAAACGGAAAAGAGAGTATCATTTGACCGGGTGCGGGCGACGGGGCCTGCACACGGCTTTGTCATGAAACGAGGCCGGAAGGCAGCAGGAGGTATATATGAAGAGCGATGTAGTTAAGAAGGGGATGCAGGCGGCGCCGGCGAGATCGCTGTTTAACGCGCTGGGCTTCACGAAGGAAGAGATGGACAAGCCGCTGGTCGGCATTGTCAGCTCTTATAATGAAATTGTTCCGGGCCACATGAATATCGACAAGATCGTCGAGGCGGTGAAGCTGGGCGTGGCGGAAGCCGGCGGCATGCCGGTGGTATTCCCGGCGATTGCGGTCTGCGACGGCATTGCGATGGGCCATATCGGCATGAAGTATTCGCTGGTGACCCGCGATCTGATTGCGGATTCCACCGAGGCGATGGCTCTGGCGCATCAGTTTGACGCGCTGGTCATGGTTCCCAACTGCGACAAGAACGTGCCGGGACTGCTGATGGCAGCGGCCCGGGTGAATGTTCCGACGGTATTCGTGTCCGGCGGCCCGATGCTGGCCGGCCACATCGGCGGGCGCAAGAGAAGCCTTTCCTCGATGTTTGAGGCGGTCGGATCCTACGCAGCCGGCACGATGACAAAGGACGAGGTGACCGAGTACGAGGAGAAGGTCTGCCCGACCTGCGGCTCCTGCTCCGGAATGTACACCGCGAACTCCATGAACTGCCTGACCGAGGCAATCGGCATGGGACTGCGCGGAAACGGCACGATTCCGGCTGTTTATTCGGACCGCCTGCGCCTTGCCAAGCACGCCGGTATGGCGGTGATGGACATGTACCGCAAGAATATCCGCCCGAGAGACATCATCACAAAGCAGTCCATCATCAACGCGCTGACTGTTGATATGGCACTGGGATGCTCGACCAACACGATGCTTCATCTGCCGGCCATTGCGCATGAGATCGGCTTTGATTTTGATATCCGGGAAGCCAACGCGATTTCCGACAAGACGCCGAACCTGTGCCATCTGGCTCCGGCGGGCCCGACATATATTGAGGATCTGAACGAGGCGGGCGGCGTGTATGCTGTCATGAAGGAGCTGGCGGACGCCGGCCTGCTTGATACCAGCTGCATGACCGTAACCGGAAAGACCATCGGCGAGAACATTGCAGATGCGCAGAATCTCAACCCTGAAGTCATCCGCCCGCTTTCCAATCCGTACATGAAGACGGGCGGCCTGGCGGTTCTTTCCGGCAATCTCGCGCCGGACGGATCCGTTGTGAAGCGTTCGGCTGTTGTGCCGGAGATGATGGTTCACGACGGCCCGGCCAGAGTATTTGACTGTGAGGAAGATGCGATCGCTGCCATCACCGGCGGAAAGATCGTCCCGGGTGACGTCGTTGTCATCCGCTACGAAGGACCGAAGGGCGGCCCGGGCATGCGCGAGATGCTGAATCCGACGTCTGCCATCGCCGGCATGGGGCTCGGATCTTCGGTGGCTCTGATCACCGACGGACGGTTCTCGGGTGCCAGCCGCGGCGCTTCCATCGGCCATGTTTCGCCGGAGGCTGCTGTGGGCGGCCCGATCGCCCTGGTACAGGAAGGCGATCCGATTCACATCGATATCCCGAACTGCCGGATCGAACTGAAGGTGTCCGAGGAGGAACTCGCAAAGCGGCGCGCTGCATGGACTCCGCGTGAGCCGAAGGTTACGACCGGATATCTGAAGAGATATCAGTATCTCGTGACGAGCGGAAACCGCGGTGCGGTGCTGGAGATCCCGGGCGAGAGAAAAACTTCCGGGCAGCAGTAACGGGCAGCAGCAGGAGACAGGCATGAAACTTACAGGAGCTGAAATCCTCATTGAGACACTGAAGGAGCAGGGCGTCGATACAATCTTCGGGTACCCGGGCGGGGCCATTCTGGATGTCTATGACGCGCTCTACCGGCATAAAGATGAGATCACCCATTATCTGATGAGCCACGAGCAGGGAGCTGCCCATGCGGCGGACGGATATGCGCGCGCGACCGGCAAAGTCGGCGTGTGCTTCGCCACGAGCGGCCCGGGAGCCACCAATCTGGTCACCGGTATCGCCACAGCTTACATGGACTCTGTCCCGATTGTAGCAATCACCTGCAACGTCGGCATCAGTCTGCTCGGCAAGGATTCTTTTCAGGAGATCGACATCACCGGTGTGACACTGCCGATCACCAAGCATAATTTTATCGTCAAGGATGTGAAGGATCTGGAGCACACCATCCGCCGGGCCTTTGCGATCGCAAAGAGCGGACGGCCGGGACCTGTCCTGGTGGACATCACAAAGAACGTCACGTCGGCACTGTATGAGTATGAGCCTGAAAGGCCGGCAGAAATTCTTCCGGTGACGGACACGATCCGGGAAGAGGATCTGGAAGAGGCGCTCGAAATGATTCAGGCGGCGAAGAAGCCGTTTGTCTATGCGGGCGGCGGAGTCGTCCGCAGCGGCGGATATCTGGAGCTGCGTGAATTTGTCAGCCGGATTGATGCGCCGGCCGGCGATTCGCTGATGGGCAAGGGCTGTATCGACGGAAACGACCCGCATTACACGGGCATGATCGGAATGCACGGGACGAAGACCAGCAACTTTGCGGCCAGCGAGTGCGATCTGCTGATTGCCGTCGGCGCCCGGTTTGCCGACCGCGTGACGGGCAATGCGAAGAAGTTCGCCCAGCACGCGAAGGTTCTGCAGTTTGACGTCGACCCGGCCGAGATCAATAAAAATGTGCGCACCGACGCCAGCGTCGTGGGAGACGTGAAAGAGATTCTGAAACGGCTGAACGAAAAGCTTCCGCAGCTTCACCACGAGGAGTGGATACGCCACATCAGCGAGGACAAGGAAAAATATCCGCTTGCCTGGGACAGAACGGCGCTGAACGGCCCGTCGATGGTCGAGGCGATGTACCGGCTCACAGGCGGCGATGCGATCATTTCCACCGATGTCGGGCAGCATCAGATGTGGGCGGCCCAGCACTACCGGTTCAACCGCCCGGGACAGCTGCTCACAAGCGGCGGGCTCGGCACGATGGGCTACGGTCTGGGCGCTGCAATCGGCGCCAAGGTCGGTCAGAAGGACAAGGTGGTCATCAACTGCGGCGGCGACGGATGCTTCCGCATGAACATGATCGAGGTCATGACGATGGCGCACTACAACATCCCGGTGATCGAGGTGGTCTTTGACAACCAGGTGCTCGGCATGGTCCGCCAGTGGCAGGACCTGTTCTACGGGAAGCGGTATTCCCAGACGGTTCTGGAACAGAATGCGGATTACGTGAAGATCGCGGAAGGCATGGGCGCAAAAGGGTACCGCGTGAGCACACTGCCGGAATTTGAAGACGCGCTCTCCGAGGCAATCCGCCTGAACATTCCGTGCGTCATCGACGCGGTCATCGGAAAGGATGACAAGGTGTTCCCGATGGTGAGTCCGGGCGCGGCGATTTCCGAAGCATTTGACAGAAAAGATCTCGACGACAACGGCGGGAAAATACCAAAGAAAGATGGCCGCAGGAAAAAAGAAAGTTAATTCTCTTTTGATTGCGCTATAATAGAAAAAATCATCTTGTAAATGGAGGAACAGATTATGGGTCGGGTTTACAACTTCAGTGCAGGTCCTGCGATGCTGCCGGTTGAGGTGCTTGAGGAAGCTCAGGCTGACATGCTGGATTACAAAGGTTCAGGCCAGTCAGTCATGGAGATGAGTCATCGATCTAAGATCTTCGACAACATCATCAAAGAGGCAGAAGCTGATTTCAGAAAGCTTGTCGGAGTGCCGGACAACTATTCTGTTCTTTTCCTGCAGGGCGGCGGTTCGCAGCAGTTTGCAGCGGTTCCGCTGAACCTTTACAAGAACCGCAAGGCCGGCTATATCAACACCGGCAACTGGGCCAACAAGGCCAGACAGGAAGCAGCCCGCTTCGGCAATGCCGTCGAACTGGCTTCCAGCAAGGACAAGAATTACACATATATTCCGGACTGCTCGGATCTGCCGATCACAGATGACATGGACTATGTCTACATCTGCCAGAACAACACGATCTACGGCACGCGCTATCCCGAGCTCCCGAATACAAAGGGTAGGGAACTTGTTTCAGATGTTTCGTCCATGTTCCTGTCCGAGCCGCTCGATGTGACGAAGTACGGCGTGGTTTACGGCGGCGTACAGAAGAACGTCGGCCCGGCCGGTGTTGTGATCGACGTCATCCGCAAGGATCTGATCCGCGACGATGTGTGCCCGGAGACGCCGACCATGCTGAAATGGAAGACGCAGGACGACAAGGATTCTCTGTACAACACGCCGAACTGCTGGGGCATCTATATCTGCGGCCTGGTGTTCAAGTGGCTTCTGAAGCAGGGAGGCCTCGGTGCCATGAAGGAGAGAAATGAGCACAAGGCTGCCATTCTCTACGATTACCTCGATCAGAGCAAACTGTTCCATCCGACCGTTCAGCCGCCGTACAGATCGCTTATGAATGTGCCATTTGTCACGGGCGACAAGGAGATGGACGCAAAATTTGTGGCTGAGGCAGCGGAACACGGACTTGTGAATGTCAAGGGCCACCGCACCGTCGGCGGGATGAGAGCGTCGATCTACAACGCGATGCCGGAAGAGGGCGTGAAGGCTCTCGTTGAGTTCATGGACAAGTTCGAGAAGGAGAATGCGTAATGATTAATGTAGCCTGCCTGAATAATATTTCAGAAAAAGGCCTCGCTCTCTTTACTAGTGCGTACAACACCAAGGCGGAGCTTGCCGATGCGGATCTGGTCCTCGTGCGTTCCGCCAAGATGCATGACATGGAGCTGCCGGACAAGCTGCTCGCGATCGGCCGCGCCGGAGCGGGTGTCAACAACATTCCCCTTGACAAATGTGCCGAAGCCGGTATCGTCGTGTTCAACACCCCGGGCGCCAACGCCAACGCCGTAAAAGAGGAAGTCATCGCAGCCATGCTTCTGGGTTCCCGCGATTACGTGGACGCCATGAAGTGGGTTGAGGACAACAAGGAAGACGCCAATATCGCCAAAGACGCGGAGAAGGCCAAGAAGGCGTTCGCCGGCCGCGAGATCATGGGCAAAAAGCTGGGCGTCATCGGCCTTGGCGCCATCGGCCAGCTGGTCTGCAATGCGGCTGTGGCGCTCGGCATGGAAGTACTCGGCTACGACCCGTATCTTTCCGTAAATGCCGCCTGGAATCTCTCCAGCAAGGTCGAGCACATCGAAGATGTGAATGAAATTTACCGCCAGTGCGACTACATCACAATTCACGTGCCGGCGATGGATTCCACGAAAGGCATGATCGGCCGCACGGCTTTTGATCAGATGAAGGAGGGCGTTGTCCTCATCAACTGCGCCAGAGACACGCTGGTGGATGAGCCGGCTCTGATTGACGCCGTGAAGACCGGGAGAGTCGCGCATTACATCACGGACTTTGCGACACCGGGCATCACCGGCCTCGAGCATACGATCACCTTCCCGCATCTGGGTGCCTCGACCGAGGAAGCCGAGGAAAACTGCGCGAAGATGGCGGTGAGAGAGCTGCGCGACTACGTTGAGAACGGCAATATCGTTCACTCGGTGAACTTCCCGTCCTGCACGATGGGCGTGTGCCACACGGCATCCCGCGTGGCGGTTCTGCACCGCAACGTTCCGTCCATGATCAGCCGGATCACGGACGCATTCGGCGACGCAGGCTGCAATATCGCCAACATGTCCAACCAGAGCAAGGGTGCATACGCCTACACATTGCTTGATCTTGACTCTGCCGTGCCGCAGGATGTCATCGAAAAAATCAAGGCCAGCAAGGACATCATCCGCGTGCGCGTGATCAAATAAGACACTGCTAATTTAAAAACGATTCAGACTGCTGTATGCGGCATTTTCGAAGCCGCTGCAGCGGTCTTTTTTTTATTGCTTTTTATTGACATCCGTTGTGGCTCTCACAGCGCTGAGCACATCGCTTGCTGCCTGCGGGTCCGGGACCACAGCACAGTCCGGCGGGAGCGCGTCTTCTTCGGGGGAACAGAAAGTCACACTCCGCCTTGCGTCGGTCGTATCCCAGAACGCACTGGATGCGAGACAGTCCGGAATGGCGCAGGGCCTGATGACCTGAATCGATACCGTCGAGGAAGAGTCAGGCGGTTCCATTGAAATTCAGCTTTACCCGGACGGACAGCTGGCAACCGGTACCGATGCGATTGTCAACGGCATTCAGACTGGTGCCTTTGATGTGGCACATTTTGTCACAGGAAACTGGGCAAGCTATACTGATGCATTTGCGGAACTGAACGTTCCGTATCTGTATGAGGACTACGATGCAGTCCAGAAAGTTCTGACAAGTGACATCGGAGAGTCCATGAAGGAAAAACTCCAGCAGGATGTTCCGGGAATTCAGCCGCTGGCCTTTATCTCCATCGGCTTCCGCAATGTCACGGTCAACAGATCAGTTCAGCTTCCCAAGAGGCAGCGGAGCAGGAAGATGAGACATATTCCGAAAGGCTTCTCAGCGAAGGAGCTAAGGAAGTGTATCAGCCGACAGATGAGGAAATGGCCGGGTTCAGGGATGCCGTGAAGCCTGTGTGGGAGAAAGCGGAATCCGAGATGGGCCAGGAGCGGTATCAGAAGCTGCTGGATACTTTGGGAATTGAACAGTGACACAGGCGGCAGGCATGAAAAGAAACAGCCTGCAGGAATGTTCCTTACAAAAAAGAGGCGCAGCTCGTATGGAAAGCAAAAAGAAAAAAGTATGGAATTTTCTTCTGGATCTGGATCAGAAGGCCAGCGGAATTTTATTTGTCGTCATCATGGTCCTTCTGTTTCTCCAGGTGGTGACACGGTATGTCCTGGGACATTCTTTCACATGGACAGAGGAGCTCTCGGTCATCCTGTTCGTGTGGATGACCTATTTCGGGATATCAAGCGCCGTCACACACCGGAAGCACCTGCGAGTCAGCGCCCTGTTAAATGCAGTACCGTTTAAAGTCAGAAAAGGAATGCTTATCACAGACAATGTGATTTTCATGGTCGTCTGCGTTTATCTGATCTTTCCGATGCTTCAGCTGATCCGGTCTCTCGGAGCGGCAAGGACACCGATCCTCAGAATCCCCAAGGCAGTCAGTTACTGGCTGATTCCGGTGGCCATGGTGATCACCTGCATCAAACTCGTTCTGGATACCATCCGGCTGATTCACGAAGATGAGAGCAATCTCGGCACTTCGAAGCCGTCGATTGATCTGGATGCTCTTGAGAAAGAATACCGTGACAAGCAGTCCGGCAGAGAGGAGTAAACAGTATGGAACTGGTCTTTTTATTCGGGCTAATGGCGTTTTTCTTTGCACTTGGCGTTCCCATCGGCATCGCCCTGATTTTTCCCTGCTTCATCCTCCTTCTGGTGGACCCTGTCACCTCCGCTTCCTTTCTTTCACAGAACTTCTACACCGGCGTGGCTTCCTCCACGATGATCGCAATACCATTTTTCATGATCTGCGGCAACATCATGGACCGGGGCGGCATATCCCGCCGGCTGGTCAATGCGGCCAATAACTGCATCGGCAATGTGACGGGATCCCTCGGGGCGGTCACAATCCTTGCCTGCATGTTTTTCGGCGTGGTTCCGGCCATCCTGGTCGGCGCGCTGCTCATGGTTGTGAATTATCTGTGCTGCAGAAAGCACGGGATCAAAGGAGAAAATAAAACTCTTGAAAAATGGGACCTTCCGTATGTGCGCTCCAACGCCAATTTCATGTTCTTTGATATCCTGACGGACAGCAAGGCCGTCGTTGAAGCATTGGAGAAAAAAGGAATCCTCATCCGGTCAGGATACGATTACGGATTCCCAACGATGCTGCGCATTTCAATCGGAACACCGGAGGAAAACAGGATTGTGCTCGGCGAGCTGGGGCGGATTCTCGGGAAAGAAATATAAGATTTTCAAAAATACAGGAAAGCAGCAGAGTGCCCGGTAATACCGGAAAGTTCTGCTGCTTTTGTCATTCCCTGGAAAATGCCGGGAACCTCTGTGCGCGTGACAAAGAAGACAAAGTAAACTATAATGGACTTAATAAAAATTTAATAGGAGGTAGCAGTTATGCAGACTATGTATCTGGTTGGCATAGGCTCCCTTCTGGCTCTGCTCTTTGCATTCGTGAACTTTGAGCGCGTCAAAAAAGAGCCGGAAGGTACGGAGGCGATGGCACGCATTTCTGGGGCGGTTCGAAAGGGCGCCAATGCGTATCTGAGCCGGCAGTACAAGGGTGTCGCCGTATTCTTCGTCATTGTGTTCGTGATTCTGCTGATCATGGCAGGACTGGGATACCTGACATTCTTCACGCCTTTTGCGTTCCTGACGGGAGGTTTCTTCTCAGGACTTTCCGGCTTCATCGGCATGAGGACGGCGACCATGGCCAACTGCCGCACGGCGGAGGGCGCGAGAAAGAGTCTTAATAAAGGACTTAAGGTGGCTTTTTCTGCCGGTTCTGTCATGGGATTCACAGTGGTCGGCCTCGGACTTCTGGATCTGACCGTGTGGTTCTTTATTCTGAACTTTGCGTTCCGGGATCTTGGTGAAGCTGAGAGAATATCCCAGATCACCGCAAATATGCTGACGTTCGGCATGGGCGCTTCGTCGATGGCCCTGTTTGCCCGTGTCGGCGGCGGTATTTTCACCAAGGCAGCCGATGTCGGCGCCGATCTGGTCGGCAAGGTTGAGGTCGGGATTCCGGAGGATGACCCGAGAAATCCGGCCGTCATCGCGGACAATGTGGGCGACAACGTGGGCGATGTGGCCGGCATGGGCGCGGATCTCTACGAGTCGTATGTCGGTTCGATCGTGTCGAGTTCGGCGCTGGCAGTTGCTGCCGGCCTGGGCATGAACGGTGTCGCGGTTCCGATGCTGCTCGCGGCGATGGGCGTTGTCTGCTCGCTTGTCGGAACATTTTTCATCAAGACGAAAGAAGGCGCTTCTCAGAAAAATCTGCTTGCGGCACTGCGCCGCGGGACGATGATCAGTTCTCTGCTGATTGTCATCGCCGGATTCTGTGTGGTGCGGTTCCTGCTTCCGGACAATGTCGGCGTGTATGTTTCGATTCTTTCCGGCCTTGTGGCCGGCGTGCTGATCGGCGAGATCACGGAGTACTACACTTCTGATACATACCGCCCGACCAGAGACCTGTCGGCATCTTCAAAGACCGGCGCGGCGACCGTTATCATCGACGGCCTGTCGCTCGGCATGCGCTCCACGGTTGCACCGGTCGTCATTGTCTCGGCTTCTGTTCTTGTAAGCTATTTTGCAGCGGGCGGCGCGGCTGACTTTAACAGCGGACTGTACGGAATCGGTGTTTCGGCCGTCGGCATGCTCTCGACGCTCGGCATCACGCTGGCGACCGATGCATACGGACCGATCGCGGACAACGCAGGCGGCATCGCTGAGATGACGGGCCTGCCGGAAGAGGTCAGAGAGCGCACGGATGCGCTGGATTCGCTCGGCAACACGACCGCCGCGACGGGCAAAGGATTCGCCATCGGTTCTGCGGCTCTCACCGCGCTGGCTCTGATTGCGTCGTATCTGGACAAGGTGCGCACGATCGACCCGCAGATGAGTCTTGATCTTTCCATCACCAATCCGACGGTTCTGATCGGTCTGTTTATCGGCGGCATGCTTCCGTTCCTGTTCGCATCGCTTACCATGAAGGCGGTCGGCACGGCTGCCCAGTCCATCGTGATCGAGGTGCGCCGGCAGTTCAAGGAAATCAAGGGACTGCTCGAAGGCAAGGCGGATCCGGATTACGAGACATGCGTCGATATGTGCGCGAAGAGTGCGCAGCGCCTGATGCTGGCTCCGGCACTGATTGCCGTCATCATCCCGATCGTTGTCGGGCTGATCCTGGGACCAGAAGGCGTTTCCGGGCTGCTGGCCGGCAACACGGTGACCGGTTTCGTTCTGGCGGTTATGATGTCCAACTCCGGCGGCGCGTGGGATAACGCGAAGAAATACATCGAGGCCGGACACAACGGCGGCAAGGGATCCGAGGAACACAAGGCGGCCGTCGTCGGCGATACGGTCGGCGACCCGTTCAAGGATACATCCGGTCCGTCCATCAACATCCTGATCAAACTCACATCCATGGTTTCCATTGTCTTCGCGGGACTGATCACCGCGGTTCACCTGCTGTGATTGTGATATAATCTATTTATTCATCACAGGAGGTGTATTCCTTGATATATCGGAAAGTGGAAATCGACATCGACTATGAGGCTCTTGGAATCCGGCACACCGGCACAAAGGCGTATTTCGTGACCTATGTGCACGCCATGAATCCGGAAATTCACAAGCCGTTCAACCGCCCGTGCATTCTGATCTGCCCGGGCGGCGGTTATGAGCATCTTTCTCCGCGGGAAGGCGAGCCGGTGGCACTGGAGATGATGAAGCGGGGGTTCAATGCAGTTGTTCTGCACTACAGCCTGGCGCCCGACACGTTTCCGTGTGCCTTGTATGAGATTGCCTGGACGACTGCCTGGCTGCGGGATCATGCGGCGGAACTGGACATCGGCGCAGACCGCATTGTCGCGGCCGGTTTTTCGGCCGGTGCGCATGTGGCGGCGTCGCTGGGCACATTGTATGACAAGCCGGAGCTCTCTTCCTTCAGCCGGGACTGCCTGAAGTGCGGGTGTGAAAAGCTGCGCCCGGACGGTCTGATGCTCGGATATCCGGTGATCACGTCCGGACAGTACGCCCACAGAAGATCCTTTGAAAGGCTGCTGGGAGACCGGTATGAAGAGCGTGTCGGAAGCGTCTCTCTGGAGACAAGGGTGGACAGTACCACGCCTCCGGCTTTCCTGTGGCATACGTGGGAAGATCAGGCCGTACCGGTCGAGAATTCGCTTCTCTTTGCGCAGGCGCTGCGAAAAGCAGGCGTTTCGTGTGAGCTTCACATTTTCCCGCACGGATGCCACGGTATGGCGCTCGCGACGGAGGAAACCAATGACCGGACGGGCAGCATGACGGATGAACAGGTGGCTGTCTGGCCGGAGCTGTTTGCAGAATGGGTAAATCACAGGTTCGGATAACCTGTGCCGCGCGCAGAAGCGGCGGCTGATGCCAGACGGAAAGGAGTTCCATGGACAGAAAACTCTATGAACTGATGAACTGGCCGGAAATTGAGGCTGTTGAATATGCAGAGTGCAGGAATCCGGAGAAGCTGCTGGGCGGACATCTGACGCGCAGCGGATATCTGATTCAGGCTTTCCGGCCGGACGCGGTGAGCATGAGTGTCCGCACGGACGGGAAAGTCATCGGCATGGAAAAGACCGATGAATCCGGATGGTTTGCGGCGCTGCTGCCGGGAAAGAAGGAAGCAGCTTATGCGCTGATCCGGGAGGACCGAAACGGAAAGCAGACGGAATATGAAGACCCGTATGCGTACGCTCCGAAAATCACCAACGGGCAGCTCGGCAGTCTGGCGGCCGGGAACTGTGAAAACATGTGGGAGATTCTCGGAAACCGCGTGAGTGTCATTGGCGGGCACAGGGGTGTCACATTTGCCGTGTGGGCTCCGGGCGCCATCGGCGTGAGCGTCGTCGGCGATTTCAACCACTTTGACAGGCGGATCAGCCAGATGGAGCGGCTGGGGGAGACGGACGTTTTCGCGCTGTTTATCCCGGGTGTAAAGGCCGGTGAGAAGTACGGATATGATATTTCCATGCGCGGCGGAAGGCGGATCCGCAAGGCAGATCCGTTCGCGCGGGAGAGCGCCGGACTTCCGGACCCGCTGTCGATTGTCGGGAAGCCTTCTTCCTACAGCTGGAAGGTTCCGGCATTTTCCGCGAAACGGGAGAAGCTCTTCGGCGAGGGAAAGCCGGCGGCCATTCTCAGCGTCAACCCGGATGATTTTGAGAAGCCGGCGTTTGAGACGATCACGAAAACGTTTGTGGGCAGAGTGAAAGAAGCCGGGTACAGCTACGTGCAGTTCCCGCCGCTTACACAGCGCTCAAGAGACGGCGTCGGCTGCATTTCCTGGTTTGCCGTGAACCCGGGGTGGGGCGATGACAGGCAGCTGAAGGAGATGGTAGACGCGTTCCATGCGGCGGGCATCGGCGTGATCGCCGGTTTCCCGGCAGCTTTCATTCCGGATGACGCGGAAGGCCTTGTCAGCTTCAACGGGTCGCCGCTTTTTGAGACAGTCCGTACGCGCCTCGACGACTATCCGGGCGTTCCGTTGTTCACATTTGACTACAGCCGGCCGCAGGTCTGCTCATTCTTAAAGAATGCGGCGCTGTATCTGGCACAGGAATTTCATCTGGACGGCCTGCGCTTCGGCGATGTGGCGTCCATGCTGTATCTGGATTACGGCAAGGCGCCGGGCGAGTGGCAGCCGAATCTGTACGGCGGCAATGAGAACATGAATGCGGCTGCATTCCTGAAGGAACTCAATAAGCGGCTGCACGAGATAAAGGGATTCGTCACGCTGGATGACGACACGAGCGCCTGGCGGTCTTCTACGGGAAAGACGGAGGAGTCTCTTGGATTTGACTACAAGGAAAACCGGGATTTCACCGGAATTCTGCAGGACTTTGCAACGACCGATCCGCTGTTCCGCAAGGGCAAATACGACCGTCTGTCTGAGACGATGCTGTATCATTACATGGAAGACTTCGAGCTTCCGTTCCCGTCCTTCGGGACGGGAGGCGGTCAGCCGCTTGCTGCGTTCCCGGAGAAGGACGAGGAGGAGCGCAGTGCCGATCTGCGTGCGCTGTTCGGATTCTTCATGACGATGCCCGGCATCAAGTGTCTGCCGTATTTCCCGGAGCTTGCCGGCGATGAAGGATGGCAGAAGCTGACGGCTGATTTTGTAAAGCTGTACCGTGACACGCCGGCGCTGCACGAACTTGACCAGGATGAAAAGGGATTTTCATGGGTACAGGCAGATGACGGGGATCAGACGGTTCTGATCTATGAGAGAAGAGACAAGCGCGGCCGGACACTGCTTGCTGCCTGCAACTTCACACCGGTACAGAGAGATCATTACCGCTTCGGAATCGGACGCTGCGGCCATTTCCGGGTGGTTCTCTCGACGGCCGGGGTACAATACGGCGGAAAGGCAGAGCAGACAGAGCAGACGTACGACACCGGTTTTGATGCTTTCGGAGGTTCGGATTATTCGCTGTCGGTCACACTTCCGGGACTTTCCTGCACGGTCTTTGAGTTTATTCCGTACACGCAGTTTGAACTGGAGAATTTCCGGATCCGCGCTGAGGCTGACAAGGCCAGAAAGCAGGCGCTCCAGGAAGCAGAAACGGCCAGAGAACGCCAGAAACAGGCTGAAGAAGCGGCTGAACAGGCAAGAGAGCGGGAGAAGCAGACCCGGATCGAGGCTGAAAACGCCCTGAAACAGGCCAAGGCGGCTGCCGCGGAGGCAGAAAAGCGGGCTGAGGAGACGGCGCGGGCGGCCGAAAAAGCCGCCGGGCAGATCCGGCAGATCGAGCTGAAGGAGCAGGAAGATCTGAAAAAACTGAAGGAAAGCGCTGAGGCGGGTGCGGGAGGCGTCCGCACACGAAGCGGCAGAGAGGAAGAAAAATCGTAAGACATGGATACAGGCACCACTGAGACAGCGCAGGATCTCGCGAATTCCTGGAGCGAAGACGTCCGGAATTTCTTTCTGAATACGGGAGGAAATCTCTCGGAGTGGGCGATATCGCTGGCTGGCAAGATCATTCTCTCGCTGGTGGTCTGGTGGATCGGCCGGAAACTGATCCGCTACATCACCGAAAAGGCACTCCCGCGGTTCCTGCACAAAACCAAGGCGGATCCGGACGTCGACAAGTTCGCGGCGTCCGCGTCGCGGATCGTGCTGTATATTCTGCTGATCCTGGAGATCATGAACATCCTCGGGATCAACACGACATCATTTGTCACGCTGCTGGGATCGGCGGCGCTGGCGATCGGCCTCGGCCTGCAGGGGGCGCTCTCGAACTTCGCGGGCGGTGTGCTGCTTCTGATCTTCAAGCCGTTCCGCAAGGGCGACATGATCACCAGCGGAACGCTGACGGGAACGGTGGATTCCATCGGGCTTCTGTACACAAAGCTGATCACATATGATCACGTGACCATCAACCTCCCCAACGGGAGCCTGATGAACAGTAATATCCTCAATCTCACGGAGCAGGGGATCCGCCGGGCTGACATTGACATGAGCGTGCCATACGATGTCAATCTGAAGCGGGTGCGGGATATTTTTCTGTCCGTGATGCACGAGGAGCCCAGGATCCGAAAAGATGCGCCGATCGAAGTGGTTCTGAAGGAATTTGCCGACAGCGCTGTCATTCTGCAGGCGCACTGCACCGTGGCAGCTGACGATTACTACAGCGTGCGCTGGGATCTGCAGGAGCGCTTCAAAGAAGAGCTGGACAAGGAAGGCATCAGCATCCCGTTCCCCCAGCTGGATGTACACGTGCAGAAAAGCACGCCGGAAAAATAAACAGAATCTGCAGACAGCAGGCCGCCCTCTTGCGGGGCGGCCTTTTTCACGCCCTTTTCACAACTTATCCCTTTTTTCGTCACATTCCTGCTTTACACTCGCTTTACATTCAAAAACAGGGAGGTGACCGAAATGGCAATCGAAATTTTTAACCGCACGGAAGAAAAATATCTGCTGACCGAGCGGCAGGCAGGCAGACTCCTGGATATGTCGGAGGGGCACCTCACGCCGGATCCCTACTGCCAGGACGGGCGGATGTATCTCGTGGAAAATGTCTATTATGACACGGCGCGGGACGATCTGATCAGCCGGGCGATCGAAAAGAATATTTTCCGGCAGAAGCTGCGGCTGCGCAGCTACGGCATTCCGGGACCGGAGACGATCGTTTTTCTTGAAATCAAGAAAAAATACGAAGGCATCGGAAACAAGCGGCGGACCGGGATGAGCCTCAGGATGGCAGAGGACTATCTGCTGGACGGGAAGTGTCCGGACCCGGACACCCCCGGCATCAACGCACTTGTGCTGGAGGAGATCGACTACATGCGCACTTCCTGCAGCCTGATTCCGAAAACCATGATCACGTACGAGCGGCAGGCGTGGTTTTCGGCGGACGATCCGGGCCTGCGTCTTACCTTTGACCGCAATATTCTCGCCCGGGAGGACGAACTGTATCTGACGGCAGGCCCCGGCGGCCGCCCGCTCCTACCGAAGGGCAAGGTACTCTTTGAACTGAAGGCCGAGGAAGCTGTACCCGTGTGGCTGGTGAAAGCGATGGACCAGATGAAAATCTGGCCGGTGACATTTTCCAAATATGCGCAGGAATACCTCACGCGGGACCCGGAAACTCTCCGGGACTGCGTATGAGACAAGGAGGAGCAGGACCATGACAGAATCCATTTTTTCAACTACATCCGAATTTGACGTGGCAAATGGCATCATCGCAGTGGCAGCGGCGCTCATCTACGGCTTCCTCATCGGCCTCATGTATATGCGGTCATGCCGGAAGCGCGGCTATTCAAAGAATTTCATCATCGGGCTGATCATCATTCCGGCGGTGGTCGCCGGCGTCATCCTGATGATCGGAAGCGATATCGCAAAGGCACTTTCGATGGGTGGCGCTTTCGCTCTCGTGCGCTTCAGGAGTGCTCCGGGATCGGCCAAGGACATTTCGGCCGTGTTCTTCGGAATGGCCGTCGGCCTGGCGTGCGGCCTCGGGTACCTGTTCTTTGCGGGCATTTTCGCACTCCTCATAGCGGTCGTATTCCTGGTCATTTCTCTGACCCCCTTTGCGGACACGCGCTCCGGCGTCAGACTTCTGAAGGTGACGTGCCCGGATGATCTGAATTACAGCGAGGCGTTTGAGAGCGTATTTACCACGTATACAAAAAATGTCGAGCTGAAGAAGGTACGCACGACGCACATGGGAACCATGTTCGAAAACACGTATACGGTGAAGCTCAAAGACAGTGCGCAGGAGAAGAAATTCATCGATGCTCTGCGGACCCGCAACGGCAATCTGCCGGTGGTGCTTTCTGATTTGGACGATTCAACTGAGAGTCTGAATTCAAACCTGTAAATTCGTGCAAATGTGACAAATCCGCGGTTTTCCGGCACCGGTAGAGGCAAGCTGTCTTGCATTTACCGGTGCTTTGTTATAAAATTAATCCAAATGGAAAAGGAGCGTGAGGATAGACATGATCGATAACAACACACAATATTTCAGAAAGCAGCCGGAACGCTCAGTATCCGTTGAACAGATTCTTGAGCAGGTGTACCAGGCGCTGAAGGAAAAGGGATACAATCCGGTGAATCAGATCGTCGGATATATCATGTCAGGCGACCCGACATATATCACCAGCCACAACAATGCCAGAAGCCTGATCATGAAGGCAGACCGGGATGAGCTGGTGGAATATCTGGTCCGCTATTTCATAGAGAACAAGGGCCTTTGATTTGGTATATATCGGACTGGATGAGGGAACCCGGACGGTAGGGGTCGCGGTGAGCGACCGGAAGGGAAGTTATGCACTTCCCCTCGAGACCATCGTCCGCAAGGAAGACAACAAACTGCGCAGAACATATGCGCGGATTGAGGAAATTGTCAGAGAAAACGGTGCTGAGGCGATTGTCGTAGGGCTTCCCCGCAACATGGACGGGACGGAAGGTGAGCGGGCTGCCGTCTGCAGAAAGTTTGCAGATGATGTGGCACGCCGGACAGGTCTCCCGGTCACCATGTGGGACGAGACACTTTCGACCGTCGAGGCGGAAGAATCACTAATCCGCGGCGGCGTAAAGCGCGAGAACCGGAAAGCGGTTATCGATCAGCTTGCCGCTTCGGTTATTCTCCAGGATTTCCTGGATGAGAACAACCGCCGGAATAAGCGCGAATGAACACAGAGGTTGTTCCCCGGCTTGTGTAAGGCAGGCCGGGGAATGGTTTTTGCCTAAAACGGCTCCCATGGGCGAACATGTGTGCGGCCCGGAGAGACAATGAACTTGCGTGAGGAATCAGACTTGCATGGAGAAACTGGAATTTACAGATGAAGACGGGAACAGGGAGAGCTGGTACGTTCTGGACGAGACAAGACTCGGAGGAAAGACCTATCTTCTTGTGACAGACAGCGAAGACGGAGACGGTGAGGCCATGATTCTGAAGGATGAATCATCTGACGGAGATCCGGAAGCGGATTTCTGTCCGGTGGAGGATCCGGATGAGCTGGCGGGTGCCGGACAGATTTTTGGTGAAATACTGAAGGAACACGGGATAACGATTCAATGAGCAAAGAAAACGAAAACGAGACAGAAGAAGCTGTAAAGGCTGACAGCGAAATCAAAAACGAAAAGGCAGAGAAAGCTGCTGATAAAGCCGCCGTAAAACCGGCTGCAGGGGCTAATACAAAGAAAAGCCCGGAGACAGAAGGCGAAAAACAGGCGGACGAAAAACCAAAGAGAAAGAGGAGAGTCAGAAGAAAAACAGAAGGAACGGATGCCGGAGCAAAAGAAGAACAGCCTGAAGCTGCAAAGAGCGCAGCCGCATCAGCGGCCGTGACAGCAGCCAGGCCGGCGCACCGCAGCTCCGGCAGAAAGGCAAAGGTGAAGAGCACGAAGAACGAACATCTGCCTGTGCGCATCATACCGCTGGGGGGACTGGAGCAGATTGGTATGAACATGACCGCATTTGAGTACGGTGACTCGATCATCGTGGTCGACTGCGGCCTGGCATTCCCGGAAGACGACATGCTTGGCGTCGATCTGGTTCTGCCGGACACGACATTCCTGGAAGAGAACCTGAAGAAGGTGAAGGGATTTGTCATCACACACGGACATGAGGATCACATCGGTGCGATTCCGTATGTCCTGAAGAAGGTCAATGTGCCGATCTATGCGACACGGCTCACAATGGGCCTTATCGAGAGCAAGCTGACCGAGCACGACATGATGAACATGGTGACGCGCAATGTTGTGCAGTACGGCGACGTGGTCACACTCGGGGATTTCAAGGTGGAGTTCATCCGCACGAACCACTCGATTTCCGATTCGGCGGCGCTTGCTGTTTCCTGCCCGGCGGGCGTGATCGTGCACACCGGCGACTTCAAGGTGGACTTTACACCGGTTTACGGCGATCCGATCAACCTGCAGCGCTTCGGTGAGCTGGGGCATCAGGGCGTCCTGGCGCTGCTGTGCGACTCGACCAATGTTCTGCGCCCGGGCTTCACGAGCTCAGAGAAGACGATCGGAAAGGTGTTCGAGAAGATCTTCTCGGAGAATCAGGAGAGCCGGCTGATTATTGCGACATTTGCCAGCAACGTGGACCGTGTGCAGCAGATCATCAACACGGCCGTGCAGTACCACCGCAAGGTCTGCGTGGAAGGCCGGAGCATGGTCAACATCATCAACGTCGCGCAGGAACTCGGATATCTGCGGATTCCGGACGGCGTGCTGATCCAGACCGAGGAAATGATCAATTACCGCCCGCGGGAGATCGTGCTGATCACGACCGGTTCCCAGGGTGAGACGATGGCGGCGCTTTCCCGCATGGCGGCCGACCTGCACCGCAAGGTTCAGATCAATCCGGGCGATGTGGTCGTGTTCTCGTCCAACCCGATCCCGGGCAACGAGAAGTCAGTGGCCAAAGTTATCAACGAGCTGGGCATGAAGGGAGCCAAGGTTATCTTCCAGGATACCCACGTTTCCGGACATGCATGCCAGGAAGAGATCAAGCTGATCTACACTCTGGTGAAGCCGAAATATGCGTTCCCGGTTCACGGCGAATACCGTCATCTGCAGGGACAGCATGATCTGGTAAAGCTTCTCGGGTATGACGAGGATCACATCATCATGGCCAAGTCCGGCGATGTTGTGGAGCTCACGGACGAGGAGGCAAAGATCGTTGATCACGTGCAGGCGGGCCGTATCATGGTCGATGGCCTGGGCGTCGGCGATGTCGGCAATATTGTCCTGCGCGACCGTCAGAATCTGGCGGAGAACGGCATTGTCATCGTCGTGATGACGCTGCAGAAATATACCGGCAACCTTGTGGCAGGGCCGGACATCATCTCCCGCGGTTTTGTCTATGTCCGCGAGGCGGAGGATCTGCTCGACGAGGCACATTCGGTTGTCGAGAAGACGGTCGATGAGTGCCTGGTGCGCCGCATCAGCGACTGGAGCAAGATCAAGAACCTGATCAAGGATGACCTGAGCGAGTACTTCTGGAAGAAGATGCACAGGCATCCGGTGATTCTGCCGATTATAATGGAAGAGCATGGCTGATACAGTGAACGAAGAGAAAGAAAACACGCGCCCGATCGATGAGATCGTGGAAGAACTCAAGCGCGCGATCATGAACAGCAGTGAATACAAGGAATTTCAGGAGACCGGCCGGGAGCTGAACAAGACGCCGGATCTGCGCCGGCAGATGGACGCCGCGCGCCGGGAGCTCTTCAGGGCTCAGAATTCGGATGACGGCGACTCACCGGAGAAGGTTAATCAGAAGTACGAGGCCCTTTTTCAGCAGAGACCGGCAGCCCGCTACCGGAGCGCAGAGGTGCGGCTTTCCCGTCTGATTCAGCAGGTATGCCGCGATCTGGTGCGGGACCTGAACTTTGACACGACGTTTCTGGAAGAATAACCGCAGAAAAACTGACAGAATGGCCGCAGACAGCGAACAGCGCAAAAGAGAGCTGCCTGCGGCCATTCTTGGTGTGCTGCAGAAGTTTTCAGGAGGAAAGAGTGATTCTTGATGAGAGGCTGTCCGCGTACATCGATTCGCTGGACGCGGGCGAGAGTGAATTCTTAGAGGAACTGAGGGCAGGCGCAGAAAAGAGAGGTGTTCCCATCATCCGGCGGCAGGCGCAGAAATTTCTTGCTGTTCTGCTTCAGATGAAGCGGCCGGAGCATATTCTGGAGGTGGGGACGGCAATCGGCTATTCTGCGCTTTTCATGGCTGACCAGCTGCCAAAGACAGACATTACTACGATCGAGCTGGATAAAGAAAGAGCGGAGGAAGCGGGAAAACATATCCTTTCGGCAGGCAGGCAGGAGCAGATTACGGTCCTGACAGGCGACAGCGCACAGCTGCTTCCGCAGCTGGATGAAGAAGGAAAGCGGTACGATTTTATCTTTCTTGACGCGGCGAAGGGACAATATATCCGGCTCCTCCCGGTTCTAAAAAAAATGCTTGTTTCCGGCGGCGTACTGGTGACGGACAATGTGCTGCAGGACGGCACGATCACAGATCCGCGCTGCCTGATCGAACGGCGGGACCGGACAATCTATGAGCGTGTGCGGGATTATAACTGGGCCATCATGCATGATCCCGTTCTGACAAGCTGCCTTCTGGCAGTGGGCGACGGCATGACGGTCAGTGTGAAAAAGGACGGAAAAAACATATGAGAAGAAAAGTGGAACTGCTGGCCCCGGCCGGCAGCCTGGATGTGCTGAAGAC
>OMUP01000035.1 GCA_900314255.1 uncultured Lachnospiraceae bacterium | reverse complement strand
AAGAGTTTGCTTTTTCTGCGCGTTTTTTTTCGCGCATGGCGGCAAAGAAACTTTTAAGGATGCCGGAGCACGCGTCTTCCAGCACGCCGCGGGTTATGCGGCAGCGGTGATTGAGCCCCGGCATCTGCAGCAGGTTGATGACGGAACCCGCGCACCCGGCCTTCGGGTTCATGGCTCCGATCACGACGTCCGGGATCCGGGCCTGGACGATGGCGCCGGCGCACATCGGGCAGGGCTCGAGCGTGATGTAAATCGTGCAGTCCTCCAGCCGCCAGTCGCCCACGGCTTTGCTGGCGCGCTTTATGGCGGTGATCTCCGCGTGGCCGAGCGCCGTGTGGTCAGTGTTGCGCCGGTTGTATCCGCGCGCGATTACTTTGCCGTCCTGCACGATGACGCAGCCGATCGGCACTTCGCCGATGCGCTCGGCTTTTTTCGCCTGTTTCAGTGCTTCTTTCATGAACCCCTCGTCTTCGGGGGCCTGCATTCTTGAGAGATCCTGTGGAATCAAGCTTTTGCTCCTTTTATCCATTTGCCAGCAGTATAGCACGGGGCGCCCGGCGATTGACAAGAAGGGCGGCGCCCCGGTATAATCAAAGATGCGCAGCCGGGGGAGCAGCGGTCCCCTGAACCTGCAATCCGCTACAGCAGGGGTGATGGTCCGACTGAGGACAAAGGCGGGCAGAGCAGCCCGGCCAGGACGGCGTTGAAGTCCGGGTCTTCCGCAATGAAAATCCGTGAACCGTGTCAGGTCAGGAATGAAGCAGCACTAAGCGGAAGCTTTCATGTGCCGGAAGGGTGCCTGGGCCGAGCAGGTCAGGCCGGTACCGTCTGTTTGTCTTCGCTCGAAGCGGACCGCGCATTTTATGTTTGATGAAGAGTAATGCCGGAGATGCCGCTCACAAGAATCGGCGTTTCCGGCGTTTCCTGTCTGTGTGCAGTATCAGGGGTGAAAATGGCGTATCAGGCTTTGTACCGCAAATGGCGGCCGAAGACATTTGAAGATGTCAGAGGGCAGGAAGCGGTCGTCCGGACACTGAAGAATCAGATAAAAACCGGACGGATCGGGCACGCCTACCTGTTCTGCGGGACCCGCGGAACGGGAAAGACCAGCGTGGCCAAGATTTTTGCCCGGGCGGTGAACTGCGAGAATCCGGTGGACGGAAGTCCCTGCGGGGAGTGTGCGTCCTGCCGGGCGATTGCCGCCGGGACGGACATGAACGTGGTTGAAATCGATGCCGCCAGCAACAACGGCGTCGACAACATCCGGGATATCAGGGAACAGGTGCGCTACCGGCCGACGGAAGGAAAGTACCGCGTGTACATCATCGACGAGGTGCACATGCTCTCGGCGGCGGCATTCAACGCGCTCCTCAAGACGCTGGAGGAACCGCCGTCCTATGTGATTTTTATTCTGGCGACGACGGAGATCCAGAAGATCCCGCTGACAATTCTCTCGCGCTGTCAGCGCTACGATTTCCACCGCATTCCGACGGAGACGATTTTTGAACAGCTGAAGAGTCTTGTGGAAAAGGAAGGACTCGCGGCAAGTGACCAGGCGCTGCGCTATGTGGCGCGGCAGGCCGACGGCTCGATGCGTGATGCGCTGAGTCTGCTCGACGAGTGCCTGTCCTATTATATCGGCAAGGATCTGGAGTATGAGGATGTCCTGAAGGTTCTGGGCGCCGCGGACACAGCTGTCTATTCGGCCATGCTGCGCGAGCTGCTGGCGTACCGGACGGGCGGCGCGCTGGAACTTCTGAACAAAGTCCTGCTTTCGGGGCAGGAACTTCCGCAGTTTGTTTCCGGCCTCATCTGGTATCTGCGCAATGTCCTGCTGGTCATGACGTCCGCGGACATGAGTGTCACGGCAGACATCGTCGATATGTCGGAGGACGATTTCAAGCGGCTTAAGGAAGATGCGGCAAAAGCGGCGGGGAGCGGGAACGGAGACAGAAAACAAGGTGTCAGCCGGATCATCCGCTATATCGAGCTTTTCAGCAGCCTTTCCGGAAAACTGACGGGGACGACTCAGAAGCGGGTGCTGACGGAGGTTACGCTGATCCGCTGCACAAAGCCTGCCATGGACGCCGGAAGCGCGGAGAAAGAAGACGCAGAAGGCACGGATTCGCCGCGTGCGGCGGGAGACACGTCCGGCCTTGCGGCGCGTGTCGCGGCACTGGAGGCGCAGACAGAACAGCTGCAGGCGCTCATCGCAAGCCTGGCAGACCGCCCGGCGGCCCCTGTCTCCGGCACATCTGCAAAAAAGGCGCCCGCGGATCCGGATTCCCCGCTGAATTTCGGCCTGCCGGACGGAACAGCAGACGCAGAGTACATCATTCAGCACTGGGATCAGGTCAGAGAGTACATCACGGCGGTGCAGCCGCTTGCCGGGCCGCTTCTTGACGGCAGTGCGGTGGATGTGACAGTCCGCGGAAAGAGTGAACTGGTGATTGATGCGCCGGACTCTCCGGTCATGGAGGCGCCGGCATTTCTCACCGCCCCTTTAAAACGGATCGCAAAGGGTGTAAAAATAACAAAAGAACTGAGAAAAGAAAATTCAGGAGAACCAGCCATCCCGCAGCCGGCCATGAAGGTGGACACGGCGGATCACGAGAGCGGAATGGTCTGATGAGCAGGAGGACAGAATGGCAAAACGGGGCGGCTTTGGCGGCGGAATGCCGGGCAATATGAACAACCTCATGAAGCAGGCACAGCGCATGCAGCGTCAGATGCAGGAACAGCAGGAAAAGCTGGAAGCGCAGGAATTTCACGCGACGTCTGGCGGCGGCGTGGTCGAAGTGACGGTATCCGGCAAGAAGGAGATCACGAAGATCAAGATTGATCCGGAGGCGGTTGATCCGGAAGATGTCGAGATGCTCGAGGACATGATTATGGCAGCTGCCAACGAAGCGCTCCGCGCCTGCGACGCGGCAGCACAGGAGCAGATGAGCCGCCTGACCGGGGGCCTTGGAGGCCTCGGCGGAGGTCTGATATAAGGCATGGAAATCTACAGCAGCCATATCGGACATCTCATCGAGCAGCTCTCGAGGCTCCCCGGGATCGGACCGAAAAGCGCGCAGAGGCTCGCATTTTTCATCATCAGCATGCCGAAGGAGCAGGTGGAAAGTCTGGCGGCAGCCATTCTGGACGCGAAGGAGAATGTCCACTACTGCAAAGAGTGCTGCACTCTGACGGACGGGGACCTCTGCCCGGTGTGCGCCGATGACAAAAGGGATCACTCCACCATCATGGTGGTGGAGGACACGCGGGACATGGCGGCCTACGAGAAAACCGGAAAGTATGACGGCGTGTATCACGTCCTGCACGGTGCCATCAGCCCGATGAACGGCGTCGGCCCGGAGGATATCCGGATGAAGGAACTCATGACCCGGCTGGCGAAAGAGGACATCAAAGAAGTGATTCTGGCGACAAATTCCAGCCTGGAGGGTGAGACGACGGCCATGTATCTGGCCCGCCTGATCCGGCCGACCGGCATCAGGGTGACGCGGATTGCCAGCGGCGTCCCGGTTGGCGGCGACCTGGACAACGTGGACGAAGTGACACTTCTGCGCGCCCTTGAGGGGCGCACGGATATGGGGCACGGCTGAAGTGCCCCGGCGGCGCCGGGAATGCCGGGGGCACCGATCGGAGATAAATCCGCCGATCCTGGTGTCACTGACCGGGACCGGCGCTATTTCTTCATAATTCCATTCAGTTGCTTAGTCTGTCATACCCCTTCCCGCTGGAATTGGCCAGCCGCAGGCACTCCCCCGTGCCGACGTCGATGTCGATCATATAATGCTCGGTAAAACCACCGCCTTCGAACCGAAGCGGTGCGCTGCCCTTGATTTCGTAATACGTCTTTCCATTGAACGTCTCCAGCCGGATCTCCCTCTCAGTGAACTCCTCTGACGCAATCGCCTCGGGATTGTTGTAGTACTTGGGATTGTTCTCGTTGATCGCCTCCACCGCACGCAGGAAAGCCTCTTCTTCGGAGATACGCTGCCCGTCTTCCGCTTCAGGTCCGGTCCCGTACACGTAGGACGCCAAATACAGGCGCCCGTCTCCCATGATGTAGATACTTGCGGAATTCCCGGTCGGCACTTCACCGTTCATCTCATCAAAGGTATACAGAAAAGAAGCTCCGTTGAACGGTACATCCGAATGACGAAACTCCGTGACCTCCGGGAAAACCTGCCGAAACCACTGTTCAGCCGTCCCATATGCCTCTTCCTCCGTGACACTGACCAACTCAGGAAGTTCGACTCCCCTGGTTTCAGCTCCCGCTATGGTGATCGCTGTTACTCTCTGTTCGGTCTCAGACACGTAGTAATCATTGACCGTGTCTGTAAAAATGTAATCTTTCTGATCGAACATTCCTTCGGACCTTCCGGCATAGGTGCAGGTTTTACCCGCAAGCAGGGGAATCTCCGTTTTTAAAGTCTCTGCCTTCTGCAGTTCCGAAAGTCTGGCAAATCCGAAGGCACCCATAACGGCTGCAGCAGTCGCCGTTATTAACAAAATAACAACATTCCTTTTTGTTCTCATCGTGCCCTCCTAATCATTTGAGCTCTAATTCAGTACTGGTTAATATGGGTACTCGTACCTGTCACGACCGCTGTTTCGGAGTCCCCAAAATTATCCGTTGAAGAATGCACAACGTCTTCAGCTGTCACGATTACTCTATAATTAAATTATACACATTGAAATATATCATGCGCAATTGAAATATATAAGGATTGACTTTACGATTATCAGACTTTAATATCCCTTGAATATTATTACATGTAGTTTAATCCGGATTTCACGTAAGAAACACTCACCATTTGAGAGAACTCTGGCACAGTCAGCTTCCCGATTCCTACATTGATGAGATTCCATGTCAGGAGAACGGAGCTTTTGCAGAATGTATACATTTCGACCCTCTCTTTAAATGTTAAGAAACATTTACAATAATAAAGTGCTGTGATAAAATTTCTCTGATTATATTCAGGCGGCGTATGCCGTCGGAAGCAATAATACTTATGAATATGACAGAATGAAGAGAGGCTCCTGTTTTGGATAAATACGAATTTGGAATCAAGCTGGAAGAAGTTCAGAAACTGGCGAAGAAAAAGGAATATGACGAGGCTTCCCGTCTGGCTGCCGGCATGGATTTCCGTCATGTCAGAGACTGGCCGACCCTCGCGATGATCATTAACGTGCACGAGGCAGCGGGGGACTACGAGGACGCCCGGGACGTGGCGGCGATCGCGTACAACCGCAATCTGGGCGGGCGCAAGCTGATCTATAAACTGACAGAACTGCTGATCCGCACCGGCGAGTTCCAGGACGCGGAGAGTATGTGCCGCGAGTACGAGAAGGCCTCGAAAAATGACGCGAGCCGCCTGATCCTGCGGTATCATCTGCGCAGGGCGCAGAAGGCACCGGATGCGGAGCTCATCCAGATTCTGGAGGAGTACCGCAAGAGCGAGGTGGACG
>OMUP01000002.1 GCA_900314255.1 uncultured Lachnospiraceae bacterium | reverse complement strand
AGATACAAAGAAGAACAAATAATCATCAGGATACCGGAAATAAAAAAGGACTTCCGCAAAGGAGGTCCTTTTTTAGTCTGTGTATTTACTGTTCCGGTTCACAGGAATTATCTTTATTTACGATTCCGTCAGCGAATCGACATCGCTTAAGATCCGAGGTTCTCCTTCACATCCGTTCACTGTGACAGCGCGCATCGTCAGATTCTTCACCCCGCTTATCACAAAGCCGGCGCGGGACAGGGGGCCGCATCCTTCCATCATGGCCGGCTGGCCGGTACCGGCATCCGGTGCAAACGAAACCGAAACCCGTTCAAAATCAAGCTCTTCGATCTTTCGTTCCGGAAGCCCCGCGATCCAGGCCGCCGCGTACTCGCAGCCGTCAGCTTGAATATCCCTGAAAACAAGCTTTCCGACAGACGGCGTGCGCTCATCCACCGGAAGCGCCTTCTTAGATCCCACATATTCCGAATGGCCGTCCGGATCGCAGAAATAAAAGCTGTTCACGACAAATGGCGTCTTGACATGATCCATACGGATATTCTCAAACCGGATATCAGTCAGGACCGAGAGTTCCCCTCTGCCCCGCCGGGTCTTAATCCGCAGGCCTCTGTCAGTATGGAAGAATTCGCAGTTCTTCACCCGGATGCCCCGCACGCCGGCCGCGATCTCTGAGCCGACCGTCACGGCACCATGTCCGTCACGCATGAAACAATTTTCCACCCGCATATCCGAAGTCGGCGTCTGATACTTCAGAGCCTGATAGATCTTCCCGGATTTGATGGCAATGCAGTCATCTCCGACCGAAATCTGAGTGCCGATGACCGATACGCGGCTGCAGCTCTCCGGATCCAGGCCGTCTGTGTTCGGGCTGTCCGCCGGATTGTGGATATTCAGATCCAGGAAATACAGATCCTGAGAGAAATACGGATGCAGCGTCCAGGACGGCGAGTTGCGCAGCGTGATCCCCTGCAGGACTACCTGCCTGCAGTCATGTAAAAAGACAAGCCGCGGGCGCCATGCGACATTCCTCGTGCGGACGTCCTTCCACCAGTTGTTCTTACCGGCGCCGCCGTCGATCGTCCCCTGTCCGCTGATCGTGACATCCGAAACGTGCAGTCCCGTGATCACGCCTGCGAACATGTCGAGAGGATTTCCTTCCCATGTGCCGAAATTCTTTTCGCCTTTCCCGTCTGTTTCAGGAATCGTTCCCGGCAGAATGGGACAGCGGTCCCGGTCCGGAATTCCTTTGATCACAGCGCCTTCCGCAAGGTACAGATGCAGATGACTTTTCAGAAAAATACTGCTGACACAGAAGACTCCCTTCGGAACAAGCACCCTGCTGTGTTTCCGGCTCGCCATGACTGCGCACTGAATCGCGGCGGTGTCATCGTGCTTTCCGTCACCGAATGCCCCGAAATCCCGGACATTCAGCGTCACGCTTTCCTTTTCCGTGACAAATGAGACCGTTCCCGCCTCCTGCCCGTCAACAAGCGCCGAAATACTGCAGGGCTGTCCCGGCTTAAGACCGTATATGGATGTCACGACCGTTTCCGTTGTAAGGCAGCGTCCGTCTGAAATCTTCAGTTCATACGGCTTGTCCGCGTGATACTTTCCGGCCCCCGCCAGCCGCACAACTGCGGTGCGCATTCCTTTCCAGAGAAGCTTCAGCTCCACAGCACACCTCCGTTCTTCCGCCCGTAGTCTCTGTAATCCCGGTTCCTGATTCCTTCCGCGTAGACAAGAGCCGCCGTGACGTACACAAGTCCGTCGCCGGAATCATCTGCGTGCCGCACGATCTTTGCGCAGTTTTTTTCCGCCTGCCCGGCGAACTTTTCTGTGAGAACAGCGCCGAGGCGGCAGGCCTTGAGCACCGCGTATGAAGAGAAAAGAATCGCGGCGTCAGAAACCGGCGCTTTCGGATCCGTACTGCTCTCTTCGGCAAACCGGGCAAAGTCCGCCTCAAAAACGCTCTGAAATCCGCGGTATACTTCGTACACCGCCTGATCCATCCACTCCATGCTCTCAACAGCTGCCGCCATGACAAGGGCCAGGTCATCGCACGTGACGACCGGAATTCTCTCCAGTGTCTGCAGCAGGTCATGATATTTACCGCGCGTTCCGGTTTTCGTCTCCGCGAGCACGAGCCCCGGAATATACATATACGCTTCCTCCGGCGTGCGGATCATTGCCAGATCTGTGCTCTGTGCTTTCGCGGCGGCACGCATGATGTCCGCTTCGCTGCCTGAAAGAATGAGGGCTGCGATACCGGGCCACGCCATGTCTTTTCTCTTCTGCTCAGCTGCAAAATCCGCAAGTATCTTCTTCCACGAATCCCCGCCCGGGAAATGAGCAAGTGCTGCAGCAGCCCTGGAAGCCGTCTCCTCTGCCAGCGCACCGCCTTCGCGCGCCATATCCGGCAGTCCCAGCAGCAAAGAACTCTCCGTGCGTCTGTTTCTCTTCACGCCGATCCTCCTCCGATAAAGTGAACCCGTCCCGCCTCATCCGTGTAATACGACCGTGGTCCCAGATCATCCGGAATCACTTTTCCGGCAAATGTGTCCGCCGTCTGCGCCAGAAAACGTTTCTCTTCCGAAGACGGTACGAGCAGATCAGCCTGTACAGTTTCCGCGTATTTCGTGTCAAGAAGAATACCGCCCGCATCCCGCACAAGCCATTCGAGCTTCCCGGCCTGCTGATACGAGAGCGTCAGATGATAGTTATTCCCCTGCATCAGTTCCGCAAGTCCGGCATGATCCAGCGCTGCCTGCGCCACCGTACCGTATGCCCGGGTCAGCCCGCCGGTACCCAGCAGCGTTCCGCCGAAATACCGCGTCACAACCAGCAGCGCACCGGTCAGATCTGCTCTTGTCAGGCACTCCATGACCGGCTTTCCGCCGGTTCCGGCCGGTTCCCCGTCATCCGAAAAATGGCGGATTTTCCCCGAATCCGTCACATATGCATACACATGATGTCTGGCGTCCCAGTATTTCTTCCGTACATCCGCAAGAACAGAAAGTGCCTCATTTTCCGAACTGACCGGAAACAGAGCACCTAGAAAGCGCGATTTCTTTTCGGTTATCTCGCTGTTTCCCGTCCGGATGACAACCTTCATGTTTCCTCCGAAGCAGCCGTCGTCTCAGGCTCTGCGGCTGTTGTTTCCGGAGCCGCTTCTGTTGTCTGCTGTGCTGCCGTGGTCTGAGGTGCCGTTTCCGCAGCGGCAGTTGTCTGCGCAGCCGCAGAAGTACTTGCCTGAGCCGTCGTCGTCTGGGCCTGCGCCGCGTTGGCGCCTGTCAGATAGCTTCTTGCTTCCGACGCGTACTCGGATGCCGGGAAACGGTCCAGAACCATCTGATAATACTTGGCGGCATTTGTCGTGTCATTTGCCGCAGCACAGGCTCTTGCCGCATAGTACACGTATTCGGCATTTGTGCTGTCCGCATGGACAGCGCGCACGAACGCGAGAATCGCCGGCTGATAATTTCCGGCGTCAAGAGCTGTCTTTCCGGAATCAAAGATCTCCGACGCATAGCTTGTCATGTTGCCGGACAGCATCTGATAGAGCGCCGCCGCTTCTGTCTGCGTCAGCGTGGTCGGATCTTCTATGTCAGCCAGATTCTCGGCCGACTCCAGGAGCCTGCCCGCCAGATAGTTCTGCGCCGAGGCGATCAGCGACTGTGTGTTCTGAGTGTCGCCGCCGGCCGTCTGCAGGCTGGTATACTGCCGCTGCACCTCTTCAAGCTGAGACTGCAGGGATGTAATCTGTGCGTCCTGGGAGGCAATCTGGCTCGTCAGTTCCGCATTTCCGGACTGTCCCTGCGCATACGCGTTTCTCCGGATGGATGGTGTCAGGAGCAGGAAGAACAGCAGAACGCCAAGTCCCGCGCCGATCAGAATGTGAACGGCCGTGGCGGCCCCGTTGCCCGGCATCCGGAACGTGCTGTGCGGGATGATCACATCATTGCCGGAAAGCGGCTGTCTCGTCTCATCCTCCGTGTGCGGCCGGAAACCGGACGGTGAATTCTTGCGCTTCTCGCGCAGCCGGTCGCGGATTTCCTGCAGATAGCGCTGCGCCAGCGTGTTGCTGCGGTCAACGTGCAGAACCGTGTTGAGGCAGCGGCGCGCCCGGTTGTACTCTCCGTTCTGAATATACAGAAGTGCCAGCAGCTGCTGCGCCTTCAGCAGATTCGGATGCGCCGCGGTGACCTTCTTCAGCTGGATCATCGCCATGTCGGTATTGCCCTGTCTGGCGTTGCGCAGTGCGAGATTGTACTGGCTGATGGCCTCTGTTACGGAATCAAATGCTTCCTTGTCCTTCTGCGCCTCCTGAATATAGCGCGAAGCCAGGTTGTCCGTCGGCATAATGCTGCGGCTGATGACCCACTGGCTCAGCCCCTCGACGATGTCGCCGCGCTCCGTGTAGACGAGTCCTAACAGATTTCTGGCCTGAATATTTCTCTTGTCGATCGTCAGCGCCGTGCGAAGACTCTCGACAGCACCGGTCAGGTTGCGGACCTGCGCCTTGGCGAGCCCCAGGTTATAATAGGCATTGGAAGCTCTCGCGATCCGCTTGTAAATATGAACATCGGCGCCGCAGTTCGGACAAATGTCCGATTCATTCAGCAGCGCCCCGCATCTGTTACATCTCATGTTCCCCTTACCTTTCAGCGGCTGTTCCGGTTTCTGGACGCATCAGCCTCCTGCATCAGCTGACTGATCAGATCCGAAATATCGGGAACATCATTGTTGTATATCGTATCCTCAGCGTCCTCCACCTCGAGGCTGCGCTGGAACTTCTTTATTTCTTCGTCAAAATTCAGCATGGCAAATCCTTCTTCATCCGTATGGAACAAAATCAGTATCATTCTAACTTCTGCGCCCTGAAAAATCAACTTGCATGCCGCGGCGTCTTTGCGCATAAACCACGCGGCGCGGCGCACTTCGTGCTCCCGCGCCGCTAACGGAAAACCGCATTCCCATCCCGCTTCGCGTGACTCCATGCGGTTTTCCGTTGCCGTGCCTGAAGCCAATCCGGATCGGCCTGCAAGCAGTCCATCCTTCCTGGCTTCGGCACTGGCTTATGCACTCAAAAAAAGAAGCCGCTGCAATTTGAAGCAGCAGGCTCCTTTTTCTGAAACGAAATAATGGTTAGATTAAAACCGTGCGGATCAATAAACGCCCTGTGCGATCATCGCCTCGGCAACCTTCTCAAATCCGGCGATGTTGGCGCCGACTACATAGTTGCCCTTGAATCCGTACTTTTCCGCCGCGTCGGACATATTGTGCGCAATGTTGACCATGATGTCCTTGAGCTTTGCATCGACTTCCTGTGCCGTCCAGGAAAGACGCTCTGCGTTCTGGCTCATCTCCAGAGCAGATGTCGCTACGCCGCCGGCGTTTGACGCCTTGCCCGGTGTGAACAGAAGGCCGTTCTCCTGAATGTACTGTGTCGCCTCAAGCGTTGTCGGCATGTTCGCGCCTTCAAATACGCCCTGGCATCCATTCTTCACAAGTGTCTTGGCATCTTCCAGGCCTAGCTCGTTCTGCGTCGCGCACGGGAATGCGTAGTCGCACGGAACAGTCCACACGCCCTTGCCTTCATGGTACTCGGCATTCGGACGGGCTTCCTTGTAAGCCGTAAGTCTTGCTCTCTTTACTTCCTTGACATCCTTGAGAACAGCTACATCGATGCCGTCCGGATCATAGATCCAGCCGGTGGAATCGCAGCATGTAACAACCTTTGCGCCGAGCTGCTGAGCCTTTTCGATCGCGTAGATCGCAACATTGCCGGAACCGGATACGACGCAGGTTTTTCCTTCAAGCGTCTTGCCGTTCATGCGGAGGATCTCATCCGCGCAGTACAGAAGGCCGTAGCCTGTAGCCTCCGTACGGATAAGAGAGCCGCCGAAAGTCAGGCCCTTGCCGGTGAGAATGCTGTCATAGCGGCCCGTCAGTCTCTTGTACTGGCCAAAAAGATAGCCTACCTCGCGGCCGCCTACGCCGATGTCGCCGGCCGGAACATCCGTATTCTCTCCGATATACTTGTACAGCTCGCTCATAAAGGACTGGCAGAAACGCATAACTTCTGCATCCGACTTGCCGTGCGGATCAAAGTCCGAACCGCCCTTACCGCCGCCGATCGGAAGGCCGGTAAGAGAATTCTTGAAGATCTGCTCGAATCCAAGGAATTTCAGGATTCCGACATAAACCGACGGATGGAAACGGAGTCCGCCCTTGTACGGTCCGATGGCATCATTGAACTGAACGCGGTACCCTCTCTGGATATGCACCTTGCCATTGTCATCGGTCCACGGAACGCGGAACATGATAATGCGGTCCGGCTCAACCAGTCTCTCAAGGAGTGCATTTTTTCTGTAAAGTTCCTCGTTGCGGTCGACAACCGGCCTGATCGACTCCAGAACTTCCGTCACGGCCTGAAGAAATTCCGGCTCATTTGCGTTCTTCTTTTTCACGTTTTCAAGAACTTCGTCAACGTAACCCATTTGTCTGTTTCTCCTTCTTTCGGAAACGGAAACCGTATCCTGTTTTGATTTTTCAACCAGTATACTTGTTGTTCTTGATAAACGCAAGTTAATTATCGGATTATTTGATTTTTTTAATACATGTTTTTTATTTTTCCGGCAGACTGTCCTGCTGTGCCGTGCGGATGCGCGGCACTTCTTCTTCCCGCATCTGGATGACCGGTGCCCCCTTGCCGCGGATATAGTCGCCTGTAATTGTCAAGCGGCCGATGTTCCGGTCCTTCGGCACCTCATACATGATGTCCATGATCCGGCTCTCCAGGACGGAACGCAGCGCTCTGGCGCCTGTTTCTTTTTCAAGAGCCAGCTCAGCGATCGCCCCCAGAGCGTCGTCGGTGAATTCCAGATCGACGCCGTCAAGTGCCAGCAATTTCTGATACTGTGCGATAATCGCATTCTTCGGATCCCGCAGAATCCGCACCATCGCATCCTTGTCGAGGGCCTCCAGCGAGAAGACAACCGGAAGACGGCCGAGGAATTCCGAAATCATCCCGTACTGCTTCAGATCTTCGATCGTCACATAGCTGAAGATATTCTTCACAGAGTCATACTGATTTTTGAGTTCTGCCGTAAAGCCGATCCCGGAAGTCTTGTTCAGACGGTTGCGGATGATTTCTTCAAGTCCCGGGAACGCGCCGCCGCAGATGAACAGAATATTGCGGGTATTCATGCGCGTCAGAGGCACCATAGCACTCTTGCTCGTGGCGCCGACCGGCACTTCGACTGTCGCTCCCTCCAGAATCTTGAGCAGAGACTGCTGCACCGACTCGCCTGAAACATCCCGGCTGTGCATGTCCTGTTTTTTCGCGATCTTGTCAATCTCATCGATAAATACGATGCCTCGCTCAGCCCGCTTCACGTTGTTGCCGGCATTGGCCAGCAGTTTGGAGAGAACGCTTTCCACATCGTCACCGATGTAGCCTGCCTCTGTCAGCGACGTGGCGTCCGCAATCGCAAGCGGAACCTTCAGAAGCTTCGCGATGGTCTGCACCAGATATGTCTTGCCGGATCCGGTCGGTCCGATCATCAGCATGTTGGACTTCTCAATCTGTATGTCGTCCATCGTGCCGGTCGCGACCCGCTTGTAGTGATTGTACACGGCGACAGACATGACTTTCTTCGCCTCTTCCTGCCCGATCACATACTCGTCCAGCATCCGCTTGATTTCGTGAGGAGCCGGGACATCCGAAAGTTTCAGCGGGGGATCGTCGTCTTCTTTCGTCTGCTGTCCCTGCCCCTGACCTGTTCTGAGTTTGAAAAATGAAAACGGATCAAAGCCATTCTGTCTTCCGGCTTCTTCCGTTTTGCTGTCTTTGCTTTCACCGCTGCCTTTTTCCTTATTGTCCCCGCCTTCGGTACTGCCGGCGGAAATGCCGCTTGTCAGGTCATTTACCATGTTCGGCGGCATGTTGTTCATCATATTGGTGAGATTGAATCCGCTGCTGCTCATCACGTCGATCGTGCGCTGCATACAGTCCATGCATATATACATTCCGCCCATGTCAAGCTGCCTGCCTGTCACGCTTTCCGGACGGTGGCACACCGAGCAGTAATGTTCCTGCGTTTCGCTCATATTCTGTCCTCGATTCTTTATCGTACTGTATTAAATTATATACGCTGCCGCGCGCCGCGCAATAAATCCGCGATTGCAATTTTCTAAAAAAAGAAAAAAAGACGGCTTCCCTCTACGAAGGAAACCGTCTGACTCATATACCGCTCTGTTTACTGGGAAGTCGTCGGTCTGCTGCCAAGTGTTACTTCGACTGACTTTTCCACGTACTGATTGTTGTCGAGATGATAGTACGTGATCGTAACCGTCTCCCCTGCCTTGTAGTACTTCAGGAGCGAGCTCAGACTGCTCTGAGATGTCACAGTCTGATTGTCGACTGCCGTGATGACATCGTACTCGGCAAGTCCTGCATTCGCTGCCGCCGAACCTTCCTGGACATAGCGGATCATCAGGCCCTGCGGGTACCCGTAGGTGCTGGAGATGTCCGATGTAATATCTACGCCGCTCACACCCAGGAATCCTTCTTCACCTTCCGGAACCGCCTCACGGCTGGAATTTGTGCTCATGCTCTCGACCAGGTCGATCACATCGCCGACCGGAATCGAATATGCCATGTTCTGCACGCCGTCGTCACTCGACTTTGCAAAGTTAATGCCGATGACCTCTCCGTTCGCATTCAGAAGCGCACCGCCGGAGTTGCCGGAATTGATGGCTGCATCCGTCATGATCAGATCATCATATGTGTAGTTGTTGACGGTAATGGACCGCCCCGTCGCGGAGATGATGCCGCTTGTCACGGACTGGCCTTCGCCGAGGGCATTTCCGATGGCAACCACCGGTTCGCCGACCTTGAGGGAAGAAGTATCCGTGTTCAGAGTTGCGACCGCGATCTGGCTCAGCGTGGAATCCGACAGGTCAGAAATCTTGACCTTTACAACCGCCACATCCTTGTCGGAGCGGGAGCCCACGACACTTGCGGAAGCGTTCGAGCCGTCGTTGAAGGTAGCTGTCAGATCACTCACATCAGTCACGACATGTGCATTGGTCATGATGACAACAGAGTCGTCGCTCTGCCCGATGATGATGCCGGTTCCTGCCGTCGTGTACGTCTGCGTGTTATTGCCGCCGAACCAGTACATGTTGCTTGACGTCTCGGTATATGTCCCGGAGAGTTCAACCATCGCCGGGAGCACCGACGCTGCAATGGACTCAACGTCGAGCTCGCTGACGGTCGTCGCCGTGCTGCTTCCGCTGCTGCTTGCCACCGAAGTTGTCGTCGGAATGGTCACGCTGCTGCTGGAAGACGTTCCTGCCGCCTTCTGAATGCCGACCATCACGCCGCCTGCGACACCGCCGAAAAGAATGGCCGAGAGCACAACGGCCCCGATCTTCTTTGCCGTCGGATGGCTCTTGTGCGGACGTTTCTTCGGATGCTGTCCTTCTGTATTCTGGTAGAACCCGTTCTGATAATATCCGCTGCCGCTGCCATTCTGATAGTAGCCGCTGCCGTTGTTATTCTGCCAGGTTCCGTTTTCGCGCGACTCATTGTGCCAGCCGTCCGAATCCGGCGTGCTGCTGCCTGTGTTTCCGGATGCGCCGCTCTGCGCGCTGCCATACGTTCCCGTGTTTTCGGTTCCCTGATTCTGGCTGTCATATTGACCGGAATTGCGGGAATTTTCGTTCTCGAATTCGTTGTTGCCATATTCTTCCATAACTGTTTCGTCTCCTCAGATATAATCTCAGGCTTATGCCCGTATTTCCTTTTGACAAATTAAACTATATCAGCGCTTTGTGACCGAATTGTGTTCGAACTATGATATAAATTTGTCGTTTATTAAGAATCGCGGACAGATTTCTTCAGAGAACCGGCCGGATCTTCTCCAGCTGACCGTGCCACAGATGTGCCGGATCAAGCCTTTACATGCTCCTCGACCGCTTTCGTCAGCGCGTCAAGCTGTGCCGCCGAATCTTCCAGACTGCTGCCGCGCACGCCCATGTAGAACTTGATCTTTGGTTCCGTGCCGGATGGTCTTGCGCAGCACCATGCGCCGTCTGACAGATCATAGTACAATACATTGCTCTTCGGCAGGTCTGTCTTTCCTTCTTTTCCGGTCCGGGTGTCAAGTGTCTTTCCTTCCTGATAATCGCGGAATTCCAGCACGTCCCAGCGCCCGATCTTCTTCGGAGGGTTATGGCGGAGTTTCTCCATGAGAGCAGCGATCTCCTTTGCGCCCTCGGAGCCTTTCATCGTGATGGACTTCTGCCCTTCACGGTAATAGCCGTATTTCTCGTAGATATTCAGCATCTGATCCCAGAGTGTCAGGCCCTTGCTCTTATAGTAAGCCGCTGCCTCACACAGTGCCATGACAGCCGACGGAGCGTCCTTGTCTCTGGCGTGCGTGCCGACCAGGCATCCGTACGATTCCTCAAAGCCGAACTCATAAATCCAGTCGTGATTCTGTTCAAAGAACTTGATCTGTTCTCCGATATATTTGAAACCGGTGAGGACTTCCACAAGGTGCAGGCCGTATTCCTTTGCAACCGGGACAGCCATATTGGTGGACACAATCGTTGTCACGAGCGCGCCGTTCTTGTGCAGAAGTCCCTTCTCTTTTCTCTGGGAAAGAAGATACTCTGCGATCAGGATTGCCGACATATTGCCGGTGAAGGACTTGAACTCACCGGTCCTGCTGTCTCTTGCCATGACGCCGAGACGGTCTGCATCCGGATCGGTGGCCAGAATGATGTCTGCATTCACTTTCTCAGCCAGAGCAAGCGCATACGTGAACGACTTCGGATCCTCCGGATTCGGATACGCAAGCGTCGTGAACTCCGGATCCGGCTTTTCCTGTTCCGGAACGACATACACATGCGTGAAACCCAGATCATTTAAAATTCTTCTGACCGGAACATTGCCGGTTCCGTGGAATGGCGTGTATACGATCTTCAGATCGTCCTGAACGCGACGGATCAGCTCTTCGTTCAGGCAGTTCTGATGAAGCGCTGCCACATACTCGTCATCCATGTCATATCCGATGATGCGGTAGAGGTTCTTAACCATCGCCTCTTCCTTGTCCATCATTTTCACATCGGCAAAGTCGGTAACCGCCTGTACCTCGGAGATAATCTCACGGTCCTTGGGCGCGGTGATCTGTGCGCCGTCTTCCCAGTAGACCTTGTAGCCGTTGTATTCCGGCGGATTGTGGCTTGCGGTGATCATAATGCCGGCGATGCAGTTGAGCCTGCGCACGGCAAAAGAAAGTTCCGGAGTCGGCTTCAGATACGGAAAGATATAGGCGACAATACCGTTGGCTGCCAGGCAGCGGGCCGCCTCATCGGCAAATTCCGGGCTCATCCGGCGGCAGTCAAACGAAATCGCCACGCCGCGCTTCTGTCCGCCTTCCTTGATGATGAAGTTGGCAAGTCCCTGTGTCGCTTTGCGCACCGTGTAGATATTCATGCGGTTCGTGCCGATTCCGACAATGCCGCGCAGACCGCCGGTACCGAATTCCAGATCCCGGTAAAAACGGTCCTCGATCTCAGCCGGGTCATTCTCAATGCTTTTCAGTTCCCGGCGCGCCTCCTCGCTGAAATACGGATTGTTCATCCATTCGCGGTACGTTTCCATGTAACCCATTTTCTTATCCTCCTGAAAACCTTTCTGCTTACTTCTCTGCCCCTTCATCCGGTGTCACTTCTTTTCCTTCTTCCGGATCCGGTCTGAGCGACTCAAGAAGTGCCTGTACAACAGCGTTCAGAGCCTTTTCTTCATCCGGCCCCTCAGCCGTGATTTCTACTTCAGCGCCATTTCCGACCCCGCAGGCCAGAACCGAAAGAACGCTCTTGGCATTGGCTGTTTTTTCACCGTATGCGAGTCGTATGACACTTTCGTATTTCTGTGCTTCTGTGCACATCGCCGTAGCCGGCCGCAGATGAAGTCCGCTGCGGCAGTCGATCTCAACCTGCCTTCTGACCATCCTCTTCTCCTTTCAGTTCCCGGACAGAATACCTTCCGAATCGGCCTGTGCCTGTGTGCTGTCCATATCCGTACTATGACGGCTTTCTGTCGCTGCAGCTGTAGTCGTCGTCTGACGGGTAAGCGTCAGCGTCATCTGATACTCGCCCGTGACGGCAGCACCTGACGGAGGTGAAAAATCGACCGTCACTGACTGTGTTCCCGCCGAAAGTCCGGCTGCATTCACGGTGGCTGACAGTCCTTCTGCTGTCAGAGAGCTGATGACGGACTGTGAGCCCTCCACCTGAACTGTCAGATCCCGCCCGCTCATCTGTGCCGAAAGCCCGTCGGGGACGTTCACCGCCGTGACGGCTGATGACGGAAGTGTGACAGTACCTGTGGCTTCCGGCTCGATCTCTACCCGCACGGAGACCATGCTGTCGCTCACAAGCGATATGTTGTCCGGCAGATAATCCTCGAGCCAGAGCCGGAACGTGGTCGAATCCGAAAGCCCCTCGACGTTGAGTGCATCTGATGGAATCGCGATTTCGCTGATCGAACTGATAACTTCAGAATCACCGGATATCGTGATCGTATCAGAATCCGGCGAGATCTGGTTCACTTTGTATCCGGCCGCCGGCTTCCCGGACGTCGTCAGAATAAGCGGAACTTCCTTGCTCAGCGAGACGTCGGCCGTATAGTGCACCTGCCGCGTGGAAAGACTCAGATTATCCGTGCTGATCGTGTTTCCGGACGAATCGTACAGCATAATTGCCGCTGTGTCATCAATATCGTGATTCAGGCCGCTCACATCATAAACTGCGCTCACAAGCGCAATGTTCTCCACATCCGTCGAAGCACCCGAGATCGTGACCGTGGACGGCGTGATGCTGCCGTTTAAAATCGCGTAATCGCTCTCCGGTTCACCGACAGTCGTAAGCTGGATGTCAAATGTCTGCGTACTGCGGTTCTCGATGCCAAGCCGCACGGAAGTCTGGCTCGGTGTTGCCGTGACGTCCTCGACGGCGCGCCCGTTCCTTACGACCCGGACAGTGATGTCCACATAGTCCGAATTGTCCCGCAGCGTCGAAAGATCCGCCGTCGCAATCACATTGGATGAATTGAGCGCCGTAACCTTGCTGGAAGGTCCGGAAAGCGTCACGGAAATCCGGCTACCGTCCAGTACAGAATACGTGTAGCCCATGTCCGTGAGTACGTCTCCATTTTCCAGCGTCACGCTGATGCCGCTGAAGGTCACGGAACTGTACGGGTCGTAGGAGTTGACAATCAGGATCCAGATCACAATGGAAAATATGACAGCCAGCAGCTTGAGTGTAATATTGTTAAGAATCTTTTCTTTCATGGGCCGCCTTTTTCCTGTTTCTGAAAAGTCCGAGCGGCTTGATCGAGAATCCGCCGTGATAGCGGATCGCCTCGAGACGCCGCATGAGAGCCTCACGGGTTACATTGTAATCCAGCCGCCCTCTTTCTGCCACCGAAACCACACCTGTCTCCTCAGAGACGATGATCGTCAGGGAATCAGTCACCTCCGAAATCCCGACGCCGGCCCGGTGCCGGGTGCCGAGCGCCTTGCTTAAGTTGACATTTTCCGTCAGAGGCAGATAACAGGTCGCCGAAATGATCCGGTCCCCCCGCACGATGACAGCGCCGTCGTGGAGCGGCGTGTTGTGCTCGAAAATATTGATCAGAAGCTGACTGGAGACGATGCCGTCGACCTCGATGCCGGTCTTGATGAACTCGACCAGTTCCATATTCTTCTCGATCACGATCAGTGCACCGGTTTTCGCCGCTCCCATGGCAAATGAAGCCCGGATCAGTTCTTCCTCCGTGTGCCGGCTGAACCGCTCCCCGCGGGAATCTTCCCGGCTGCTGGTCTTGAGCAGTTTCCCCATAAGCTGCCCCTGCCCGAGCTGTTCGAGCACCCGGCGCAGTTCCGGCTGGAAGATGATCACCAGCGCGATAAAGCCGACCGAGAATGTCCGCTGCACGATCCAGATCAGCGTCTTGAGCTGAAGTGCGACAGCCAGAAACGAAAAAGCGGCCAGAATAATCAGGCCGCGCATGAGCGCGAAAGCTCTTGTATTTTTGATCCAGAGCAGAACATAGTACAGAACAAACGCCATAAAGGCGATTTCGATCACATTCGAGATCTGCAGGGACGGTATGTAATAATTCGAGAAAATCCTGGTTGCATAATTCACGGTCTGAAAGTCCTCTCACAATTCATTTCAGCTTTTTTCTGACGGACCGCCCTCCGCAGCGTGCTCCTCCCCCGATCCGGGCGCGCCGGGTCTGATCTTCCTGGCGTTGATATGTGTGATCCGGAGTTCTTTTCTCGCCTGTCTCTGTTTCGGGACCGCAGTCACATAATAATAGTATTCCGAGTCCTCGATCCTCAGATGTTCAGACTTCGTATAATCAATATTATACTGGAAAAGCACCGCCATTTCACCTGCAAATGTTCCGGCACCGATACTGATGAGAGATGGCACCAGCTGAATCCCGGCGTTGAGAAACATATTGAGAATCAGAAGAAAAACCGCCTCGCTGACAGCGCCCGCGATGACAGCGTAGCTGAATGCATGCGGCACCGCAAGACTGCGGATCAGACTCACTACAATCAGGGCGATGAGAGAACAGAGGATGATGACGGCCATCTCCCGGCTGCCCGCGATCATATTGTACGTATAGGTGATGAGATCCTGCGCGTTCATCGATTCCTGAACCGTCTGCGTTTTCTCGATTGTACTGATCCCGTTTAATGTGTAATACAGGAACAGCCCGACCGGCAGACCGCCGAGCGGCAGACCAGTGACAAAAAGTGCCGCCAGAACCGGAAAAAACAGCGGAATCCGGAAGTATGCAAACAGCATCGCGATTGCCGAGAGCAGAATTGCCTTCGGTGCGAACCGGTAATACAGAAGATACAGAATCAGAAACAAAAGCAGGACGGTAAACGCAAGAAGCTTTGAAAAGCCGTAGATCTGCACGATGATCAGAATGATGCTTACTACAGGCGTAAAAATGGCCGGAATAAAAGCGCAGAAAACCGCCAGGGCAAAGTACAGCCAGGGCAGATTCAGCGCCTCAGAATGCCCGAGCCCGGAAAGAATGGCCGATATGGAAAAAAGCGCAAAAACAAAGCGAAGACACCTCTCTACCCATTTCCGGTGTGCTTCAACAAATGTAATGATCTTTTCCTTTACTTCAAGTAAAGTTCCCATCCTATCAGCCTGACCGCCGCGGCTGATCCAGTCTGCTGATCAGCTCTCGCCGGTTTTTCTCCTTTTTAGCTTCGTCTGACACCTTCTCATAACTCTTTCCGTACCACCAGAATGCGAACAGCATGTACAGCACAATAAAACAGATGTCAAATACCGGATGAAACATCCCGAAGAATGCTCCAAACCCGGACGTCCAGATGGCTTCGGCGGCATCTGCCCACTGCCCGTTCACCATGCACTGCAGAATTTTTATAAAAACAAGAGCTGCAGCTGTCTCAAGACCGGTACAGACCGCCTGCGCCGCACAATATCCGGCTTTGGACATTCCGGCGGCAAATAACTTTTCCCCGCCTCCGTGTTCCCGGTAGATGGCGGAAAGCGCCATGAGTCTTACTTTTTTCTGACTGATCAAGCGGCGCCTCCTTCCCTTGCGCTCTCAGAGATAAACCTGGAAACAGATACGGGAATCCTTGTAATTCACCCGGATTTCCGCCTTCAGCATGCCGGCGATGCTCTGCGCCATCGAAAGTCCTATGCCGTATCCGCTCTTCTTGTTATTGTTATGTGCCGTGTCAGCCCGGTAAAACCGCTCGAAGAAGCGGCTGTAATCCACGCCTTCTCCGTCTTTGTAGTCATTGCTGACTGTCAGGCAGGTCCGTTTCTTTTCCCGGACAAGCTCTACCCGGATGCACCCGCCGTCGTCGCAGTATTTGACTGCGTTGTCGAGCAGAATGTTGGCAATCTCCGTGTACATCGCTTTGTCCGTGTGAACAGTGACATCCTTCGCGATGGCTGTTTCCAGGCTTTTCCCCTGGTTCTCCGCCACTGTCCTGAAAGACGACGCAGCATCCTCAACCACCTCGGAAGCTGAAAAATCCTGAAGTGTCACCACATCGGTGTCTTCCTCCATCCGGGCCATCTGGATCAGATTCGCCACAAGCGCGGACAGCCGTTTGACCTGATGCATGGTGCTCTGCGTCCACTCATTCTCGCCGTATGTCATCTCCAGGACTTCTGTGTTGGCCGAGATGACGGCGAGCGGCGTCTTCAGCTCATGCCCGGCATTGGTGATGAACTGCTTCTGCTTGCTCATGCTTTCCACAATCGGAGCGACGGCCTTTTTCGAGTACATCCAGAGAAAAACAAAGATCAGAATGTCGATCAGGATCATGGCGCCGAATGTGATGATGAACATGTAGTGGACATTTTCCACGAGGGACGTGACTTCCATCCAGACATCAAACGCCCCGGTGTCCGTCTTTACGATCCGCAGGCAGTAGAATCCCTCGTCATACGGGACGATGCGGTCAAACTTGTCCGAACCAGTGCCCCATTTCTGAGTCAGATATTCCGCCTCTTCCTCATCTGCCGTGGAAACGTGGGACATATCCGTTCTCACCACATTCCCATTTTCATCGAGCGTGACGGTGAAATAGCGGATTTCATTCTTCAGATCCAGGTTGTAGCTCTCCACAGACGGCCGCCGGTCTTCACTGAGAGTCTGTTCAACCGAAAGAATAATATTGAAGCGCGTGTCAAATGTCTGATACAGCCGGAAGATATAGGAAAGATCCAGCCCGAGCATCAGAAAGAACATGATGATCAGAAACGCCGCCATCAGAACCTTGATGAATTTTTTCCGTATCTTCTTGTACAAAAAGCCTCACTTCCCGGTCTGAATCAGCCTGAAACTGCCGCCGTGTTCGCCTTCGATGCGCAGATCGGCACCGACCCACTCCAGCTTCTTTCTCAGATAGCTCACATACACCCAGACGATCTCCGGGTCTTTCTCCTCGTCTTCCCGCCAGACATGCTTCAGAAGATCCTCCGTGGCGATCTCCTTTTCCGGATTCTGCATGAAGAACTCCAGAAGCTCCGCCTCCTTGCTGCCGAGGCGGACCGAAGTCTCTGACTTCAGTTCCAGGTTCTCGGTGTCCAGTGTCACAGAGCCCATCTGTAACCGGCTCGGATTGTAACTGTCCGAGGACCGGCGCGCAAGCGACCGGATTCTCGCCAGCAGTTCCTTCATGGCAAATGGCTTCGTCAGATAATCATCTGCCCCGGAATCCAGTCCTTCCACCCGGTTCTCGATTTCGGCCTTCGCGGTCAGAAGAAGGACCGGCGTGTGATTTCCCTCTGCCCGCAGTTCCTTCAGAAGCGTGATGCCGTCTTTTTTGGGCATCATGATGTCAAATATCATTACGTCGTAGGCATTGCTGTGCGCCAGATTGTACGCCTCTTCCCCGTCGTATGCGGGATCGAGCTCGTACCCCTGCAGCTTCAGCACCGCCGAGAGCGCGCGGGAAAGCTCCCGCTCATCCTCTGCCAGAAGCAGTTTCATTATAGCCCTCCGTGCTTCTTATTCCGAATTCTCTTCCTTCATTTTCAAAAATCAGATCCCGTATCGTCTGCATCGACATATCCGTGGATGCCATCTCATCGGCACACCGCTTGAGCTCGGCGACGATCAGCTTGGTATTGCTGATGTTCTTCTTGTACTTCAGCTTGTGTTCAAGTGCCGCCCAGGAATCCATGGCGATCGTCCGCAGCTGAATTTCCGCGAAGTATTCGCCCGGATTATTTCCGTCCACATCCGGGAACGGCGTTTTCAGCGCGACGATCATATGATAGCTGCGGTATCCGTTTTCCTTTGCGTGCCGGATATAATCCTTTTCCTTTACAATGCGGATGTCCGGAATCTTCCGGATCTCTTCGACATTTCTGTATACATCATCAATAAACCCGCTGATCAGCCGGATGCCGACGGAATCCGTCAGCTCCTTCAGAGCGGAGTGTGCATTCACGGGAAGGCCTTTTCGGACGCACTTTTCTCTCATGCTCTCGTCCGATTTGATCCGCGCGCTGAAATGCTCAATCAGATCGATACCCTCCTCTTTCCGGATCCGATTGTAGTAAATAAGGATCTTCCCGGTCAGCGTATCCAGCACCTTCTGCAGATATGGATCGAACTCCCCGTAAATACTTGTTTTCTCATCTTCCATATTGCTTAATTTTACCATAGACAAGATTGGTTATGTGTGAATTTAGTGTTAAGTTTCCGGACAGCAAAACCCCCGCCGAAGGCATCTGCCTGCGGCGGGGTTCACCATGAACTGAATTACAAAAATGTGTTTGAACTTACGCTTCTTCCGGGAACGGGTCGTCGATGGAGCGCAGCGCGCGGAAATGTCCGGTGAGAGCCGTGTACATCTGAAGGAGCACCCAACCGATGCCGGCCGCGCCGTCGTACAGTCCGATCGGTGCTGTCACAGCCTGCGGGCTTACGCGGTCCAGCGCAAGATTCCAGGTGATGCCTTTTTCAGCATCTCTTGCCCAGCCGAGCAGATGGTCAGACGCGCGGCGGGCAGCGTGAAGCCATTTCACTTCCTTTGTCTCTGCCCAAAGTCCCAGGAACAGATCTACCATGCCGGCTGTCCCGCAGCAGAGATTGGCCGTGTACCAGTACCCTTCCGAGTGGTTCTCCGGCGCACCGGCGGCGAGAACGCCATTGGCCAGGCGGATCTCCCAGTCCCGGTCTTCTCTGTTTCCAGTGATTTTGTAGAGCTCATCGAAATACCGGCAGGTGCCGACCGGTCCGTGGCAATACCCGAGGTAGAATACATCCGGTCTGTCCGGCAGGGCATGCGGGAGCAGAGCCGCCGAACCGTCACCGTTTACTGCTGCGGCAGCGCCTATGAATTCCTTTATGCCGTCCGTTGCATTGAGAAATGTGCGGTCGCCGACCGCCTCATAAACCTTCAGGAACATGAAACCGATGCCTGCCGTTCCCATCGGGAAGTTCGGGTCGATGTAGTCGTCGCCGGCTCCGAAATACTTCGGATCCACGCCCAGGTAATACCGCCCGCCCTTCGGGTAGTCGTGCGCCTTGTTCAAGTACCACTTCGCCGCCTCCGCCGCAAAGGACGTGAGCTCCGGGCGTGAAAGTTCCTTTCCGGCTTTCAGGAGATACAGAATCGTGCCGGCGTTGCCCACGATGCCAGGATACGTCGACCAGGAATACCCGATCCCGTCCTCAGGTCTCTTGGCCTCGGCAAGAATCGCGTCGGCGATGTCGTTCACTGTCTCCCGGTAAGTCTCTTTGCCAGTCACCTTGTACAGCTGCAGAAGTGCCACCGACACGCCGACATATCCCGTGGTAAATGCGAACTTCGAGAAATTCTTCTGGAGCTCCCGCTTTTCCTTCCAGCGGTACTGCAGATACCTGCCGCAGTCTTCTGCTTCGTAAAGATACTCCTTCTTTCCCGCTGCGTCGTAGAGAGACAGAAGAAACAGAATAATTCCACTGCTGCCGGAGTAGACGCAGATTTCGTCATAGTAATACGGTTTCTGCGCCTGTGCGTCCTTCAGCAGGAACCTTGTGCCCAGCTCATCGCTTACGCGCCGGCTATTGATGTATGCAAGCGCTTCCTCTGCCGCCTCCAGGTATTTTTCCGGCTGCGCAGGGTGCAGGATTGTATTTCTGTCAAATAACATTTCAAATCCTTTCTGAGTCTTCGATTTTACTGTACGTCATTGTCGACGATTCCCTGAGCCGCAAGCAACTCTTTGGTCTCATGCTTCCTGCCCCAGCCGCTCAGAATGGCAAACCAGAACACGATGGTCAGGGCAATGCTGTGAAAGTTCCAGCCGACAAAAGAAATCGGGTTGTAACCGTCCGCGACAACGCCTGCGGAAACAGCCAGAGCCGCCAGGTTCAGGCAGCCGGCATTGGTCGGCACAAGATAACCGACACCGCACCCCAGGCCGTCCAGGAAATTGGCCGCGCGGTTTCTGTCGATGTGGAACGGTTTTAAGATCTGGCGGATCATCGGCCCGGTCGCGGCGATCGCCGTGGTGCCGGAACTGATCATGATACTTAAAAGCGATACCATGAGGCCGGAGACGATCTCGGCGGTTCTCTCCGACTTTGCATATTTCTTCAGGGCGCCGAGAAGTGCGTTCAGAACGCCTGCCTCCGTGATCAGACTCACCATGATGAAAATGAAGAGAATAAAGATCGCGGAACTCAGCATGCCGTTGAAGCCTGACGCGATGAGCCCGTCCTTCGCGATCAGCGTCGAAATATCTGTGTACCCGAAAGCCAGAAGCATCAGGATACCGAGAATTTCGTTGATGATAAGGGCCGTCATCAGATTTGCGCCCTTGAGCATCAGAATGATGATCAGAACCGGAAGGATCAGAAATACCAGGCTGGATGCATACGTTGCATCCGGCTCTGCGTATACCGCCGTGTGGCCGGACTGCGTGATTCCTGTTATAATGTAGCCGACAAGGGCTGCTGCACCGGCGATCAGGGAATATTTCAGCCGGGAGCGGACCACATAGATGACCTTGGCTTCCTGTGTAAGAGATGACGCGATTGTGGTGTCGGATATCGGAGCCAGGTTGTCGCCGAATGCGCCGCCTGCCAGAATCGCTCCGCAGGCGATGTTGATGTCAACACCCATGGCCTGTGCCAGCGGGAGCAGGATCGGAGCCGCTGTAGTTGTGGCAGCTGCCGCCGAACCGGTGGCCGTCGAAAGAATCACCGGAAGCAGAAAGCAGATGGCCGGCAGCATGGCCGGTGTGATGTGCGCCAGCGAAAACAGCCATACAAGCGCCTCCACCAGGTGCGATGCGGTGAAGATTTTGGAAAGAACGCCCGCAAACAGGAAAATGATGAGCATGAAAGAGAAAATATTGCTCCTGACGCCGTCGATGACAGCCTTCTGAAACCGACCCTTGTCCTTGTACACGAAAAATCCCGCGATGATAGCGGCGTAACCGGCCGCCCAGTAGTTCATCGTGGATCGGAATCCGGTGAGTGCCAGTGCGATCATGGTGCCCAGCATCACGATCAGAGGCAGCGCTCCTCCGATGGCGCCGCCGTAGACGGCAGCGTACTGCTCTTTTGAATCCTCTTTTTTCTCTCCCATACCGTTCCCTTTTCTTTGGCTTTTCAGACCATGAATATATACTACTGTTATTCAGTAGGAATACTGGTAATTATAGGAGGACGGCTGCATAATGTCAAATAAAAAAGCTCCGGCCTGCCTTAACTGGCAGACCGAAGCCTGGTATTCAGCCGCAATTTTCAGATATCGATACCGTCGATGATCTCTCTAAGTACTCTTTGGGAGTGCTGCATCTTGTCGATTTCTTCATTTGTCATCGGCATCGGGATCTTGCCTTGTACGCCGTTCGGGCCGATGATGGTCAGGCAGCTGAGGCATACGTCGTTTACGCCGTACTCGCCGTGCATCATTGTGGAGCAGCAGGTGATGGAGTCGTAGGCGCTGGTCAGCATGTTAACGAGGTTCATGACTGATGCGGCGATGCCGTAGAATGTCGCGCCCTTGTCCTTGATGATCTCACCGCCGGACTTCTGAACGTAGTAGAAGATCTCGTCCTTGTCAATCGACTCGACCGGCAGATTCTTCTGCTTCACAAGGCTGATGTATTCGTCGATGCTCACACCGGATACACGGATTGTCGACCACGGAATGAAGGAGGTGTCGCCGTGCTCGCCGAACACATAGGAGTGTACATTCTTCTGGGCGATATTGAGTTTCTGGGCGAGGATACACTTGAGTCTCGCAGAATCCAGAATTGTACCGGTTCCGATGATCTGGTTCTCCGGGATGCCGGATACCTTTGTAAACACATAGGTCAGAATATCGACCGGGTTGCTGACGATGATGTAGAGTGCGTTCGGAGCTGCCTTCGCGATCTGCGGAGCGATTTCCTTGATGATGCCCACGTTGGTCTTGGTGAGCTCCAGGCGGGTCTGGCCCGGCTTGCGGCCGATGCCGGATGTGATGATGACGATATCAGAGTTTTTAGCCTCATCGTAATCGCCGTACTTTACACGGATCGGATCCCGGAAGCTTGTTGACTGTGCAATGTCGAGCGCTTCCCCCTTGGCTCTGGCTGTGTTGACGTCGATCAGCACGATTTCGGACGCATGGCTTCTCTGCGAGAGAGAATAGGCAATGGTTGAGCCTACCGAGCCGGCTCCGATAATGGTGATCTTTCTTCCGATTTTCTTGTCCATAATCCGTCTCCTTCTTTACTGAATCTTCGGACCATCATAAACATTTCTGTCTCTGAGATAATTCGGAAGCAGCTTCGGAGATACTTTTTCGGTGCTGATTCCGGCTTCTTTGATAGACTCTTCAAACGCGGTCACATGCGCAAGGGTGAGCTTTCCGCCCTTCACTTCCTTCACTTTCTGACCGGCTGCCCTGCCCGCGTCACGGCCGAAGACAATGACATCCAGCAGAGAATTGCCCATCAGACGGTTGCGTCCGTGAACGCCTCCGGTGACCTCGCCGGCCGCATACAGGTTTTCTACCGTCGTCATGCAGTCCGTGTTGATCTCCAGTCCGCCGTTCTGATAGTGCAGAGTCGGATATACAAGGATCGGCTCTTTGCGCATATCGATGCCGCGCTTCTCAAACATCCGGTACATGGCCGGGATGCGGGCCTCGATGGTTCCTTCGCCATTGATCAGGTCGATCATCGGGCTGTCCAGCCATACTGCCTTGCCGTGGCCGGTGTCAACGCCCTTGCCTCTGTCACCGGTCTCCCGGATGATGGCAGCTGCCTCGACATCGCGTGTCTCCAGCGGGTGAACGAACACTTCGCCGTCGCAGTTCACAAGCTTGGCGCCGAGGCTTCTTACCTTCTCGGTTACCAGTGCGCCGAAAATCTGTTCCGGATACGCCGCGCCGGTCGGATGATACTGCAGGGTGTCCTCGTAGAGGAGCTTCGCGCCGGCTCTGTAGCCAAGGACCAGTCCGTCTGCCGTCGCGCCGTAGTGATTGGACGTCGGGAAGCCCTGATAATGCATTCTTCCGGCACCGCCTGTCGCCAGAATGACTGCCTTCGCGCGCACAACGATCAGTTCGTCTGTCTCCATATTGATGAATACCGCACCGGCTGCTCTGCCTTCTTCGTCCTTGATGATTTCGATGGCAGCTGTGAAGTCAAGAATCGGGATCTTCCGGTTCAGAACTTCATCGCGCAGTGTTCTCATGATTTCCATGCCGGTGTAGTCGCGGCATGCGTGCATTCTCTTGCGGGAAGTGCCGCCGCCGTGGGTGGTGATCATGGTTCCGTCGTCGGTCTTGTCGAACTCCACGCCCAGATGATTGAGCCACTGAATATCTTCCGGAGCTTCGGTCACAAGTTTTGCGACGAGCTCTTTCTTCGCCGCGAAATGGCCGCCGCCGTACGCATCGAGGAAGTGCTGCATCGGGCTGTCGCCTTCCTTGTCGGCCGCCTGAATGCCGCCTTCAGCCATCATGGTATTGGCATCGCCCGGGCGAAGTTTCGTGCAGATCATGACCTTCGCACCTGCTTCATCTGCTTCGATGGCCGCCGAACAGCCGGCGCCGCCGCCGCCGATGATCAGGACATCCGTCTCATAGTCCGGATGTTCCAGATCCACATCGCCTTCGTGAACTCTTGCATGAGCCTGCAGCATGTCAGCCAGTTCGTGCGGAGCCTTGTCGCCGGCATTCACGCCGATCACAAGCTTTTCAAACTGATCTTCCCGGTAATCCGGATGATAAGCCTGAAGCAGCGCGTCCTTCTCGTCAGCTGTCATGCGGACAGGCTCCATGGCAGCGTTCTCTTTTCTCTTCGCCTCTACCTTGCGGATCGATTCCTGAAATTTTTCCGGATACATATCTCTCTCCTCACTTCTCAATCACGCGGTTGTTGTACATTTCCTTCAGCTCATCGTCTGATTTGCTCATCAGATCCTTCATGGCCTGTTCATAGTCGCCATTCCAGATCTCCTTGACGCGCTTTTCAAGATGCCCGGATTCAGGCTCCAGATACCGGCCGTTGAGTCGTCTGGCGAGCATTGCCACCTGCGGATGAGAGATTCCCGCCGGGCAGCGGCTCGAGCAGATGCCGCACATCACGCAGTCAAAGGAAAGCTCGGCGCACTTCGCGAAATCGCCCCTCTGTGCATAGGCGATGTACTGCATGGTATTCAGCCCCTGCGGGCATGCGCGCGTGCAGGCGTTGCATCCGATGCAGGCATAGATTTCCGGGTACAGCTGCATCATCAGCTGCTGTTCTGGCTTTACCTTGTCAATGTCATAGATCTGCTTGACAAGCGGGAAGAACGGAAGCGTCGCCACATACATATTGTCCTCGACCTTGGTCTGACAGGCGAGGCACATCTTCAGCTCCTGCTGGCCGGCAATACGGTAGATCGTCGCGCAGGCGCCGCAGAATCCGTTGCGGCAGCCGCAGCCGCGCTTCAGCTGATAGCCGGCGTACTCCATTGCCGTCATGATCGTAAGGTTGTCCGGCACCTCGTATTTCTTGCCGAACAGATAGATATTTACCATCTTGTTGTCCATAATGTCCTCCACCGTAAGATCAGTACTCATCCGGAAGTTCGCCGAGCTCGTCAAAACTGAATACCGGGCCGTCCTTGCAGACATATTTGTCGCCGATGTTGCAGCGTCCGCACTTGCCGATGCCGCACTTCATGCGCATTTCCATCGTCGTGAACACCTGGGAATTGGTGAATCCCAGCTTCTGAAGTCCCTGCAGCGTGAAATGGATCATGACCGGCGGGCCGCAGATGATGGCCGTCTCCGTCGTCGGGAAATTCAGTTCCTGGACATAGTTCGGAACGAAGCCGACATGGCCGTCCCAGCCTTCCTCCTCGCGGTCGATCGTGAGGTAGACATTCATGTCCTTTTCTTTCATCCATTCATTCTGCATTTCCGCGAGATCAACCAGATCTTCTTTGGAACGGGAGCCGTACACCACATCGATGTGGCCGTAGTTATCCCGGTTGGCGCGCACATAGTTGATCACTGAGTGCAGCGGCGCCAGGCCGATGCCGCCGGCGATGAACAGCAGGTCCTTCCCCCGGAATGTGGTGTTGACCGGGAAGCCGTTGCCGTACGGTCCGCGGATCAGAATTTCCTGACCGGGCTCCATGGAATGCAGCCAGCTTGTCAGCACACCAACCTTCTTGATGGAAAATTCCATGTACTCTTCAACCGTCGGGCTGGAAGTGATGGAGATCATCGCCTCGCCCACACCCGGCACAGACAGCATCGCGCACTGTCCGGGGATGTGCTCAAACAGCTTTTTGCCGTCGGTTCCGACAACGCGGAACGTCTTTACATCCGGCGTCTCCTGCCGGATTTCCGTGACGACGCCGACCCGCGGGATCAGTTCTTCGTTTCGCATTGTGCGTCCTCCTCCATGGCCTTCATGACCTTGACGATATTCATGTGAATCGGGCAGCGCCGCAGGCACCGTCCGCAGCCGACGCAGCTGTACATTCCGTCATTGCGGATCGGGTAGTACACGAGCTTGTGCATGAACCGCTGGCGGAACCGCTCGAGCTGAGTCTTTCTGGGTGTGCCGGCCGCCATCATGGTGAAATCCTTGTACATGCAGCTGTCCCAGCAGCGGTAGCGCTCGACGCCATGCCCGCTGTCGAAATCCTCGATGTCGAAGCACTGGCAGGTCGGGCAGACAAATGTGCACGAACCGCAGCCCAGACACTTGTCCGAAAGTTCCTTCCAGATCGGGGAATGGAAAATCTCAAGCTCTTTTTCCCGGTTGTCCGCCGGCGTGAGGCTGTAGAGCGGCATTTTCTTCTGAATCTCGTGGACTCTTCTCTGCTCAGCCTCCACATCTTTTTCGGCCTTCTCGTCGGTCACGGCATCCAGAGCAGCCAGATCAAGCTTTTCCAGAAGCGCCTTTCCTTTTTCGGAAATTCCCTCGAGGTAAATGGTGTCATTGGCCATCCACATGCGGGCGTCGCCGGCCGGTTTGGCCGCATCGATGCCGAAGCTGTGGCAGAAGCAGGTCTCGGACGGCTCCGAGCATGCAAAGCTCACGACCGTCGCGTGCTTTCTTCTGTTTTCATAGAATGTGTCGACCGGATCCGCAAGGAACACACGGTCCAGCACGTCAAAGGAGCGCACATCGCAGGCCCGCACGCCGAAGATGCAGTAATCTTCCGATTCCCGGCGGGTGTCGATGACCTCGATCTTCTTTCCTTCCATGCGGAACTTCGCCATCGGCTGAACCTGCGGGAAGAAGAAATCCTTGGCCGAACGCAGGGTGTTGAGTTTCGTGGACATCACCTTGCCCGGCGCATACTCCTCGTACACGGAAACCTTTTCGGACTTATCCACCGGAATGTACAGTTTTTCCTGTTCCGAAATCCGCCTGAGCAGTTCCGGAAGCTTATCTGCGGAAATTCTTGTGATCATCAGCGGATACCCCCTTTCTGAACGATGGAAGGCTCTGCGTCATTGCTTTCGGTAAATGCAGACAGCGGGCTCATCTGTCCTTCTGTCTCGCCTGCCTGATACTCGCCGTACAGTGTGTCGATATCCTTGATGAACTTGCGGTTCAGCAGGTGGAGCGGAATGTGCTCCGGGCATACGCGCGAGCACTCGCCGCAGTCCGTGCAGCGGCCGGCGACGTGGAACGCGCGGATGATGTGGAAATTCGCGTCCTCAAAATCATTGGATGCAGCCTTGGAAAAGACACCGGACTTCGGGTTGTCAAACACACAGAGCTCACAGTTGCAGGCCGGGCATACATTGCGGCACGCATTGCAGCGGATGCAGCGGGAAAGCTCGCCCTGCCAGAACCTGAAGCGCTCTTCCGGCGTCATGGCCTCGAGTTTCTCCACTTCATCAAATCTGTGGGAATCGAGCACTTCTCCTTCCTCGCCGATCAGTTCGTCATATACGACATGCTTCCGGCTCTTGCAGTTTCTGCACCGCTCGTCCTGCGCCTCGTCAAAGGCGATCCGCTTTTCGCCGTAAACGGTCTCGCACACAAGATCGTTTCCATCTTTCTTCACGCCCAGAATTCCGTGGATTCCGGCGTCATGCAGCGTCTCGGCGCTTACCTTTCCCTCGCAGGGAATGCCGATCGCGTAGATATTTTCTCTTTTCAGTCTGTGCTCGGTCATCAGCTGGTTGAAGCTGTAGGTGTCGCAGGGCTTCAAGAATACCGCGATTTTTCCTTCCTTCTGCGACTCGGCGATCAGGTACTTTGAGAGATTGGCGCCGCAGAAATCGTTGTAGACAAAATGCTTCTTCACATCCTCCGCACTCGTAAAGACGGTCGGCGTGATGTCATAAAAGAAGTCACCGGATGACCAGCCAAGTACTCTGGTCACAGTCCCGTCCGAGAGCAGCTCACAGGCGCGTTTTATCAGTTCGTCCTGCATCTTAAATCCTCCAGTCTTCTGCAGCGTCCAAGTTTTGTGATCTGTCCGACAAAATCATTCATGACATCGACAAATCTCTGGCCTTCGGCTGCCGATACCCACTCGACTCTCGTGCGCTCCTTCTCGATGCCCAGGTAATCCAGCATGGAGAACAGAAGCGTCATGCGGCGTCTGGTGTGATAGTTTCCGGTCATGTAGTGGCAGTCGCCCGGATGGCAGCCGCAGATGATCACGCCGTCCGCTCCCCGCTGAAAGGCCCGGAGAATGAACATCGGGTTGATCCGGCAGGAGCAGGGGACGCGGATGATCTTTACATTCGCAGGATAGTTAAGGCGGTTCGTGCCGGCCAGATCCGCGCCGGAGTAAGAGCACCAGTTGCAGCAGAACGCGATGATTTTCGGTTCCCAGGTTTCGTTGTCATTTGTCATCTGCATAATGCATCTACCTCCGCCATAATCTCACTGTTGGAGAATCCGTTCAGATCCATCGCGCCGCTCGGGCAGGTGACGGTGCAGGCACCGCAGCCCTGGCAGACAGCCGGATTGACCTGGGCGACTCTTCTGACTTTGGTGGTGCGGTCGCGCATGCGGAATTCCTTGTCCACATAAGTGATCGCGCCGTACGGGCACACATCGGCGCACTGCGAGCAGCCGGTGCACATCATCTCGTCGGAGTGAGCCACGCACGGGTTGCCGGCAAGCTTGTCCTTGGAAAGCAGGCCGATGACCTTGCTGGCCGCAGCGCCCGCCTGGGCAACGGTCTCCGGGATGTCCTTGGGGCCCTGGCACACGCCGGAAAGGAATACACCGGCGGTCGGGCTCTCGACCGGACGAAGCTTCGGATGCGCTTCGGTGAACCAGTCATTGGTGTCCATGGATGCGGTAAGAAGCGTCGCCAGATGTCTCGCACTGTGGCTCGGCTCAATGGCAGCCGCAAGGACTACCATGTCGGCGTTGATCGTGAGCTGCTCGTTCATCAGCAGGTCGGAGGCCTGCACGATCAGCTTGCCGTTTTCCGGCGTCACCTTGCCGACAGCGCCTTTGATGTAGTGAACGCCGTACTGTTCAACCGCGCGGCGGTAGAATTCATCAAAGTTCTTGCCCGGCGTGCGGACATCGATATAGAAGACATAAATGTCCGTGTCCGGATAGTGATCTTTCGTCAGCATGGCGTGCTTGGCTGTGTACATGCAGCAGATCTTGGAGCAGTACGGCTTGCCGCCGCGCGTGGAATCGCACTCTCGCGACCCTACGCACTGTACGAAGACGATGGTCTTCGGGCGCTTGTGGTCGGACGGTCGGAGCAGTTCGCCGCCGGTCGGTCCTGCGGCGTTCATCAGGCGCTCATACTCAAGAGAGGTCACAACGTCCGGGCTCTGTGAATATGCGTATTCATCGTATTTGGAGACATCCATGATCTCGTAGCCGGTCGCCGCGACGATCGCGCCGTACTCGACTTCGATTTCCTTGTCCGTGTCCTTGTAGTTGATCGCGCCGGCGCCGCAGACCTTGGAACAGAGTCCGCACACACCTTTGTTGAGCATCAGGCAGTAGTTCGGATCGATGGTCGCGACCTTCGGAACCGCCTGGGCAAACGGAATGTAGATCGCCGTGCGGTTGTTGAGCCCCAAGTTGAACTCGTTCGGGGCCTTCTTCATCGGGCACTTTTCGGTACAGAGTCCGCAGCCCGTGCACTTGGTCTCGTCGACGTATCTGGCCTTTCTTTTGATGGTAACCTTGAAGTTGCCGACAAAGCCCTTCACGTCCGTGACTTCACTGTAGGAATAAATGTGAATCTTCTCATTCTGTCCCACATCCACCATCTTCGGGGTGACGATGCAGGAAGAGCAGTCCAGTGTTGGGAATGTCTTATCCAGCTGTGCCATCTTTCCGCCGATCGTCGGGTTCTTCTCGACGATATCAACGTCATATCCGGCGTCCGCGATGTCAAGCGCGGTCTGCATGCCGGCAATGCCGCCGCCGATGACAAGCGCTCTCTTGACAACCGGCGTCTCACCGGCCGTGAGCGGGCTGTCCAGTTCGGCCTTTGCGACCGCCGCCTTCATCAGGGCGATGGCCTTCTGTGTTCCGATTTCCTTGTCCTTGTGAACCCAGGAGCACTGCTCGCGGATATTGGCGATCTCCAGGAGGTACGGGTTCATCCCGACGCTGTTCACCGCCTTGCGGAATGTCTTCTCGTGCATTCTCGGAGAGCAGGAGCAGACAACCACGCCGGTCAGGCCGTATTTTTTCACGGCATCCTTGATGAGATCCTGACCGCTCTGGGAGCACATATAGGTGTAGTCCGTGGCGTACACAACGCCCGGAACATGGCGCGCTGCCTCGGCAACGGCTTCAACATCCACCGTAGCGGCGATATTGGTTCCGCAGTGGCAGACAAAAACACCGATTTTCTGCATTTTCCTCTCCTTTACTTCGTGTACTTGCGGTAGGCCGAAACCAGAAGCTGCTGCGGCATATCCGGATCCATCCGCGCCGGAACATCGTCCGGAATCAGATGGCTTCCGCCCTGCTTCCGCTCCACAGCCAGACGTACGGCCTCAATCAGGCGGGCCGGTTCAACCTGTCTCGGGCAGCGCTCGATGCAGGCCATGCAGGACAGGCAGCGGTAGATCGACTTGCTGTTCATCAGCTCTTCAATTCTTCCGCTCTCGACCATGGCCACAAACTGATGCGGGTGGTACTCCATTTCGTCAAATGCCGGGCAGGTCGCCGTACAGCGGCCGCACTTCATGCATTTGCGCGGATTCACGCCGCTGATCGCCAGAATTTCCTCCGGCGTCACTGTATAATTCGATGCCATCTTCAGCCCTCCTCTTTCACGCCGAGCGCTTCGGCCAGCACATCCGTGAGATACCGGACTTCCACACCTGTGCCATCCGCGTACTTCTTCAGATTGTAGAAGCACAGCGGGCAGGCGGTGATCAGCGTATCGGCGCCCTGTGCCTTCGCGTTCTCAAGGATTCTCTTCACTCTCTTTTCCGGGAGTGTGCTGTCCTCAAGCGTCAGATACCCGCCGCAGCACTCATTTCTCTGCGCGTATACAACCGGTGTGGCGCCGATGGCTGCCAGGAGATCTTCCATGATTCTCGGATTCTCCGGGTTGTCCATCGCCATCTTTTTTCCCGGGCGCAGGAGCAGACAGCCGTAGTACGCACCGATCTTCTGTCCGGTGAGAGGTTTCTTCACAGCTGCTTTCACGTTGTCGTAGCCGACGACATCGCGCAGAAGCTCAAGATAATGAAGGACCTTTGTCTCACCGTGGTACTCCTGTCCGTCTGCGGCAATGTAGTTGTTAACCTTCAGGCTGAAGTTCTCATCGTCGGCGATGTCGAAATTTGTCTGCTTGAGCACGTTGTGGCACGCAGAGCACAGCGTTACGAGTGTCCCGCCGTTGTCTCTCGCGTAAATGAGCGCCCGGACAGAGGAAAGCCGGATGGCAATCTCATCCTTTGAGAGCGGATACACACCGCCGCAGCACTGCCACTCCGGGATTTCCGTGAGCGGAACGCCCAGCGCCTCGGCACACCGGCGGCCCCAGATGTCAAGATCCTTCGCCTTTTCCTTTAACGTACAGCCTGGAAAATAGTTGTAAACCATCTGTCATGCCTTTCTTGTCAGACCATCTGTTCCGGATGGAAGACCTTGTCGAATTCTTCCGCCGTGAGGAACCCGAGCTTCACGCACGCTTCCTTCAGCGAGATATTTTCCTTGAACGCAAGCTGGCTTGTCTTCGCCGCCTTCTCGTATCCGATGTACGGATTCAGAGCTGTGACAAGCATCAGGGAATTGTAGAGATTGTGGTGCATCTTGTCTTTGTTTGCCTTGATGCCGACCGCACAGTTCTTGTTGAAGGAACGGATGGATTCAGAGAGAATCCGCACGGACTGCTGGAAATTATAGGCAATCACCGGCATGAACACGTTGAGCTCGAAGTTGCCCTGCGTTGCCGCCATCCCGATCGCCGTGTCATTTCCGATGATCTGCACGGCCACCATCGTGACCTGCTCGCACTGCGTCGGATTGACCTTGCCCGGCATAATGGAGGAACCTGGTTCATTGGCCGGAATCGTAATCTCGCCCAGACCGTCACGAGGCCCGGACGCGAGCCATCTCACGTCGTTGGCGATCTTCATCATATCCGCCGCCATCGCCTTTACTGCACCGTGTGCAAATACGATCTCATCTTTGGAGGTCAGCGCGTGGAACTTGTTTTCCGCAGTGCGGAAGGTCTTGCCTGTCAAAGCGGAAACCTTTTCAGCGACCAGCTTGTCAAACCCCTTCGGGGCATTCAGTCCTGTGCCGACAGCCGTTCCGCCGAGAGCCAGGCTCTTGAGCGGTTCCACAGCCATCTTCACCAGTTCGACATCTCGCTCCAGCGAACTCCTCCACCCGCTGATTTCCTGCGAGAAGGAAATCGGAACAGCATCCTGCAGATGGGTTCTGCCGGACTTTACGATGCCCGCGTTCTCGCGCTCCAGTTTCAGGAACGTCTCAATCAGCTCCTGCGCCGCCGGAATCAACTTGTCCTCAAGCGCCAGGACAGCGGAAATATGCATCGCTGTCGGGAACGTGTCGTTGCTGGACTGGCTCATGTTGATGTCGTCATTCGGATGACAGAGCTTCTTTCCTGCAATGGAATTGGCCACATTGGCAATCACTTCGTTGGCGTTCATGTTGGACTGTGTCCCGGAACCGGTCTGCCATACGACAAGCGGGAATTCACTGTTGAGCTCACCGCTTATCACCTTATCGGCCGCCTGTTCGATGACAGAAAGCTTCTCATCCGTCATCTTCTCCGGCTTCAGCTCATGATTGGCCTCAGCTGCCGCTTTCTTCAGAATTCCGAACGCATGGATGATTTCCTTCGGCATCGTCTCGATACCGACGCCAATCTGGAAATTCTCATGGCTTCTCTCCGTCTGGGCACCCCAGCAGTGATCAGCCGGCACCCGGACTTCGCCCATGGAATCATGTTCAATGCGGTATTCCATTTTTACCTCCAAATCAATCAGGTTAGACAGTCTTACGGAAGTTTTTTCCATAAAACTGCATTTTCAAGACTACTGACGGTTAAAATATAGAACATGGTTAATAATTTGTCAATCTGTCCAGGTAAAAACTATGTAAGTTTTGGCAAAAGTCTTGAACAAAACGTCTCAGATCCGGAATCTGCCTTCCTGCCACTGGTAATCTGATGACAAATGAGAGAAAATAAAGAAGTATATGCTCACAAAGGAGTTCTCCAGCCATGAAATCTCTGTCCGAACAGAAAAACGCCCTGAAAAGCCGCCTGTATGACGCCTCGCAAATTGATTTCGACCATCTGACATTTTCCGGGCAGCAGCTTCGGGCTCTCATGATCCCGCTGATCATTCAGACACTGCTGGAATCTCTCATGGGCATGGTCGACAGCATGATGGTATCCAATCTTGGAAGCGCGGCCCTCTCGGCCGTGTCGCTTGCCGATTCCATCAATGTTCTTGTCATTCAGGTGTTTTCCGCCTTCGCGGCCGGCGCCACCATCATCTGCTCCCACTATATCGGCGCTAAAGACCTGAAGGCAGCCAACGATGCGGCAGAACAGGTCATGATCTCCGTGGCGTTTCTGGTCGGCATGACCGGTCTGATCTGCTTTCTTGCCAACCAGCCGCTGCTGGGGCTGGTGTTCGGAGCTGTAGAGCCGGACGTCATGGAAAATGCTGTCACCTACTTCAGCTACACCTCCGTGTCCTTTCCGTTCATAGCACTCTTTTCCGCCGGTTCTGCCTTTTACCGGGCAGGCGGTGAGTCACGTTTCCCGACCATCGTAGGCGTATGCTCCAACTGCCTTAACATCGCCGGAAACGCTCTGTTCATGTATGGATTCGGCATGGGGATCGCCGGAGCAGCGCTCTCGACCCTGCTTTCGCGTATGTTCAGCTGTGTCTGGATTTTTCTGGCGCTGCGCCGGCAGACAAAACCGATTGTCATCCGCCGGTACGCCGTGCGCCCGGATTTCAGAATAATAAAGAAAATTTTCAATATCGGTATTCCGTCAGCTGTTGAAAACGGAATGTTTCAGTTCGGCAAGCTGGCCATCCAGTCCAGTGTCTCTACACTTGGCACCACGCAGATCGCCGCACAGGCCATGACAGTGATCTTCGAGACGCTCAACGGCATGGCGCCGGTTGCCATCGGAACAGGCCTTATGACCGTCGTCGGCCAGTGTCTGGGATCCGGCCGCGTGGAAGAGGCGAAATACTTCACTGCGCGGATCTGCCGGGACGCCTGGGTCGCTCTTCTTCTCAACTGTCTGATCGTTTACGCCCTGGCCGGCCCGGTGTGCATTCTGGCCGGAATGGAGCCGGCCGCCAGAGAACAGTGCCTTTACATGACCCTGCTCATCACCATCGTCAAGCCGATCATCTGGGTTCCGTCCTTCACACCGGCCAACGCCATGCGGGCTGCCGGCGACGTCCGCTACACAATGATTGCCGCCAGCTGCACCATGTGGATCTGCCGCGTGCTGGTCACAACTCTTCTCATCCGCGCTGCCGGCGTCGGAGCTGTTGCCGTGTGGATCGGTATGTTCATGGACTGGGGCTGCCGCGGGATTATCTTTACCCGCCGCTATTTCTCCGGCCGCTGGCTGAAACATCACGTCATCTGATGCTTCCGCCGCAAAGAAAGCTTTTCCGTTTTCCTACAGGTCCAGCATGCGGCCGGTGAGCTCCGCGAGCGTCACCTCGCCCCAGCTGTAATTCTGCAGATATACTCCTTTGAAAAGCGAAGCATAGCGCGGATTGCCGGACAGATAGTCGTACAGATCGCACCGCACCGCTTCCGGTACAAGCCGCCGGCTTCCGGATACGGATTCCACGATATAACCTATGCCGGCAGACTCGAGTGTGTTTTTGAGCCGCAGAGCCACCTTGCGGTACCGGGCAAGCGTCACCGGCGTCACCGGCTCGTCCTCCCACAGGAAACCGACCGCCTCCTCGCTCGTGACAAATCCGCCTCTTCTGTCCGTCAGAAGAGCCAGCAGTTCCTTTGCCTTGCGGTTTCGGAAAACGACCGGCTTCTCTCCCACAAACACATCGAAGTAACCGAAAGTCCGGATGAATACTTTCGGGCGCTGCGTGTCCGGCACTTCCTCCTTTTTCTCATCCAGATTGTACAGCATGACGTAGCGCGGCGTGCTTCCCTGGCTCTTCTGGGAGCAGACCGCCCGCAGCTTTCTGATCCGCTGCTCGTTGACATCCAGATATTCAAATGTATGCTCGCCGGTGGACAGAAGATCCGCAAACTGCTGGATATCCGCCCGGCTCTTCGCGACGAATTCCGGCATCGGCGTCTCCTTTTTCATGAGGGACAGCCATTCTTCTTCGCTCACGCCGAAGAATTTCCACACATTCTCACTGGCATACAGTGGCTTTACGCGCCAGTCCGGCGTGATTTCAAATGCCGCAATGCCTTCCGTGAACCGGCTGATGATCTCGTGCATCGTCTCAGTCAGCGACGCATTTTCTTTCTGCAGTTTTGCGGCCTGCGTCTCCTCCGGCAGTGCCCGGCAGCAGAAGAGGCTGACGTCACTGGTCAGCTTGAGGGAAATTCCCATGTATTTCCGGACATGTCCGTCCGAAGATTTTGCGTCGTAGGTGACGGTGACCGGTGCCGCTGCCGTTTTACCGCCGTCTTCCACGGCAGCAAAGTACGCGGCGACTCTTGCCTGATCTTCCGGCGCTACCATGCCGCTTATCCAGCGACCCGATGCACTTCTTGCATTCATCGGAACATTCTCGAAAGCCGAGAACAGAGGAGAACCGCCGCTGTAGATGCATGTGACCGTGTTCGTCGCGTGGTCAAAGCGGAAAATTTTGTCGTACACTTCTGTCAGAGCCTGAATGTACCAGAGAGAATCCGGGTCTTTTTCGCTGCGCAGACTTTCCCGGACCTGTGTGATGTCCGAGAGCGACGAACAGCCGGCAAGAACACCTGTCTGCGTTCTCACCGGCACAATTGTGTCATTCACGTATTTTACGGTTCCGTCGGCACAGATGATCCGGTACCATTCGCTTTTCTGTGTGCTGCTTTCCCGCACTTCATCAAGAAACTGCCGGTAGCGCCTGCGGTCCTCTTCGGCGATCATACTGATATAGCCGTCAGGCCGTATCAGAAACCGCCTGGGGAATCCCGTCATCTGGCAGAGATTGTCGGAAACCGCCTGCATGGTTCCTTCCCCGTCTGAAAGATCGAGGATGTGAAAACCGCTCACCGGCAGGTTTTCAGCACAAATGCTGCCCGCAATATCTCTTTCAGCCATGGTTCCTCCTCATCTGCGCTCTTGTTTCACTGCTGAAAGAAAGAGTACCACAAACTGTCCATCATGTCCTGTCTGTTTCGCGCGCTTCCTGTCAGAAGGCTCCGTCATCTGCCGCAAAGTCCCCGAAGCGCCGGAAACGCGCGTAACGCTTTTCCGTCAGCTCAGGATCTTTTCCAAGTCTTTCCAGTTCTGAGGCAAGACTTCCCCGCAGATTGTCGTAAAACGGCTTTTTCCCGAGATCAGTCTCCGAGATAATCCGGTCGGCCACCTTCAGTTTCAGCGCATCGTCTGCCGTGAGGTGCAGACACGCCGCTGCCTCGGACGTTCTTGCCGGATCTTTCCAGAGGATCTGGGCGCAGCCCTCCGGCGAAATCACGGAATAATAGGCACCTTTCAGCATCCAGACCTCGTCGGTCAGAGCCAGCGCCAGTGCCCCGCCGCTGCCGCCTTCGCTGATGAGAATCGAGATGACCGGGACGCTGAGTCCCGCCAGTTCCGTCAGGTTCTCGGCGATCGCCTGTCCGATTCCATGCTGCTCATCGGCAAGCCCGCAGCCGGCTCCTGCGGTATCAACCAGACAGATGACCGGTCTGTGAAATTTCTGCGCCTGACGCATCAGGCGGAGCGCCTTGCGGTATCCTTCCGGATGAACCGAACCGAAACTCCTGGCCTGCCGCTGTTTTGCGGTGTGCCCCTTTTCAATCGCCAGCACCGTGACCGGCTGCCTCTCAAGGTACGCAAGCCCGCCGACAAGAGACGGATCGTCGCCGCCTCTGCGGTCTCCGTGCAGTTCAATGAAAGAAGAGAAGACATTGCTGATATAGTCTATACCGGTCGGTCTGGCAGAATTTCTTGCCGCCTCTACCTTCGCGTACGCGCCGCTGACTGTCCTGTTCATGTGCGCTCTCCTCCCGTGCAATGCATTGCCAGCAGCTGTGTGAGGACCGGTTTGAGCTGCTGTCTTGGAACGATCCGGTCAATGAAGCCTTCTTCCTCAACCGACTCGGCTTTCTGAAAATTCTTCGGCAGTTTTTTCCCTGTCGCCTGTTCCACGATTCTCTTCCCGGCAAATCCGACCGTTGCGCCCGGCTCGCAAAGCGTGATATCCGCCTGCATCGCGAAGCTCGCCGTCACACCGCCAGTCGTCGGATCGGTCAGAACCGCGATATACAGAAGCCCTGCGTCTGAATGGCGCCGCACAGCGCCGCTAACCTTTGCCATCTGCATCAGAGACAGCAGTCCCTCCTGCATCCTGGCGCCTCCCGAGACCGTGAAACCCACAACCGGAAGATTCCTTTCCCGGGCCAGCTCAAATGTCCGGGTGATTCGTTCTCCGACAGCCGTGCCCATGCTTCCCATCATGAACCCCGGCTCCATGAAAAAGAACGCACAAGGCATCTTTCCGATCGTACCTGTCCCGCAGATAACCGCCTCGTTCTCGCCGCTTGCCGCGCGCGCTGTCTCGAGTTTTTCGGGGTATCCGGGAAATTTCAGCGGATCGTCACCCGCGACATCCGAAAACATTTCCTGAAACGTCCCTCTGTCGACGATCATCCGGATCCGTTCTCTGGCATTCATGCGGAAATGATACCCGCAGGAGCAGACCATGTACCGTGACTGCAGACGGCTCACCGGCGTGCTGTGCCGGCATTCCGGGCACGTCAGTTCCGGCTCCAGCGCATCTTCCTGCACCGGAAGGCCGTCTCTTCCTCCGTCCTCCAGAGCATTATCGGGTTTGCGAAAATGTAACAGTGCCACGCCAGTTTCTCCTTTCCCGCCCTCAGGTCTTTCTGTCTGCCGCCGCGTCCCGCAGCGGGATGAATGTCAGATCATATGCACCTGTGGTAAATCTCTCATCTTCCAGAATACTCATCTGCTCCCCGATGTTGCAGGGAATGCCGTCGATCACGAGCTCCGAAAGCGCCGCCCGCATCTTGCGCAGCGCCTCTTCCCGCGTGCCGGCCCGCACCGCGAGCTTGCCCAGAAGGGAATCGTAAAACGGCGAGACGCTGTTTCCTTCCACCAGGGCTGTGTCAAACCGCACATTCGGTCCGCCCGGTACGTGCAGTGTGCGCAAAGTCCCGCATCCGCCTGCGTTGATCCGGCATTCGATGGCGTTCCCGTCGGTCCGGATGTTCTTCTGGGAGAAGGCAAGCGGTATTCCCGCCGCAATCCGGATCTGCCACTTCACAATGTCAATGCCTGTCAGCATTTCAGTAACCGTGTGCTCCACCTGCAGCCGGACATTCATCTCCATGAACCAGAAATTCCCGTCTTTATCCAGCAGAAATTCCATCGTCCCGGCGCCCGTGTAGTGAAGCTTTTTTGCTGCCGATGCACCCATGCTCATCAGTTTCTCGCGCTGCTTTGCGCTTACGGCAGGAGAAGGTGTCTCCTCGATGAGCTTCTGATTACGCCGCTGCACGGAGCAGTCCCGCTCGCCCAGAACCACCGCATTTCCCTGTTCGTCCGCCAGAATCTGCAGCTCGACATGTCTGGCCGGATAGATGCATTTCTCAAGATACAGGCTTCCGTCTCCGAAAGCGGCCGCCGCCTCCGCCTGTGCCTGCGGCCATGCATCCAGCAGCGCCTCTTCATCCTGAATCCTGCGGATTCCGCGGCCGCCGCCTCCTGCACACGCCTTGAGCATCAGCGGATACCTCAGCCGCTTCGCCTCGGCAAGTGCTTGCTCGGGACCAGACAGAGCCAGTGTTCCCGGTATTACCGTAAGACCAGCCTGGGCTGCTTTTTTCTTGAGCAGCGCTTTGTCTGAAAGAGACTCCATCACGTCCGGGTCCGGGCCGATGAAACAGATCCCGTTCCGGCGGCACTCTCTTGCAAAGTGTGCATTTTCCGACAGAAATCCGTAGCCCGGGTGAATCGCCTGCGCTCCGGAAACAAGAGCGGCCCGGATGATCTGATTTTCATCCAGATAGCTTTCTGCTGCCGGAGCCCGCCCGATGCAGAAGCTCTGATCAGCCAGCTGCACATGCAAAGCATCCCGGTCCGCCTCCGAATACACAGCGACCGTCCCGATGCCCATCTCCCGGCAGGCCCGGATGATCCGCACGGCGATCTCGCCGCGGTTTGCAATCAGTATCCTGGAAAACATCTCTCACACTCCCAGTTTGTCTTTTTTCACAAGTGCCAGTGCAAACTGGCCTGTCATGCACACCGTATCCCTGACGCGCACATCGCCTTCTGCGAACAGGAATGGTCCCTGGCGCCGCAGGATCCGGCTGTGAATCTCAAGCGTGTCGCCCGGTACGACCGGATGCCGGAACCGGACATGATCAAGCCCCGAGTAAACCGGAAGATACTGCTCTTTGCCCGGATCAGCCAGCACGCAGGCTGACTGTGCCATGATCTCGCAGAGAATAACACCCGGCACGATCGGATGATCCGGGAAATGCCCTTTCAGGAAAAACTCATCGCCCCGCACATGATAGTGCGCGACAGCCGAATCGTCGTCCGCCTTCACTGCATCGTCAAGCAGCAGCATGTTGTCGCGGTGCGGCAGCAGCCGTTTCAGTTCTTCGCGTTCCATCTTCTAGTCCTCCCGGATTAAGAAAAGCTTCGTCCCGAATTCTACTGTCTGTCCGTCCGAGACATATATTTTCTCAATCACGCCGTCAGCCGGCGCTTCGATCTCATTCATCAGCTTCATGGCTTCTACGATGCACAGCGTCTGACCCTTCTTCACGTGATCGCCTTCCCTTACAAATGGCGATGCGCTGGCTGAAGGCGCAGCATAAAAGATGCCGATGATATGGGAAGTAACAGGAACTTGTCCGGCAGAAGAATTTTCAGGAAGGCTCTTTTTCTCTTCGGATATCTGCTGTACCGGCGTAAGAAGCGGCATCTGTGCCGGCACCGTGCCTGATGCTGCCCGCTCCATGCGCACGACCTTCGCGCCGTCTGTGATCTCAAGACCGGTGAGATCCAGCTCCTTCATGAGAGCCGCATAATTTCTGATTTCAGATTCCTGCATAGCAACTCACACCTTTCTGAACGCCAGGCAGACATTGTGTCCGCCGAACCCGAACGAATTGGACAGAGCCAGTGTAATGTCCTGCTTTTCAGCTTTGCCTGCCACAACCGGGATGTCACAGGCCTCATCCTTTTCCAGAAGATTGATGGTCGGCGGGATGACACCGTCTCTCAGTGCGAGCAGACAGGCCATCGCTTCAATCGCCCCGGCCGCGCCGAGCATATGTCCGGTCATGGACTTGGTCGAGCTGACCCGCACGACGTCCAGCTTTCCCGCGAACGCCCTTTTGATCGCCGTCGACTCCACCGAGTCATTCATCGGAGTGCCTGTTCCGTGCGCATTCACGTACACACGGTCCGCCTCTGTGAATTCTGCTTCGCGCATGGCCATCGTCATGGCGCGGGAAGACTGCTCCGCCTCCGGCTGCACCGCTGTCATATGGTATGCGTCGCAGGTCGACCCGTATCCGCAGATTTCTCCGTATATTCTGGCGCCGCGCTTTACCGCGTGCTCATATTCCTCCAGAATCAGGCTGACGCCGCCTTCTCCGATGACAAATCCGGCCCTGCGCTTATCAAACGGAAGAGATGCCGCATCCGGATCAGCCGCAGCAGAAAGCGCACCCATATTCCCGAAACCGGCCACCGCCGACGGGCAGATGGCCGCCTCAGCGCCGCCGCTGATGACGGCATCCGCATAACCGTGGCGGATCAGCCGAACCGCCTCTCCGATTGCATTCGAGCCGGAGGCGCATGCAGTCACGGCCGGAAGAGCCGGCCCATGACATCCGTGGCGTATGGCAATCAGGCCGGCCGCCATATTCGAGATCATCATCGGAATCAGAAGAGGCGATACCCGTCTCGGCCCCCGCTCCAGCAGCTTGGTGTGTTCTGTCTCAAACGTGCGGATGCCGCCGATTCCGGTGCCGAAATACACGGCGAATGCCTGCGGATCGACTGTGCCTTCTATGCCGCTGTCCGCGCACGCCTGGTCTGCCGCCGCAAGCGCAAACTGAGCATAGCGATCTGTGCGCAGCGACTCGTTGACACTCATGTAATCCTCCGGATGAAAGTCCCTGACTTCGGCCCCCAGATGGACTTTGAACTTCTCCGTGTCAAAAAGGGTGATGGGGCCGATCCCGTTCTTTCCGGCCTTCATCGCTTCCCATGTCTCAGCCACCCTGCCTCCCAGCGGCGTAACGGCGCCGAGACCTGTCACTACAACTCTTCTTCCTTCCATCTTGTAACCTCTTCACATTGCCAGACCGCCGTCGACCCGAAGCACCGTTCCGGTCACATAGTCAGCCTCTGCCAGGTACACGGCCGCCTGCGCGACATCCTCCGGACTGCCGATCCGGCCGAGCGGAATCTGTTTTGCCAGACCTGAGCGGTCCAGATCCTTTGTCATATCTGTTCCGATGAACCCCGGCGCAATCGCATTGCACCGGATTCCTTTTCCGCCGAGCTCCCTGGCCACGGACTTCGTCAGGCCGATGAGCCCTGCCTTGGACGCGGCATAATTGGTCTGCCCCGCATTGCCCGCAAGTCCCACGACTGACGAAATGTTAATGATACATCCTTCCCGCTGGCGCAGGAAAATCCCGGAGCAATGGCGGATCATGACAAATGCGCCCTTCAGATTCACATCGATGACGCGGTCAAAATCTTCTTCTTTCATCCGCAGAATCAGGCCGTCTCTCGTGATGCCGGCGCAGTTGACCAGAATTTGTATACACCCGAAATCCTTACGGACCTGCTCAACCGTTTCTTTAGCCTTTGCAAAGTCCGACACGTCACACAGATAATATCCGGCCTGCACGCCATATCTGCTGGAAAGCTCATCGCACGTCTCTTTTGCTGCCTCCCCATTTCCCGAGCAGACAACAGCGATATCCGCTCCCTGCGCAGCGAGTGCCGCCGCGATGGCGCGCCCGATTCCGCGGCTTCCGCCGGTTATCAGAGCGGTTTTTCCGGCCAGTTTCTTTTGAACCTGCTCACTCAAATGCCACACTCCTCTTTAAATTCCATGAAAGTCAGTGCCCTTTTCTCCGGGCAGATCCGCTGCACCAGATGAGTAAGCGTCTTTCCCGGCCCGATCTCGACAAATGTCGCAATCCCCTGACCTGCCATATCGCGGATCAGATCCTCAAAAAGAACCGGGTGATCGATCTGCTCAGCAAGCAGCCGTCGGATTTCTTCCGCTCCCTGCTCGTATTCGCGCCCTGTCCTGTCGGACCACAGGCGGATTTTCGGCGCGCAGGGTGTCATACTGTCAAGAAACGTTCTGAATGCTTCGGCCGCCGGCGTCATCAGCGGCGAGTGAAACGCGCCGCTCACCTTGAGCATCACGGCTCTCCCGCCGGCCTCGCGCGCCCGGATGATGAATTTCTTCATCTGCAGTGCATCGCCGGACACGCTCGTCTGTCCCGGGCAATTGAAGTTCACCGGCCAGATTTCCGGAAACAAAGCAGCCAGTTCCTTTACTTTTTCATGCGGGAGCTTCAGGACTGCGGCCATCGACATATCTTTTCCTTCAGCTGCCTGCTGCATCAGAACCGCCCGCTCACAAACCGTCCGGAAACCATCCTCAGGGCCGAATACCCCGGCCGCTGTGGCTGCGCTGATTTCGCCCAGAGAAAACCCTGCGGCCGCTTCCGGCCAGATGCCGTGTTTCATCAGGATCTCTGAAGCCGCCATCTCAAAAGCGAAAAGACAAGGCTGGGTATTCACTGTTTTCTTCAGCTCTTCTTCCGGTCCTTCAAAACACATCTGCGAGGTGCCGGGACGAAGCCTGTCACAGGCGTCAAAGACCGCCGCTGCCTCAGCGTATTTCAGCAGATCCTTTCCCATTCCGGAAAACTGATCGCCCTGTCCTGAGAAAAGAAATGCTACATGATCCATGCTCCGGCTCCCTGCAGTATTTTTTCCGCCTCTTCGGCAACTTCCCTTACGATCTCGGCGGCCGGCTGAATCTTCTTAACCATCGCGGCCGACTGTCCCGCAAGAAAGCACCCGTTTTTCACATCGCCGTCGACAACCGCGCGGCGCAGCGCCCCGGTCCCGAGCTTCTCAAGCTCCTCGTCGCTCGCGCCGCCGTATTCCTGTTTCAGATATTCCCTGGCAAATGGTGTCCGCAGAGACCTCACCGGATGCCCCAGGCGCTTGCCAGTCACCATCGTGCAAAGGTCGCCAGCCTGCAGAATCTTCTGCTTGTAGACGGGCGATATCGTACACTCCGCGGCAGAAAGAAATCTGGTCCCCATCTGCACGCCGCATGCGCCCAGCATAAGAGACGCCGCCATACCGCGTCCGTCAGCGATGCCGCCTGCCGCGATGACAGGAATGCTCACGGCATCTGCCACCTGCGGCACCAGTACCATCGTGCTGAGATCGCCGATATGGCCGCCGCTCTCGCCGCCTTCGGCAATGACCGCACTGGCTCCGGTCCTCTGCATGAGACGGGCCAGTGCCACCGATGCGACAACAGGAATCACTTTGATTCCCGCTTCTTCCCACTGCTTCATGAACCGGGAAGGGTTGCCGGCACCAGTCGTCACGACCGCGACTTTCTCTTCCGCCGCCACCTCCGCCACTTCATCTGCATATGGACTCATCAGCATGATGTTGACGCCAAAAGGCTTGTTTGTACGCTTTCTGGCCTCGTGTATCTGTTCACGCACGTAGCCGCCCGGGGCGTTTCCGGACGCGATGATGCCCAGTCCTCCGCCCTCTGATACAGCTGCCGCCAGTTTCCCGTCCGCAATCCAGGCCATGCCGCCCTGGAAGACGGGGCAGCGGATTCCCAAAAGATCACAGATCTGCGAGCGAATCATATCACGCCTTCTTTACTTTTTTCTGAATCAGCTTGTCGAGTTCGTCGACCGTCTCAACTTTCTCTTCCAGATCAATTTCCTGGCCGATCTCATCCTCAAGATTCATCAGAAGTTCGACTGTGTCCAGCGAGTCAATACCCAGATCCGAAAAACGGCTCTCCGGCTTGATGTCCTCTGTGCTGCATCCTGTGCGCTCTGCGATAATTTTCGCGATGGAATCAAAATACATATCGGTATCCTCCCTTGCAGCAGGTCTTCCCGCCGCCTCACGAGAGGCATTATACGAAACTGCCTGTTCCGTCTTCAGTCCGGAAGCGTTCCAGAACCGTTCCAGAATCGTAAAGGATTTCTGAAATTGTGACCGGAATCAGCAGAGTAAAGAAAAATATCAGACAAAAAAGACTGCAGTCCCCGGAAAAAGGAACTGCAGCAAAACAATTATTTAAACGGAAATGGAATCTTTGAAGAATACACCGGATAATTCAGATATTGTTCAGACACTAATTAATAGCCATATTTGCCGCGGTTCTTCACCAGCAGGAAGCTTGTCAGAATCAGGCACAGCCCGTCGGACACAGCGGCGACGGCCCACAGACCGTCAAGCCCGAACTGCATCGGCAGAAGGAAAATCGAGGCAACCTGCAGGACAACGGTTCGCGTAAAAGAGAGGACAGCCGAAAGGAGGCCGTTGTTTAACGCCGTGAAGAATCCCGATCCGAACAGATTGAATCCCATGAAAAGAAACGCGATGCTGTAGATCCTGAATCCGTGGACAGTCATTTCCATGAGCGACGCGTCGTAGCTCACGAAAATCCGGACCAGAACAGGCGCGCTCAGTTCTGCCAGCCCGGCCAGAGTAACAGCGGCTGTGGCGATCATTTTCATGCTTTTCCGGAAGACATTCTTCAGTTCGTCCCGGTTCCCGGCCCCGTAATGAAAGCCCACAACCGGCGCGGCACCGACAGAGTAGCCGAAATAGATCCCACTGAAGATGAAGTTCACATACATGATCACCCCGTACGCCGCCACGCCGTCAGCTCCGGCATAGATGAGCAGCTGATGATTGTACAGCATTCCGACCAGGGAAGATGCCGCGTTGGAAAGCAGCTCACTGGAACCATTCGTGCACACCTTAAGCAGTGCCCGGACATCCATATGTGTCCTGCCGATACGAAGTTTCGTCGAATTGGGCAGAATGAAGTACAGAAGCGGAATCAGACCGCCGACCGTCTGACTGGCGACCGTCGCCCAGGCAGCCCCTGACAGCCCGAACCCGAGAACGCCGACAAAAAGCCAGTCCAGAAACATATTGGTCACACCGGCAGCGATTGTGACGGCCAGCCCCATCTTCGGGCGCTCCGCGGTTACCAGAAAACTCTGAAACAGATACTGTAGCATGAAAGCAACCTGCCCTGCCATGTTGATGCGGATGTACAGCACCGAGTACGGCAGCATCTCGTCCGTCGCCCCGAGAAGTCTTGAAACCGGCACCGCCAGGACAAAACCGATAACCGAGAGCAATGTACCTGCGGCGATGAGAACATAGATAATAAGCGAGAATATTTCGTTGGCCCGCTTCTGGTGTCCCATACCGAGTTCCATGGACACCAGCGCCGTCCCGCCGGAGCCGAACATGAAGCCGATGGCCGCCAGGATCATGATAAATGGCATGGCCAGATTCAAAGATGCAAAGGGCAGTGCTCCGACGTAGTTGGAGACAAAGTATCCGTCGACCACACCGTAGACGGATGAAAAAATCATCATCAGAATCGACGGCAGCGTAAAGCGCAGCAGCCGCGCGTATGTAAAATGATCAGAAAGCTGTATTCTGGTACGTTTCATAACGTCTGTATTCCTTTTCGCAGTTCGTCCCGGAATCGCCCGTTCAGCCTCAGAAAGGCTTCCCTCTCTTCTTTTGTCCAGGACTGAAAGATGCTCTCCTCCAGCCGGACAAGCGGCACGATTTTTTCCCGGATTATTCGTTTTCCCGCTTCGGTCAGATAGATCTGTCTCTGCCTCCCCGTCTTTTCAGACAGATACAGAAGCCCTTCCTTCTGCATTTTTGCAATCGAAGAATTTACTGTCTGCTTGCTGAGAGAAAGGCTGGATATGATGACACTCTGCGTAATCCCCTCGCCTGTATCAAACAGAAGATACAGGATCTGATTTTCGCTGTCCGACATACCGGCCTTCACCGAAGCAATATGATATAATGCGTTGATTTCGTTGTTCACCCGGTTGAACGCATGGATTGTTGTTTGCTCTTGATCATCCGCCGGATGTCTCATCTCTTCTCTCACAGGTTCTTTCATACGCAGCCACCGCCTTTCGGTCAATTTAAAAAGTCCGAATTCAGACTTTTTAAGTTTAGTCTGAATTCGGACTTTTGTCAAGCCGGCCTGCATTCACGCAGCCGGCCATTAACAGTCTGTTCCTTAAATTTGCGGTTCCTCGCCGACAGGCTGCGCCACGACTTCTTCAGCCGGAACGGTGCGGATATCTTTCATCGTCACATCCTGCACATGAGAAATGAGAATGTTGCCCGCATACACCTCCATCGGGCTCGCCTTCTTTCCGGTCGGGCTCATGGTCTGTCCGGCGGCGACGCGCACGCGTGCCGGCTCTTCGATTTCAACATTGTCCACGAGGACATGTGAGATCGCGTGTCCTTTCTTTTCAAAGCCGATGAGCTCGATGGCCGGACAGTTGACCCACTCGTTGCGGCCGCCGTTGTTGTCAAAGTACCGGCCGAGCAGATGCAGATCACGGAACTCGAAATTCGAGAAAAACGGCATGTCCGGAGCACCCTCGCCGTCCATGTTCACGACTGCATCGTGCACGGAAATGTGGGAAACGCTGCAGTCCCTGACCTTCAGGCCGCGCACGTAGCCGCCCCGCTTCGGGCATCCCTTGACCTCGATGCCGGCCCAGGTTCTCCTCATGTCGCAGTCCCAGATTGACACGTTCTCCACACCGCCGCTCATTTCCGAACCGATGCACAGACCGTGGCCCGAGCTGCAGTTGCAGTCAAAGATGCGGATGTGCGAAGACGGAATGCCGATTCTGTTGCCCTCCGGATTTTTGCCGGATTTGATCGCGACACTGTCGTCCTCTGTGAGAAATGTCGTGTCAAAAATCGTGCAGTCCGATGACGAATCCGGATCCCATCCGTCGCCGTTCCACACGCCGGCGGAAACGATCGTGCAGGCGTCCGTCACGATATTCTTCGAATACACGAAATGCAGGTTCCATGCAGGAGCCATGCCGGCTGTGATGCCGTGAATCCATATATTCTGCGCGCATGTGACATTCATAAGTCTGCCGCGCACACGGCCCGGCAGTGTTCCGGCATTTTCCAGACCTTCGGCCTCGACATCCGTATTTGCGATAATCGAAGCAATCCTTTCCTTTTCGGTGTTCGCCTCTGCCTTTGCAAGCGGCACACCGCCGGAAATGATCTCACCTTCGCCGTAAATGCGGACATTGCGGCACGTGACGCCCGCTGCCCGATCGAGCCGTCCGATATTAATCTGACTGCGGTAACACGTCCGCTCGAGTCCCTCAAAACGGCTCGGAATGAGCGGCAAATAGTCTTTCGGATCTTCGGTCCCCTGGATCTTTGCACCTTTCGCCAGGTAAATGTCCGTGTCACTCTTCACATCCAGTGCCCCGCACAGATAGACACCAGCCGGGACACAGACAATCTGGTCCGGACGGCACTCATCGATTGCTTTCTGAAGCGCTTTTGTGACAAGCGTCTGTCCGTCGCCGACGGCGTTATACGGGGCTTTTGTAACGTCGATTTTCTGTTTCTGTACTTCTGTCTTCACGGTCACACAGCCGAGCAGTTTCCAGAAATCCTTTTCCGGATCTCCCGGCTCAATATTGTACGCAACTGTAAACACCCGCGTCGTCTCATACACGAGCCCTGTTACCGTCACATGCGTGGACGGCGCGTTCCACACATTTCCCTCTTCGTCGGAAATTCTGTAAATGGTGTGCCGTCCGGCATCCTCCGGCTTGTCCCAGAAAATGACCGCAAAATCCTCTGCCGTACGATATTCAATCATCCGCTTTTCCCCCATCCGGTTATTGTTTTTATGACAGTATCCTTTATTCCTTCTGATTTTTCAAATTTTCCTGTTCTTCCATCTGTTTCAGCTCCGGCCACACAGTGAGAATCATCGTGATAAAGCAGGACAGACCGCCGATGAGGTTGGAGACCGGCTCCGCCATGAACACACCGTCGGTGCCAAAGCCCAGTCCCGGCAGCAGAATCGTCAGCGGAATCACCAGAATCACCTTTCGGAACAGGCTGAAGAAGATCGCATGCCGCTTCTTGTTCAGTGCCTTGAAAACCGTCTGCCCGCTGTACTGCAGTGCCTGAAAGATGAACGCAAGGAAATACAGGTGCAGCGCCGGTGCCGCGACCGTGATCAGCTCCTCATCCTGCGTAAAGATCCTGACAAACATCCCGGGATTCAGCATGATCAGTGCCCAGATCAGAATGGTGTAAGGAAGTGCCAGACTCATCATGACCCGCACGGCCTTCTTGATGCGCTTCGGCCGTCTGGCGCCGTAATTGTAGCTGATGGCCGGCGACGTGCCTTCCGTGATGGCCATGACCGGCGTGTCCAGGATCTGTCTCACGGAGCTTACCGTCGTCATCGCCGACACATACATCGTGCCGCCCCAGCGCATGAGCATGTTGTTGCAGCACAGTGAGACGAGCGAATTGGTCACCTGCATGATGAACGGCGTCAGTCCGAGACTGACAATCTTTCCTCCGTACGGAAACCATCTGCCATCCGCCGATTTTTTCCAGTGAATGCGGAATTCATTTCTCGAACTTCTGAGAAACCATATGACAAAGGATGCCGAGAGAATCTGCGAAATAACCGTCGCAATGGCGGCACCCTGCACGCCAAGTCCGAAGGCAAAGATAAAAACAGGGTCCAGAGCCAGATTGGCCAGTGCGCCGATCATCACCGTGATCATGCCGAAAACCGAATACCCTTCCGCATTGATATACGGGTTGATGCCGGTACTGATCATCGAAAAGATTGTGCCGACAAGATAAATCTGAAGATACGGACGCGCGTAAAAAAGCTCCTCGCTTCCGGCTCCGAAAGTGACGAGCAGCGGTCTCGCAAATGCGATGCCAGAAACGGTAATGATCACAGCCGACAGAATCAGAAGACGAAGCGAAGTATTCAGAATGGCAGCCGCTTTTTCCGGCTCTTTTTTCCCCAGCTCCATAGAAAAAAGCGGCGCGCCGCCCATGCCGAACATATTTGTGAAGGCTGTCACGATAATGATGACCGGAAAGCAGAATCCGACGGCGCCGAGCGCCTCCGTTCCGGTCCCCGGAATCCGTCCGATGTAGATGCGGTCTACGATATTGTACAGCAGGCTTAAAACCTGCGCGACCAGCATCGGAAACGCCGTCTGCAGGATGTTGCTTGTAATATTTCCGTTCTCAAAATTGACTTTCTGCATGGAATCTCTCCGGGGCTGAATATTCTTGTATTATAGCACCGTTTCCCGAAAAGACGCTTACTCTCCCGTCAGATGAACCGGAATATAGTCGTGGTGCACCGCCGGCAGGAACACATCCGTGATGTCCTTCATCCGGATCTTCAGGCTTGACGTGTTGACACAGGGGTGGCAGCCTAAGTACTCACTCTTCAGAATATCCTCGTCGATCAGCAGCTGAACGTGTGTTTCCGTGTCATTCATCAGCCCCATCACGCTCACGGCACCCGGATGAATGTGCAGAAACTCCCACATATTCTCCTCCGGCGCAAAGGAAAGTCTGGCAGATCCGATCTGTTTGGAAAGCTCCTTTGTCTTGAACGGCTTGTCCCCCGGCATCATCAGCATATAGTATTTCGTCTTCTGCCGGTTGCAGAGAAAAAGGTTCTTGCAGATCGCCGTCTGTAAAACGGCATCAACCTCCAGACAGTCTTGCATTGTCTCGGCCGGTCTCTCGTGGTCAGTCTGCCAGTAGTGAATCCCCAGCTCATCGAGCACGTCGTATGTGTGAATCTCCGCCTCGCTTCTGCCCTCCATGCTTTCCGGTCTTCCGTCGTGCAGTTCCATTAGTTTTCTCCTTCAAAATCCACTATTCTGCCTTCTGCCATGTGCACATGCACGTCTGCGATCTCGTCCGCAAGCGCGCGGTTGTGCGTCGACACAATGATCAAATGCTTTCCGCCCTTGAGTCCCTTTAAGAATTGCGTGATAAATGCCTGTCCTTTCTCGTCCAGTCCGGACAGCGGCTCGTCGATCACGACGACTTCCGGATCCATCGCAAAGACCGCGGCGAATGCCACGCGCCGCTTCTGCCCGCCGCTGAGCGTAAACGGCGCTCTTTCCGCCAGTGCTTCAAGGTCAAACAGTTTCAGAAATTCGTCTGTCTTCTCCCGGATCTCGTCCTCCGGAAGATGCAGCTGATACAGCCCGAACGCAATCTCATCTCTCACCGACTGTGTAAAAAGCTGCACCTCGCTGTCCTGAAACACAAACCCGATCCTCTTGTGGAAATTCCTGGCAAATGCTTCATTTTTCATCTTTCGTGCCGTAATCGGCATGCCATCAAAAATATATTCGCCTTCATCTGGGAAATCAAGGCCGAGAAGGATCCGAAACAGCGTCGATTTGCCGCACCCGTTCGGGCCCTCGATCGTGTAGCATTTTCCCGGAAAAAACGCCGCGTTTACATCCCGGAGCGCCTTCTCTTCATATCCGCGGTAGGAAAAGGTCACATTGGTCAGGTTTATCAGTGGTTCTGTGTTTGTATTCACTTCAGGGTCCTTTCCGCTCAGGCCGCCGCGTTCTGCAGATAGATAAAGAAAACGACAAGCACTGCATCCGCTGCCAGAACCAGCATATCGGTCATATTCCAGTGATGGCGGTAAAGAGATTTGTAGGTGCCGTCAAAACAGCGGCATGCCATAGCTTCGGCGTTCATCTGCGCCTGGCGCTGCGACTTCATAAAGGTCGTCCCCAGGATCCCGCCGGTTCCGGCCGTCTTCCAGTTTTTTTCTCCGACCTGCCGCAGACTGACCGCTTCCGCCATGCGCGCGGCAAAACGCCCCAGAATGTGCAGATACCGCACCGTCGTGTCAAGCGTCATGATAAAAAGATCCGGCAGGTGAAGAGAGGCGGCAGCCCGTGTCATGCCCTTCCAGCCCATTCTCTCAGACACGATGGCCACCAGCATGACCGATTCCGCCGTTTTCATCGTGACCGTGCTGACTGTTTTCGGACTTCCCATAAATGCCGCCGGCAGCGTGATCAGCGCCGCAAAGGCAACGGCGATCAGCGTCGGTTTAAGAACGGAAATGATCTGTCCCGCTTTCATAAATGACACACTCAGAAGCAGCGCTGCCAGAATACAGCTCACAAACCAGGGATTGGTCGAGACAGAACACAGAATCACGCATAAAAAAGCGGAAAGAAGCAGTACGCTTCCCGCCGCCTTTCTGTCGCTGTCATTTTTCTGAAAGCTTACATCATCCGTAAAAAGCTTTGCAATCAGTTTTAATAACTTGGAACTCATGCCCCGGCTTTCTTTTTCTGCGGAATCAGAGATAAAAGTTTAAAAATAATGATGAGCAGCGCCACACCGATTACAGCCGAAAGGATATATCCGGCCACTTCTGGAACGCCTGCCGCACTGTAATCCGGCAGGATTGCCTCGAAGCTGAAACCCTTTTCCATACCAGCTGGTGTGTAACCGATTCCAGTCTCTGCAATTTCATCGGCTCCCCATTCGCCCCAGGCTGTGCCGGCCGCAAGGAGTCCGAGCGGCGTCGCAGCAATCAAAACAGCGATCAGAACCTTGAGCCCGACCGAAGTCTTTCCGCCTTCCTCTGTGCGGATCATGGCCGGGGATACCCGGCGCACGAACGCATAGACAGCCGTCGTAAAGATAACTTCAGCCAGTCCGAAAATGGTCAGGTGTCCGATCATCATCGCCGGAATGGAAATGTTCAGGCCATACGGACAATACAGCGCGTTCCCGGCCGCATCGTGGAACAGATACGGCTGGATGCCAAATTCAACCGCTGCACAGAAAGCCGCTGCGTTGATACCGACATAAGAACCGATTGCCGCGCCGATCATCTCTCCCTTGCTTCCCTGGATGCGTTTACGGATCAGTCCGGCCACCGCATACCCGACAAAGGGAAGAACGAATGCCATATTAAAACAGTTTGCCCCGAACGCCAGAATACCGCCGTCTCCAAATAGCAGCGCCTGGATCGCCAGCGCGACAGACACCGATATGCAGGCGGCATACGGTCCGAGAAGCATTGAGATGAGCGTTCCCCCGACAGCGTGTCCGGTCGTGCCGCCCGGAAGAGGCACGTTAAACATCATGCCGAGGAACGAGAACGCAGCGCCGACGCCGAGCATCGGGATCTTCTCTTTCGGAAGTTCTTCTCTTACTTTCTTCACCGAGATAACCCAGGCAGGTACCATGACGGCTGCCATCACAGCACAGGTCTGCGGGCTGAGATAATTGTCAGGAATATGCATAAAACCTCTGCCCCCTTGTTTTGTTTCCTATATTTTAGAGGCGTGCTTTGACTTATGAAAGCCCCTGCGGGGGTTCGGGTCCTTGCATTCCCAGCCTTCGCGTATCAGACTTCTCCGGTCGTCTTCTGAAGGAACTGTCTGGTGCGCTCCTTCTGCGGATGCAGGAAGAATTCTTTGGCGGTATTCTCTTCGACGATGTTTCCGCCTTCCATAAAGACAACCCGGTTGGCCACATTTTCCGCGAATTTCATCTCATGCGTGACAACCACCATGGTCGTGCCTTCTTCGGCGAGATTTTTCATGACGGTCAGCACCTCGCCGGTGAGTTCCGGGTCCAGCGCTGACGTAGGCTCATCAAAGAGCACCACGCGTGGATTGGAGGCGATGGCGCGCGCGATCGCCACGCGCTGCTGCTGGCCGCCGGAAAGCTGTGCCGGGAAGTAACCTGCGCGGTCTTCCATGCCGACTTTCTTCAGCATCTCATGTGCCCGCTTTTCTGCATCTGCCTTCGTGACATGTCGAGCGGTCACAAGCCCTTCCATCACATTGGCGAGAGCCGTTTTATTGGCGAACAGGTTGAAATTCTGAAAGACAAATCCCATCTCCATCCGGAGTGTGTGGATCTCTTTTTTGCTGATGTCCGCCATGTCATAATGAAACTCGTCAAAATCGATCGTACCGGAATCCGCGCGTTCCAGAAAACTGATGCAGCGCAGAAGCGTGGTCTTTCCAGAGCCGGACGGCCCCAGAACCGCCACGACTTCGCCCTTGTTGACCTTGAAGTCAATGCCCTTCAGGACGTGATTGTTTCCGAAGCTTTTGTAGACATTTTTCACTTCCAGCATCGTCACTTCTCCTCTTTCGCATCAGCGCCTTCAGCCTCTGCCGAAACCATCTGATTATCCGGCGTGCGGTAGACCATTTTCTTTTCAAGCCACTTCTGCAGCAATGTCAGAACTGTGCAGAAAATCAGGTAAATGGCCGCCGCCTCCAGATACAAAACAAACGGCTCAAAGGTCCGGGCAGCGATCTGCTGCGCCTTGGTGAACAGCTCAATGACTGTGATAGAGGACGCCAGCGAGGTATCTTTGACCATGCCAATCAGGCTGTTGAACAGCGGCGGGAACGCGATCGGGAACGCCTGCGGCAGAATAATGCGGCGCATGGTCTGTCCATAGGTCAGCCCTACGAGCTCGGCCGCCTCTGTCTGCCCCTTCGGCACCGCCAGAATGGCGGACCGGAGTGTCTCGGCGTTGTACGCCCCGCTGTTAAGCGCGAACGTAATCACGGCTGCCGGGAACGCGTCGAGCACGATTCCCAGCGACGGAAGTCCGAAGAAAACGATGAACAGCTGCACGAGCAGCGGGGTACCCCGGAAGAACCAGATGTATACCAGCGCAAACTGCTTGAGCACCGGAACATTGGCGATCTGCACCAGCGCCAGAAACAGCGCGATGAGAAGCCCCAGCGCAAAGCTGATGATGGTAAGGGGAATCGTGACCTTGATTCCCGGTATTAAAATCTGGAAAAACGACTGGGAAATGATCTGCACTACCCGCTCACTCATGACTGCCCACCTCATTTCTTGATTGCATACGATACTATTCTCTCACGATTCCTTCGGAGATGTATAGTCTGCGTTCAAATATTTTTCGCAGATCGATGAAAGCGTACCATCAGAACGCATCTCATCAAGAGCGGAATTAAGCGCCTCAAGAAGAGCTGTCTGCCCCTTCTTGACCGGAATGGCCACGCGGTCCATCGCCCCGTCAATGTCGCTCGGAATCTGAAGCGCGATCTTCAGATCATACTGCGGATAGTTTTCCTGATACGTCTGGAACAGAATGTCATCAGCTGCCACAAAATCAGCTCTGCCGCTGGCCAGGAGACTCAGTGCCTGCTCCGATGTGTCAACCGGAACGACTTTCGCGCCCCATGCCTCCCACTGCGGATTGAATGCATTGGTCAGAGAAGTGGCAACTTTCTTGCCGTTCAGGTCTTCCACCGTGCTGATATCGCTGTCGGCCATTGTCACAACATAACGGTAAATGTAGAGGTATGGATCGGTGAAATCATACTTTTCTTCCCGCTCAGAGGAAATTGATACATCACTGATCACTTCGTCGATCCGGCCCGTGTCCATCGATGCAAGAAGAGAATCCCAGTCGGTCTCGGTGAACTCGATCTCAACACCCATTCTCTTGCCGATTTCCTTCGCAATGTCAACATCCAGGCCGACCAGATCACCGTTCTCATCGTGGTAGTTGTACGGCTGATAGGTTCCTTCTACGCCGACCTTCATGACTCCGGCTGCCTTGATTGCCGCGAGCTGGTCACCGCCGTCTGTGCTTCCTGTAGATGCTGTCGTTTTGGCGCCGGCCGCAGCTGTTGTTGTAGTTGATCCCGCCGCTGCTGTTGTCGTGCCGGCGGTCCCGGAAGTGCTGCCGCAGCCTGCCAGAGCCCCTGTCATCAGAATGGCCGCTGCTGCCCCTGCAAGAAATCTTTTCTTCATACCTTTCCTCCTTTTCTTCTGCTTCATTCGATATCCATCACGGATTCGAATGTGTTGTCGGCTTCCGTGATGGAAGCCATGCCCACCAGCACGATGATCTGCTCATCGGTGAACTGCTCTTTCAGACGTCTCTGCAGATCTTTTCCCACGCTGTGAATATCCTTTGCGATCGCAGCGCCCAGATCCCAGACTACCTGATCTTTCGCGTCAAATTTGCGGGCAAAATCCGGATCGTTCTTGATGTCGATGTCATAGCGGTCCTTCAGCAGTCTTGCATAGGCATTCGTGCAGATCACAGAGTGATTGTTCCATGAAACGGATGCCTCGATGATATCTGCATACCGTCCGCCGACCTTTTTCTTGACCTCGTCATCCATATCCCACGCGTTGAGCTCCACGCACTTGAAGACTGTCGGGTTGTTCAGCTCAACGACCGTCTTGTGCGAGCAGTTGTTCAGGTCGATCTTATACTTATCGATAATTTCCTTTGCCTCTGCACTGGCTGTTTCTGCCGTGATCGGCTTGATCCATGTTGCCATTTTGATCTCCTTCTGCTTCAGACATCTACCCGAAGCGCGTCATTTACATAATTGTTGGCTGCCATCATGGCGCCCATCGCCACGAGCACAACCATGATTTCCTCAGCTCCTTCTTCTGTCACCGGTTCGCCGTTCCTGCCGCCGTTTTCGATAAAATCCTGCTTCAGGGCCGCGAACTCTTCGTCCGTAATACTCTTTGGATTGTGCCCCATTTTCTGTGCAAACTTCATCAGCATGTCCTGCCGCTTCGTGAGCTTATATGTCTTCGGGTCCAGGCCATATTTTTCGCGGAGAAGCTTGGCAAAATATGTTGTGCAGACCAGGCACTCGTTGGAAACAGAAATCGCGTATTCGTACAGGTCTCCGTCCAGACTACCGATCAGCCTCTGCAGATCATCGTCCAGGTTATATGACCCGACTTCGACTGCATTGAACGCATTCACATTGTGCAGAAGCGTCAGCTTTTCATTGGTTATTTTCCGCCCCTGTGCGATGTGCGCCTGTATTGCATTTTTTACGCTTTCCGGAGCGCTTTCCGGATTGATTTTTGATACTCTTGCCATACATCTGCCTCCCCAGCCTTTAGTTCTCCTCCTGAAATAAACGGAACCAGGCTTCTTGCTTATTCCTACTTTTCCGGTATGATAACAGGGTTAATGACAGAAATCAAGCCTTTTCTCAATTCAGAGTGATTTAATAGGGTATACGTTGCATAATAGACTATAAGAGGCAGAAAGAAAAGAAATTTCTTCAAAGACTGAAGCAAAATCCCCGGCATGCTCGCAAGCTGCCGGGGAAAATCAGATTTTTATTTTATGATGTGGGTGTCATAAGTATGATAACCGGATCGCTGCGCGCGGCGCGCTCTCGCGATCCTGTTATCATTTGCCGAGAACGATCGTCACGAAGCTTGAAGGCTTCAGCACGGCTGTCAGCATGCCTCCATCCATCTTTGCGTCGGTGCGCTTTACCGGCTTTACCGGTTCGCTTTCCGCCGAATTGACCACTTTCATGTCATCACTCTCGAGCGCTTCAAAATCAAGGACTTTCAGATCTGCAAATCCGCGCAGATCAGCCGTGAATTCTACCGGCTCTTCGGTGTTGCGGTTGACGGCAAAGATCACAGTCTGGTCCTTTTCCTCATTCTCAACGGCAACGGCTTCGACATCCGAAACATGATCGTGATGGCTCGTCGGATGGTCGTCTCCGGAAAGAACCGGAACGAGAACTGTGCCGCGACCGTAATGAGAAACAAGCCAGAACGGCCAGTAAATCGTCTGTCTCCAGGCCTTGCCGTCTTCCTCCGTCATAATCGGAGCGATGACATTGACCAACTGCGCCAGGCAGGCGATCTTCACGCGGTCGGCGTGCTGCAGGAATTTGATCAGCGCAAGTGCATCGACAATCGCATCTTCATACGTGTAAATGTCCTCGAGAAGGTGCGGATGCCGTCTCCACGGCTGGTTCTCCATCGCCTCATCGTCCTTTTTCAGAGAGTGATACCACACATTCCACTCATCAAAGGACAGATTGAGTGTCTTCTTCGAGTTCTTCTCCGCCTTGACCGAATCGCAGATTGAGATCACGGAATGCAGGAAATCTTCCAGATCATCCGTTACAGCGAAGAAATCAGCCGTATTGTCCGCCTGATTTCCCCAGTACTGATGGAGAGAAACGTAGTCGACATACTCGTACGCCTCATTCAGAACCTGATACTCCCACTTGCCGAACGTCGGCATTGTCCGGCTTGCAGAACCGCAGACGACCGTCTCGATCGAGTGATCCATCGTCTTCATGGCCTTGGATGTCTCTGCCGCCAGGCGCCCATATTCCTTGGCTTCCTTGTGCCCCATCTGCCAGGGTCCGTCCATCTCATTGCCCATGCACCAGAGCTTGATTCCGTACGGATCCGCATCGCCGTGCTGACGGCGCAGATCTGCCCAGTAGCTCTCAGTGTCCATGTTGCAGTATTCCAGCAGATTCAGAGCTTCCTCGGTTCCTCTCGTGCCGAGGTTCACGGCCATCATGATATCCGTGCCGGCCTTCTTTGACCACTTCGAAAATTCATTGATGCCGAACGTATTCGGCTCATATGTGCGCCACGCGAGGTCCAGCATCGGCCGGCGGTTCTCCTTCGGCCCGACCGAATCTTCCCAGCGGAAGTTGGACACAAAGTTGCCGCCCGGATACCGCACGTTTGAAACGCCGAGATCTCTGACCAGATCGATGACGTCTTTCCGGAAGCCATTCTCATCCGCGGCCGGATGCCCCGGCTGATAGATTCCGGTATATACGGCTCTTCCGAGATGCTCGATAAACGAGCCGTACACTCTTTTATCGATCTCCCCGATCTTAAAATCCCGGTCGACAATCAGTTTTGCTTTTCTTGCCATAAACTTTTCCCTTTCTTACGGCTTCACGCCGCTTTTGCAGGCATTTCTTCCCGCCTGTTCTCTTCGTTCACGCGTCAGAAACAGTCGAGGTCGTTTCCGTTTACGACCGGACCGTCATAGCCCGCGTCCCGTATTTCCTGTAAGATCGTATCACAGCGGCGGTTCATTTCACATACAAGATTTTGGGAATTATCAAGTATGTTCATATGGTAAATGCGGTGATACGTGACAAGAAGCTTCGGCCTCGCCTTGGCGGCAATCTTCGCCAGGTCGGTACTCAGCGTGTGCACTTCCCGGTGATACTTCTGCCATTTCGGGGAGCGTGAGGACAGTCCGCCGGCATACTCAACTTCGTGCAGCAGAATGTCGGCTCCTTTTGCCTTTTCGGCCACGATGTCAAGAGGACACGTGTCGCCTGAGATCACGATTGTCCTGTCGTCCGTGACGAATTTGTATCCGTAGCAGGTGAGCGTCCCGTGGCTCACCGGAAAAGCCTCTACCGTGACCCGGTCGTCCTGGTAGATGATCCCGGGGCTTTCGATCTCTGTCACCTGCGTTTTGTATCCGGTTTCATTTGCCTTTTCAAAACCGTGAATCCGGAAATCAATGTCAGCCGAATAGGCCTGCGTGACAAGGCGCGTCATATCCGCCAGGCCTTTCGGCCCGAAGAGTTTCAGCGGTTCTCTGCGTTCCAGCACCCATGGCGTAAAAATCAGGTCCGGCAGTCCAACCGTGTGATCCGTGTGCAGATGGGTGCAGAACGCCACCGTCAGAAGATCCGGCCGCAGTGCGTCAATCCCGTTGTAATACGCTTTCGATGCCTGGCGCACGACGCCGGGGCCGAAGTCAACCAGATAAGCCTTGTCGCCGACAACAACAGCGGATGCCGGGCCCGAAGCATTCGGGCAAGCATTCGGAGTTCCGGTTCCCAGAAGCACGAGTTTGGTTTGTGTCATTTGTCATTCTTCCTCTGTGTTTTCTTTCAGTTCTCTGTCATATTCCTCCGGTGTAAGGTGCCGGATGGAGATGCCGGTGAAACCGTACAGGCAGCTGAATATCGGCGTCAGATAGATCAGAAACAGATACGGCGCGAAGACGGCCCAGGCCACGCCCAGTGTCCCGGCCATGTACACGCTGTAGCCGTGCCACGGAATCATCGGTCCGATCAGTGTTCCGGAGTCCTCCAGACAGCGCGAGAGAATTTCCGGCGCGACGCCGCGCTCCCGGAACTTCGGGGCCATCATGCGTCCGGTGAGAACGTGCGCCATCGGCTGGGAGCAGCTCACTGCGGATGTCACATATCCGACGAGAAGCGTGGCGACGATCAGATGGCCGTCGCTCTTGATGCGCTTTGTGATGACCTTCAGCACATTGTCCAGCACGCCCAGTTCATCCAGCATGCCGCCCATACCAACTGCAAAGCAGATGATCGCGACATACTGCAGCATACTGCTCATACCGCCGCGGTTTAAGATGGACTGAAGCACCGGTGCCTCGATCTTCGTCGTATATCCGCTGTAGGCGGTGCGGATGACGGATGCGAGCGGAATGTTCTGGTAGAACCGGGAAACAAGTCCGGCTGCCACCGATGAAAGGCCCAGCGCCACGATGGCGTCGACCTTAAGAAGCAGCAGAACGATAATTACCGCCGCCGGAATGAGCGTAACAGGGCCGAGCTGGTATTCGCCGGAAAGCGCGCTGATGTAGCCGGAAACATCCGCCGCCTGATAGCTCCCGCCCGTCACCTGCATGCCCAGAATGCTGAAGATCACAAGCGTGATGACAAATGTCGGAAGTGTCGTCCAGAGCATCGAACGGACGTGTTTTGACACCTTCGTGCCTGCCACGGCCGCCGCCAGATTCGTGGTGTCTGAGAGCGGGCTCAGCTTGTCGCCGAACATCGAACCGCAGATCACGGCGCCTGCTACCATTCCGGGATTAATTCCCATGGCATTGCCGATGGCCATCATCGCCACACCGGCACTGCCCACCGACCCGTAGGAAGTTCCGGTCACCACGCTCAGCAGTGCGCAGAAAAGAAGGGTTACGGGAAGCAGGAAACGGGGATTCACCGCCTGCAGCCCGAACGATATAATTGCTGCGATTGTGCCGCTCTGCAGCCAGGTGCCGATCATAACACCGATCGCCATCAGCAGACTGAGCACCGGAACAACGACGCGGATTGCATCATACCCTTTCTTTGCGGCCCGGCTGTACGGAATCCGCAGAATCAGGCAGAACAGCCAGATGATAATCCAGCTCATGAACAGGCCGATCATCGGTCCTCCGGTCTTCAGCCGGATGCAGACCGCGACGGCCGCGATGATGCAGACAAGAAGCAGAATCGATTCGATTCCGTTTAACTTCCTGTCCGTCTTTGTCTTTTGATTTTCCTCCATAACGGCCCCCTCGTTTTATCTGTTGAAAGCGTTGCGCTTCAACGTGATAAACACGATTATACCGGAAAGGCAGGGGGATTCCAATGATGTCTTCAGATATCTTCCGCGGTGATTTCCATCAGGTCTTCTTTTGAGAGAGTCCCGAGCGTCTCCGGACTGTTTGCGGACAGCCGGACCGACTGGGCATTAATAGCTCTGCGGATTTCTGTCTGAACAAAAAAGCCGTTTCCGCAGCCTGGCCTGCCTGCATTTTTCTGGAAGTGCTCCATCAGTTTTTTCCGGGCATCTTCCCGCAGTGTGTACCCCGTCTTCTGACACTGTCCTTCTGCGATCTTCATCAGCTGTTCAGGGGAATAGTCTGGAAATTCAAATCTCTGCGCAAAGCAGGCTTCAAGTCCCGGGACAGCGTCAAAGACACGGGTCAGTCCTTCCGGAGTTCCGATGAGAATAACCATCAGACTGTCCCGGTAATGCTCCATTGCACTGACAAGTGCTTCCAGAGCCTCTTTTCCGAAATCATTCTCCGTTCCCGTGTACAGAGAGTCTGCGTCATCGACTGCCAGAATACCGCCGAGAGCCGATTCCGCAATCTCCTTTGTTTTCTGTGCTGTCTGCCCGACGTACCCGGCAATAAGGCTGCTTCGGTCTGCCACGACAAGTCTGTCTGTGCGGATCAGTCCCAGCCCGCTCAGGGCATTTGCAAACAGCTTCGCACAGAGTGTTCTGCCGCTGCCTGCGCCGCCGGAAAAGATCAGATTCTCACAGTCCGCGTCAGCAGCGGCCAGCCCAGCATTTTCCCGCGCTTTTGAAAGCTTCCCCCTGGCCGCCAGCCCTCTGATGTAATCTTTAATATTCTGCCGGTCAACAATCCCCTGAAACGCCGCATCAAGATCAAACTGTTGATCCTTTTCCAGCTCAAAGTCTTCCGGAAGAAGCAGCGTCAGATCGGCTTTTGTATCTTCATTGGCCGAGAGTCTTTCTGCCTGATGCAGAACTGCCTTTTCAATCACATTGCGCACATAGCGGCCGTTGCCTCCGTCATTCCTGCCAGGAATCTGTGCGCGGTCAAACTTTTTTATCAGTCCCGGCCGGCAGGAATCTGCGATGACGTAGCCTTTTGATTTTGCCGTGATATCTGCAATCGAAAGCATCTCCTGCGGCGTGTAATCATCAAAATGAATGAAATTCGGAAAACGGGACTTCAGACCGGAATTTGTCTCCAGGAATTCCTTCATTTCCTTGTCGTATCCGGCGAGAATTACGACCAGGTCGTCCTTGTGATCCTCCATGCCCTTGACGAGTGTGTCGATTGCCTCAAGTCCGAATGTGTCGGTGCTGCCGCGGTGCAGTGAATACGCTTCATCAATGAAAAGTACACCGCCCAGCGCACTCCTGATGACCGCCGCCGTACGAATAGCCGTACTGCCGGCGTACTCTCCAACCAGTTGGGACCGGCTCACCTCCACGAGCTGCCCGGACGAAAGCACGCCCAGTGCCTTCAGATATGCCGCCAGAATCCGCGCCACCGTCGTCTTTCCGGTTCCTGGATTGCCGGTGAACACCATGTGCATCGTGACACCGGATGTCTTCAGGCCCTGAGCCTTTCTCCTCTGCTGCAGCTTCAGGTTCGTCTCCAGACTGTCCAGATATGCTTTTACTTTCGCAAGTCCGACAAGATCATCAAGCTGCTTCTTTACCGCAGCAAGCGCGCCGTCATTTCCGGAACGGATATTGTCAGATTCCAGCACTTGATCGCCCCTGCGGAAGATCCATGCTGTGTCTTCCCCGGGAATCAGTTCCACCTTGTCCCCGTTCTTGAGTATCCCGTCCAGCTTCATCTGGACCAGAGTCTGATAGATATTTTTATCGACATACCTTACCAGTCCCTGCACGCCGGAAGACGGATTGTAATGACTGCCAAGCGCTTCAGGAACTTTGTCCGGACACAGAAGGCTTATGCTGAGTTTCTCATCGCATCGCTTTTCCAGCTCCCTAAGGATTCTGGATGTCAGTTCCCGGATATTCTCAGGGCTCATCGGATCCAGCACAATCACGTCACCGAGTGCGTCCATGAAGTGTCCGCCGAGAATAGCAGCAGCTTTTTCTTTTCCGGCTGTCGTGGTAAAAATCAGATATTTGTCATGGACGTCCACTTCTGAAATCAGGTTCCTGCCGAGAGCTCCTGTCGCTTCAATGAGCGTTCCGTTCTGCAAAAGGTAACGCTTCGGAAGTTTCCAGACACCGGTGCTTAAAATCGATGTGAGGATTCCCAGCTCAGACGGTGTGACTTTTTCGATTTCATCAAACACGACACATGTCTCTTCTCCTGTCAGAGCACGGTAGAGGTCGCTGCGGAACAATGCTCCGTCCGTGTCTGCGGAATAATCTCCCATCTCAAGAAGCGCCGCATGATCCGACTTAAATATTCCCTCTTGCTTCAGAATCCGGCCTGCACACTGCACCGCATATATTTTTCCGCGGCTCTCGCTTCCGCAGATCAGGACCGCATTCAGCGGACGTTCTTCCCGTCCTCCTGCAAGCGGGCGGGCAAAGGCGATGGAAATAGCCTTCCGGTCCTTGTCCGAACCAATCCAGAATTTCTTTAATTGTTCCGGAAGTTTCGCAAAAACAGCGGCTGCATTCACAAGCTGATCCGCAGGTCTGCCGGCTTGTTCCGGACCTGCCACAGTGGATTGTGCATTTTTGTCCGTGGACGACTGTTCAAGCTCTGCGATCTGCCGTCTGTTCCAGGTTGATATTTCTTTCAAGAGTTCCTGTGCTTCCCGCACAGCCTTTTCTGCCTCTGCATTGTTTGTTTCCGCATCTTTTAGAGTGCGGGCTGCAGTGCCGGGCTTTTCGGATTCGCTGGATTTTGTCTCTTCCGCCTTCTTTTTCTTCTTGTCATCCGGCCAGAAATTCCCCAGGATTTCATCTGCATCAAATCTCATGCCGCCGCCTTTCCACTGCCAGTACCATTCTGACTGCACAGCCGGTTCTCATGGTTCTTTCTGAATATTGTACGATTGATGATCTGTGATGTGCAAGCACGCCGGGCGATAATGCTCTGGTGCTGACATTGCCATCCGCGCATAAGCCACGCGCCGCTCCGCACTTCGTGCTCCCGCGCCGCTAACGGAAACCCGCATTTTCGCGCCGCTTCGCAGTGCTTCATGCGGGTTTCCGTTGCCGTGCCTGAAGCAGGGAGCCATCCTGACATGCAAGCATGCCGGATGGCTCTCTGCTTCGGCACTGGCTTATGCGCTAATATGCGCTCAAAAAAGGACACTGTCCTCTCTTTTCGGGTAAGACAGTGTCCTGATGCAGTTTATAATTTTGTCGGTGTGTTATTAATCGACGTATTTCTTCAGTGTCGCTCTGACAGCGCCTGGGCCGGCAATTTCCTGACGGAAGTAATCAACGACCTTGTCGGCAAGTCCGATTTCGTCAAGATCAACGCCGAAGATCTGCTTGTTCGTAAGAAGCGGAAGCAGTGTCTTCTTTGTGTCTTCAGCCGACGGAACTTCGCCAAGCTTGAAGTCTTTGACGAACTTCTGTGCATCCTCAAGAAGCGGATCCGGCGACGGCTCGAATGCCTTGCCTTCATCGTCTACCGCCATCAGATACCGCAGCCAGCCGGCGTGAACCAGCGGAATCATCTGCAGGTTCTTCGGATCTCTTTCCGGATCAGCGATGTAGGACTTGATCGTCTCGCCATAGCGGATGGCAAGCTTCTGCGAGGTATCGGTTGCGATTCTCTGCGGGGTATCCGGCATGAACGGATTCGGTACGCGGACCTGAAGAACCGTGTCGATGAATTCCTTCGGATTCAGAACGCCCGGATCCTTTACAACCGGAAGGCCTTCCTTGTAGCCGAGGATGTTCACGAGATTGACAAGTTCCTTGTCCTTCATCTCGTCTGAAATCTTTGTGAAGCCGAGCAGGCAGCCGTAAACAGCCAGAGCTGTGTGAAGCGGGTTCAGGCAGGTCGTAACCTTCATGCGCTCTACATCGTTGACTGTCTCGCGGGTCGTGAAAATAACGCCGACATCCTGAAGAGCCGGACGGCCGTTCGGGAACTTGTCCTCGATAACCAGATACTGTGTCTCTTCTGCGTTGACAAATGGAGCAACCCACGTCTTCTTCGTGGTTACAACCGGATCCAGATCTTCCAGACCATCCTTGCGCAGGATTGCCTCAACCGACTTGTCCGGGCGCGGTGTGATCTTGTCGATCATCGACCACGGGAAGGAAACCTTCGTCTCGTCGTTCAGATAATCCAGGAAACCAGCCTCAGCCTTGCCGCCTTCAACCCATGCCTTGGCGTATGCCATGACGGAGTTGTAGAGCTTCTCGCCGTTGTGCGAGCAGTTATCGGTGGAAACCATGGCGATCGGCTTCTTGCCTGCAAGATATCTGGTATAGAGCAGAGAAACAACCTTGCCGATGTAGCTGGCCGGCTTTTCCGGGCCTGCCGCAAAGTCAGCGGTTACAGCCGGAAGCTGCTCTCCGCGGCCGTTTACCAGGCTGTAGCCCTTCTCGGTAACCGTGAATGTGCACAGCTGAAGGCTGTCAGCGCTGAAGATTTCCTTCAGGCGGTCAAACTCTGCTTTGTTCTCAGAATCCAGAATCGTGGATTCGCCGATCGAGCCGATAACTGTCTTCTCGACATCGCCTGTGGACTTCAGCGTCACAAGGATGGACAGATTGTCATGCGGGCGGTACTGCTTCTCGATGATTTCATAGTCAAAGCCTTCGCATACCGTGATTCCGGACTTCATCTCGCCCTTCTCAATCATCTGCTGTGCGAGATTTGCCTGGAATGCGCGGAAGATGTTGCCGGCGCCGAAATGTACCCACACCGGATTCTTCTTCGTCTCATCCGCAACCGCCTTGATGTCAAATGACGGCAGCTTGTAGCCATTGTCGAGCCACTCCTGTCTGTTCTTCAGACCCTCTAAACTAAGCTTCATGATGACGTATCTCCTTGTGTCTTCTTTAAAGACAAAACAGACAGGCTCCGGGAACTGCCGGAGCCTCTGTTTGTGTACCCCTGTAATTATTTATGAAGGTTCTTCTCTCTGAGTCCGGACGGAATGCCTCTTGTCTCCGCCTTGTCGATGGCCTCCCAGAGACCGTTCAGATAGGTTGCACCCAGTGCTCTGTCATAGAGACCGTATCCCGGAATAACGCCCGGCTTGCCGACCTCATCCCAGATCATGCGGCCGTGATCCGGTCTGATCGGGCCGTCGAAGCCTGTCTCATACAGGGCTCTCATGATCTCGTACATATCGAAGTTGCCGTCGGATGACAGATGCTGCGCTTCCTCGAAGTCGTAGTTTTCTCTGGACGTGTCGTTGAACTTGAGGTTGCGGACATGTGCAAAGTGAATCCGGTTGCCCAGAGCGCGGATCATGTGCGGCAGGTCGTTCTCAAGGTTCGTGCCGTAGGATCCGGAGCAGAATGTAACACCGTTGTGCACGTTGTCAACAGCCTTCATCAGGCGCAGAATCCCGGCCTCAGAGTTGATGATACGGGTGAGACCAAATACGGACCATGCCGGATCATCCGGATGAATGGCCATGTTGATGTCATACTTGTCGCAGACAGGCATGATCGCTTTCAGGAAGTATACGAGGTTGTTGAAAAGCTTCTCGCCGTCAACATCCTTGTACATATCGAAGAGTTTCGTCACCTGCGCCATGCGCTCCGGCTCCCAGCCCGGCATAACCGTGCCGTTGCTCATCTTCTGAACAGACTCAGCCAGATGGTTCGGATCGATCGCATCGATCGCCTTCTGGTTGTAGGCAAGTCCGGTCGAGCCGTCCGGCTTTACTCTTGCGAGCTCTGTTCTTGTCCAGTCAAATACCGGCATGAAGTTGTAGCATACCAGATGGATGTCGGCTTCACCCAGGTTCTTAAGTGTTTCGATGTAGTTGTCGATATACTTGTCGCGGTCGCTGTCGCCGACTTTGATCGAATCGCAGACATTTACAGACTCGATACCGGAGATTTTCAGTCCTGCATCTGCAACGTCCTTCTTGAGTGCGGCGATCTGCTCCGGCTGCCACACCTCGCCCGGTGTTGTGTCATACAGTGTTGTGATGACACCCTTCACGCCCGGAATCTGACGGATTTCCTTCAGGGTAACCGAGTCAAAGTTCTTGCCATACCAGCGCAATGTCATTTCCATATGCTCATTTTCTCCTTTTGCTTGCTGTCCGGGGACCAAACGGCAGTTTCACGTCTCCCCAATCTGCTCTTATTGTAGCACCTGAGTCCCGTCTGCAACAACCGTTTTCGCCTGTCCACTACTGCATACTACAACGATATGAAAGCGTTTACAAGCAGAAGTTCATGTTCCGGATCGTTTCAAGATCTTTTTGCGCCGTTATTCCTTTTACATTCAGCATATCGCCGGTGATTGACGCGTTCGCGCCCGAACGGAAAGCTGAAAATCCGCTGTCCGGCAGGAAAGGCCTCCCGGCGGCAAGACGCAGAAGGCGGTCGGGCAGCAGAAAGCGGAAAATGGCCGTGATCCGCAGAACGGTATCTTTGTCAAGAACCGGGTAATTCCCCATCGGCGAGCCTTTTACCGGATCAAGCATATTGAGAGGCACCGACTGCGCTCCGAGTTCTCTTTCCGCAAGCGCCAGATCGATCCGATCCTCCCAGCTTTCTCCAACGCCGAAGATTCCGCCGCTGCACACTTCGAGTCCTTCTTCGCGCGCCATTCTGGCAACCTTCCATTTGTCAGCCCAGGTGTGGCTCGTGCACAGTTTCGGAAAGAAGCTCTCGGAAGTTTCCAGGTTGTTGTGAATCCGTGCGACGCCTGCTGCCTTGAGTTTTTTAAGATCATCCCGGGTCAGAAGTCCCAGTGAAACACAGAAAGAGGCGTCCGACTTTTTCCGCGCATCAGCCACTGCGCGGCAGACTTTGTCGATGTCTTCCTCTCCTAGTTTCCTTCCCGACGCCACAAATCCGTAGTGGCGGATGCCGGGAAGGAGGTTCTTTTCTGCCTCCCGCGCCATCACCTCTGCTTCCGGGACCGGAAATTGCCGGATATCCGAAACAGAAACGGATGCCTGCGGGCAGAAGCGACAGTTCTCCGAACACCGTCCGCCGCGGATACTCATCACAGCACACATGTCAAATTTCTGTCCGCAGAAAGTTTTCCGGATTTCATCCGCTGCCTGCGTAAGCTCCTGCAGATCGGCGGATACCAGCTCCATCGCCTCTGCCTTCCCGATCTGCCCGCCGGAAAGCACTTTCTGTTTCAGTTCCTGTACATTTGTCATTGAATTTACTCCTCCCGTAAACAACAGCCGGAGTAAGCGTAAACCGGGCAGAAAAAATTGTCAACCTGAAGTGACGCACTCAGGTTGACAATTCGTTGGTCTTCCGATACAATCGGTTTCGAATTTTTTAATGAGGAGAAACATTATGCCATCCACGTCAGCTCAGACAAGTAAACGTATCAGCGTAAAAAGACTGGTCACCATGGCGCTTTTTGCCGCCATTCTCTGCGTGTCCGCCTATATCAGCATTCCGCTGCCGCTGCCAGGCGCGCCGCACATCACGATGCTTAATTTCGTGATTCTGCTCATCGCGCTTCTTTTTCCGCCGCTTGACGCATTTCTCATCATTCTGGTGTGGATGCTTCTCGGCATCATCGGTGTTCCGGTTTTCATCGGCGGCGCCTCCGGCTTCGGCTATCTTCTGATGCCGTACGGCGGCTACACCGCTGTTTTCCCACTCGTGGGACTGCTTCTGCCGCTTCTGCGCGGACGCACCTACAGCCGGCTCCGCTACACACTTGCCGCCATCGCCGGTGCCGTCTTCATCGACCTGTTCGGCACCTTCTGGCTCATGCACATGAATCAGCTGGGGCTTACCGCCGCTTTTCTGGCGGGATTTGTTCCGTTTATTCCGCTCGATCTGGTTAAATCCGTCATCGCAGCGCAGATTGTGCCCGCATTCCGCCGCGTCATGAATGCCTGAGCCCGGGCTCAGTTCATACACCGCTGTAGGACATAAATCCGCCGTCCACCGGCAGGATCACCCCCGTGACAAACGAACTTCCCTTCGGGCTGATCAGATACAAAAGCGCGCCTATGAGGTCTTCCGGTTCGCCGAAGCGCTCCATGGGTGTTGACCGCAAGATCTTTCCGGAGCGCACCGTCGGCGTCCCGTCCGGATTGTACTGCAGCGAATGGTTCTGCGTCGTGTGGAAGAATCCCGGCGCAATAGCGTTGACCCGCACGCCGGATTTCGCGAAATAGACCGCAGCCCACTGCGTGAAATTCGCCACGGCCGCCTTGGCCGCCGAGTAGCCGGCGATTCGTGTAAGCGGTCTGTCAGAACCCATGCTGGCGATATTGATGATGTTGGCATTGGTCTGCCCGATCAGGCATTCGCCGAAAATCTGAGTCGGCAGCATCGTCCCGTAGATATTGAGGTCCAGCTCCTTGTGGATCCTGTCCATGTCAGCAGTGAAAAATGTTTTCTCCCCCGGCGCAGCCTCAGCCAGTCTGTCCTGCGGGATTGCTGCCCCGGGAACCGCACCGCCGGCACAGTTAATAAGAATGTTGATGCCGCCCGTGCGGGACAGGATTTCTTTCCTGGCGGAAAGAAGACTCTCTCTGTCAAGCACATTGGCCGTGACGCCGAAGGCTTTCCCGCCTTTCCCGCGGATCGCCTGTGCGGCCGCCTCTGACTTTTCAGCACTGCGGCCCAGCACTGCGACCGTGGCGCCGCAGGCTGCCAGCGCCCGGCAGAACATCCCGCCGATGACGCCGCTTCCTCCGGTGACCACAGCCGTCTGTCCTGTCAGGTCAATCTTAAAAGGCAGTTTCATATTGTTTTCCCCCTGTTTTGTGAAATGGGCCGGCAGCCGGGGCGTTTTTTCAAAACGCCTCGACGCCCGGGTATACAGCACTTTCTCCCAGCATCTCTTCAATCCGCAGAAGCTGGTTGTACTTTGCAACTCTCTCCGATCTGGAAGGCGCTCCTGTCTTGATCTGTCCTGCATTTAATGCAACAGCCAGATCGGCGATCGTCGTATCTTCCGTCTCGCCGGAGCGGTGTGACACGATGGCACGGTATCCTGCTTTGTGAGCCATCTTGATGGCATTCATGGTCTCGGAGACCGTTCCGATCTGATTGAGTTTGATCAGAATCGCGTTGCCCGCACCGAGCCGGATGCCTTTGGAAAGCCTCTCGGTGTTGGTCACAAACAAATCATCCCCGACCAGCTGCACCTTGCCACCGATGGCGCTTGTCATCTTCTGCCAGCCTTCCCAGTCTTCCTCATCAAGGCCATCCTCAATGGAACGGATCGGATACTGACCGATCAGACTGCTCCAGTGGGCAATCAGTTCCTCATCCGTGAAGTCCCGGCCTGATTTCGGCTGATGATAAAATCCTTTTCCTTTCTCGCTCTTCCACTCTGAAGATGCCGCGTCCATGGCAAGTACAAAATCCTTACCGGGCTTGTAGCCTGCCTGCTCGACAGCCTTCAGGATGTGCTCAATTGCATCTTCATCCGACTTCAGATCCGGCGCAAATCCGCCCTCATCGCCGACAGCTGTCGTGTGGCCTTCTTTTTTCAGCAGACTCTGCAGCGCATGGAATACTTCTGCGCTCTCCCGGAGCGCTTCTGAAAATGAAGCAGCGCCAACCGGCATGATCATGAATTCCTGCGTATCGACGGAATTGGACGCATGGGCTCCGCCATTTAAAATGTTCATCATCGGCACCGGAAGGACATTTGCATTCGCCCCGCCGAGATACCGGTACAGTGGAATCTGTTCTGCCTTGGCCGCGGCTTTTGCCGCCGCGATGGAAACGGCAAGAATTGCATTGGCGCCAAGCACCGACTTGTCCTTCGTCCCATCCAGTCGGATCATCGCCGCGTCAAGCCCGTACTGATCCGAAGCGTCTGCACCTTTGAGCGCCGGCGCTATCTTTTCGCGGATATTCTCAACTGCCTTCAAAACTCCCTTGCCGCCAAACCTGCCCGGGTCTTTGTCGCGAAGCTCCAGTGCCTCGAACTCACCGGTTGACGCGCCGGACGGCGAAGCGCCTCTGCCAACGGTTCCGTCTGCAAGTGTCACTTCCGCTTCGACGGTCGGATTTCCTCTGGAATCCAGGATCTGACGTCCGATAACCTTTTCAATTTCAAGACTGCGCATATTCTGTAGCCTCCTGTTCGCATAAAGCCTTTGTTTTTCTTACAGAAAGACTTTATCACAGACTATGCGCGCAAGGATGTTGTGCAGGCAACATTTGGTTAGTTATTTCTAATATTATGGAATTCGAAAGCTGACTGCCGTCCATAATTCAGAATATTCACACTTCAGCTGATGATTTTAAAGCCGCTGATACCATACCCCGCTTCGTGCACCGTGCGGCGGACCGTCTGTTCATCGAGCGCTTCCTTTGCGGCTGCGCCGGATCGTGACTGAAAGGGCAGACGCAAGAACAG
>OMUP01000058.1 GCA_900314255.1 uncultured Lachnospiraceae bacterium | reverse complement strand
AGATAATGCTCCCCGAGCAGATGCATGTACGGCATATAGAACCGGTTGAACTGCTTGATTTTTTCTGTCAGATTCATCTGTGCTCCTCGCCCCCTGCAATTAGTTGCTATTGTCCACTATTATAGTCTGATAGTGGATTTTGTCAACTATATTTCAGGAGAAAAAATCAAAAACAGAACCGCATGAAAACATGGTATGCTATTGGATAGAAACAAAATGTCAGTGAATCAAACAGTCCAAATAAAACTACTGAAAAGGTATTAAAAATGACAGATGCAGAACAGAGAGAAGCAGCAAGACAATTTGTCATGAAATGGCAGGGCCGGGGAAATGAAGATGAGGATGGCCGGTCTTATTGGATCGACCTGCTTCACAACGTACTTGGCATGGAAAATGTGACCGATCGAGTTGACTTTGAAAAGAAAGTATATGTTGACGGCAATAAGAAAAGGATTGACGTATACATTCCAGAGACGCGTGTGCTGATTGAACAAAAGAGCCTCGGGAAAGCGCTGGATCAGAAAATCCACAACTCCGGCGATATTGACCTTACACCGTATGAGCAGGCAAAACGATACAGCGATCACCTCTCTCACGAAGAAAATGCAAGATGGATCGTCACCAGTAATTTCGCCCAAATCTGGATCTATGACATGAATCAGGCGAACACGAAAGATTTTCAACCCTTAAAGCTTGAGCTGACGGATCTTCAGACAAAATATCCGCTTCTGGATTTCCTGATCAAAAAAGATGTCAAGAAACTTTCGCACGAAATGGAAATCTCCATTAAAGCCGGAGACATTGTCGGAAAACTTTACGATGCGCTTATCAAACGATATAAAGATCCGACCAATGAGCATTCGCTCAAAAGCCTGAATGCGCTGTGCGTCCGGCTGGTCTTCTGCCTGTATGCAGAAGACGCCGGAATTTTCGGCAGACGCGCGATGTTTCATGATTATCTCCAGAGTTTCCGGACGGAACGGATGAGAGGCGCGCTGATCGATCTTTTTCGTGTGCTCGATCAAAAGCAGGAAGACAGAGACCCATATCTTGAACCCGAACTGGCGGCATTTCCCTATGTAAACGGTGGTCTGTTTTCGGATGAAAACATCGAAATCCCGATGTTTACGAACGAGATCCGGGAGCTGCTTCTTGTCGAAGCCAGCGAAAATTTCAACTGGTCAGATATCAGCCCTACCATTTTCGGCGCCGTATTTGAGTCTACCCTGAATCCGGAAACCCGGCGTTCCGGCGGAATGCACTACACCAGCATTGAAAATATCCACAAGGTCATCGATCCGCTGTTCCTCGATGACCTGAAAGCAGAACTTGCGGAAATCGAAAAGATACCAATCAAGAACACACAGACCCGGAAACTGCATCAGTTTCAGGACAAGCTTGCTTCTTTGGAATTTCTGGATCCGGCGTGCGGCAGCGGAAATTTCCTCACGGAGACCTATCTCAGTCTGCGCCGCCTGGAAAATCAGGTCGTGCGCGACCTCACCGGCGGTCAGATGATGCTCGGCGAAGCGCTCGATCCTATCAAAGTATCCATCACCCAGTTTCACGGAATCGAGATCAATGATTTTGCCGTCACGGTCGCCAAGACTGCCCTTTGGATCGCCGAAAGCCAGATGATGAAAGAGACTGAAGGAATCATCGTCCAGCACCTTGACTTCCTTCCCCTCACGACAAATGCGAATATCGTTGAAGGAAATGCGCTGCGAATCAATTGGAATGATGTTGTGCCGGCTGAAAAGCTGAACTACATCATGGGAAATCCGCCGTTCGTCGGATACTCATTACAGACAAAAAGTCAAAAGTCAGATATACTTTCACTCTATGTTGATGAAAACGGAAAGGAATATAAAGCTGCAGGAAAAATTGATTATGTTGCGGGATGGTATTTTAAGGCTGCTGAATTTATAGAAGGAAAAGACATACATGTAGCTTTTGTTTCTACAAACTCTATTACCCAAGGTGAGCAAGTAGCCACTGTTTGGAAACCATTATATGAGCGATTTGGCATCCATATTAATTTTGCATATCGAACATTTATT
>OMUP01000179.1 GCA_900314255.1 uncultured Lachnospiraceae bacterium | reverse complement strand
GGGGCGGAATACTCAAGAAAAAGAGCAAATCGGAGCTTTGGAAGATGATTGAAGAGCTGCAGGAACAGATTTCCCTGCTCCAGCAGTTCCTTCGCGAAAAAAATCTGTATTCAGAAGCGGAAAAGTATGTTCAGCAGCGCCTGGACGAAAAAGAAGAGCTTCCGTTTAATTGAAATAATATGCATCGCTGCAATGAAAACGGGACAGATTGAGCAGCTGAGGACAGCATGAGCTTGCCCATGCGAAACACATAAACGCTGGAAGCGGCATTTGTCACAGGCTGAGGCCGCCGACACGCCGCTCCCATTTGCTTCTGCGAAAGTAGATGCCCATGATGATGGTGCAGACGAGCCAGCCGGCGGGGTAACCGAAGGAGATCAGGCGGATGCTGTCAGTGATGTGGGAGAGCACGAACAGGTAGATCTGGCGGAAGACGACGAAGGAGAAGATCATGATGATCATCGGGGCCAGTGCGTCGCCGACGCCGCGCAGGGCGCCCATGTGGATCTGATTGGAGGCGCAGAGGCAGTCAAACAGGCAGTTGGTGCGGATAAAGAGCGCGCCCATGAGGACGACATCCGCATCCTGATTGAAAAGAGCAACGACATCCGGGGCGAAGATAAACTCAAGCGCACAGATTGAAAATGTGATGAGCAGGGAGAGGAGGATCGATTCGCGGATGGATCGTCTGATCCGGTCCCGGTTTCCGGCGCCTGCATTCTGCCCGACAAAGGTCGTCACGGCAAGCGCGATGCTCTGAAGCGGGAGCATGGCGAAGGCGTCCACGCGGCCATACGCGCCCCAGCCGGCGGCAGCGGCGTTGCCGAAGCGGTTGATGTAGCCCTGAACGAAGACATTGGAAAAGGAAATGATGGCCATCTGAAGACCGGCCGGCAGGCCGATCTTAAAGATTTTCACCAGAGAGTCCCTGTCGATTTTCATTTCCTTCCAGGTGATGCCGTAAATTTCTTTGCTTCTGGCAAGGACGTACAGGCCTAAGAAAGCGGAAATAAACTGAGAGAGAATCGTCGCGTAGGCGGCGCCTGCCACGCCGAGCTTAAAGACAATGACAAAAAGCAGATCCAGCACGACGTTGAGAAGACTTGTGAGGATCAGGAAATACAGCGGCCGTCTGGAATCGCCCACTGCGCGCAGTACGGCCGAGGTCATGTTGTAGAACATCAGACCCTCGATGCCCAGAAAATAGATCCGGAGATAGGTTGAAGCAAGAGGCACAATTGTCTTAGGGCATGACATGAGTGTGAGGAGAGCCGGGGTCGCAAAGCAGCCGAGCGCCATCATGAAAAGCCCCAGCACAAAAGTGGCCGCCAGTGATGTGTGCACGGCCTTTCGGAGAGCCTTCCAGTCTCTGGCACCGAAGCGCTGAGAGATGACGACGCCGGCACCGGTTGACATGCCGACAAAAAGACCGACCAGCGTATTCACCGCAGGAGCTGTCATCGTCACGGCAGCGAGTGCGTCGGCACTTACGAAGTTGCCGACGACAACGCTGTCGACGGTGTTGTAGAACTGCTGAAAGATATTTCCGAGCAGCAGAGGCAGAGAGAAGAGAACGAGCTCTTTCAGAATCGGGCCCTGTGTCATGTCTTTTGACTGTTGTCTGCGCTCAGATGTCATGTTCCCTCCTCAAGGTGCTTTTGCTTATTTTATGATCTGAGTATATTATATTCTCAGTTTTGCGCCTGAGGAGGGAATTCCCGGAAAACTTTTTTCGCCGGAGGTCAGGCTTGAAATTCCCGGGTGCCTGAGTCGACAAATCCGGTGACAACGCTGCAGCCGAACTGTTCTTTTAACTGTGCGGCCAGTTCGTCTCTTGCCGCGAGAACTTTGTCGAGGTTGACATCGGTGAAACCATCGATCGGGAAGAAGACACAGGATGTGTCTGCCTCGATTTTTCCGTGTTCACTCTGACGCCATGTCCAGCGGCGGGTGCGGACCTGATTCCCGACGGCGTAAATCATCTCTCCCTCATTTGGCGTTTCTTCTTCCGTGCTGCCGAAAGGCAGGAAAGTGTCGCCGGCAGCGGCCGGGCGGACGTCAATTTCCCTGGCGCCCCGCATGTCGTGGGCACCGATCGGAAGGGCGTATTTGAGCGAGATGGCATTGCCCAGATCCACGACCGGATTGATGTGCGGCATGCCCTTTCCTTTTGCAATGCGGGTGAAGAGGGCTTCGATCGAGCACATGAATTTGTTCGGATTGATGCCAAGGGTCCGGAAAGCTTCGCGGTACGGGACGATTTCCGGCTCTTCTTTTACCTTCTTGCCGGCGAAAGCGTCGGCGGCTGCCTGAATACATTTATCAAGCATGGCGTCGATCTGCGGGTACGCTTTCGCGTTATCAATTCCGTCGGCCACAACGACGCCGAAGCAGGCATCGGGCACTTTTTCAAAAAACGCGTCAGAAACTTTGAATATCATACTTTTCCTCCATTCACCTGTTGTTGACAGGAATCGTTTACTGTTTGGCGAGATTCTCTGATAGCGGGACCAATCATTCCGCTACATTCAGTTTCAACACATCATTTCTGGCGTAATGGCCTACGGGGTCGAATTCCATTTTGCCTGCGGCAACATTTGCCATGGTGAGTCCTTCGTATATAATCGTTTCTTTGTCCCAGACGGGTTCGCTCATGTAGTGGCCGAAGGGATCGACGATGCAGCTGCACCGAGCCGTTCGGTTTCCGTGCCCGGAATCAGAATGGAGTTGTTGTAATACAGCAGCCAGTCTTTCCGGCCTTCTTCGCTGCGATGCCCCACGGTGAACCCGAAAGTCAGGCCGTATGGGTATCCGGGGATGAAGAGTTCCGGGAAGACAATCAGATCGGGGTGCTTTTCGGATGCTTCCTGAATAAGCTGCACGGCCTTGTCTGTCGAAGCTTTTGCGGCAAACAGGACGGGTGCGGCCTGCACGAGAGCAACTTTGCATGTGCTTTGTAAATCTTTCATAATTATTGGGCGCTCCTCTGCCGCCGGTGTGGTATTCTATGGAAAAGAAAAACGCAGAAATTGCTTATTGATTAAACGTAATAATACCAATCTGGCTGCACGTTGTAAATCAGGCCGGACAGTGTTACTGAAAAATGAAATATGCATGGCCTGCAATATTTTCGAAAATTCTCGACTTCCTAAATCAATATAGCGAAGTGTCAGCTTTTTGCTATTTTTACGCAGTTTATAATAAATATGCATTATAGACGCTTCAGAGGGAGGTTGGGTTTTTGAAGAGAAAAAGAAAGCATACCCGTACAGTGATCATCAGCGTGCTGGCGGAGGGAGACGGAACAGCCAGTGTGATGACGGAGGAAACAACCAGTACGCGGACTGCGCAGGAAGAGATTACGGCGGCGGAGGCGGGCACAGCAGAGACGGTTCAGATGACGTCTGATGGCACGAGTGTGCCGGAGACCGGCGATCACATGAACCTGACACTGTGGCTTGTGATCCTGATCGCGGCAGCACTGGCATTTGGCATCACGCTGATTGGCAGAAGAAAGACGGATGATTGATACGATGTAAAGCACAAGTGAGCGTCTGAGAGAATAACGATCAGATACCAGCACTGGGACTGTGGCGGCAATGCACCCAGAAAACAAGAATTTCAAGAAAAAGGGTGCAAGCTGGTTTCGAGGCAAGCCACATTTGCCAGAAGCGCGGGAATTGCGGGATTTGAACCACCGGCGCACTATACTTTTTTTGCGGAAGATGCGATAATAAGCAGTGAAAAAAGCCGGAGGCAGGGTGCTTCCGGGAGCGATTCGTGAGGAGGTTAATATGCAGTTTTACAGATGTATGAAGTGCGGGAATTTTGTGACATTTCTGACGGAG
>OMUP01000163.1 GCA_900314255.1 uncultured Lachnospiraceae bacterium | reverse complement strand
CCCGACCTACACCCTTAGCAGGGGCGCCTCTTCGGCCTCTTGAGTACTTCTCCATCAACCGAATTACATTCGATATTCAATTTCTGCAGGAAGCTGTCTTCTCTGCAGAGACTAAATGATTATACAAAACTACAATGCACTTGTCAAATAAATCTTTAAAAGTACTGCCTGCGCGGCTCCCGCGCGGCGGGCAGGAACGCCCGCCGCGTCTGGCCGTACAAATTGCCATCAGGCGTTGTGAGACATTTCGAGGAGTTTCTTTTTCAGCTCGTCTTCAATGCCCGTAAGTTCTGCCTCTGCCGCCTGTCTCTTCTGTCTGCCTTCTTTCTGGATCGCGGCAACTTCATCAAGTGTCGAAATGAGCTGTTCATTGGTTGCCTTGAGCGTCTCAATGTCGACGATGCCGCGCTCTGATTCCTTCGCGCTTTCAACGGCGCTCATCTTGAGTTTCTCGGCATTCTTCTTCAGGAGTTCATTGGTCATCTCCGAGACAGCCCGCTGTGCGGCCGCTGCCTGATTGGAGTGCTCCACACCAAGCGCGATGACCATCTGCGACTTCCAGAGCGGAATGGTGTTGACAAGAGTTGTCTGGATTTTCTCCGCCATCATCGTGTCCGAACTCTGGACCATGCGGATCTGCGGCGCCGTCTGAAGGGCGATGGTGCGCGTCAGCTCCAGATCGTAGAGTTTCTTCTCGAAGCGCTCGCACTGGGCAGCAAGATCCTTTGCCGCCTGAGCATCTTCCGGAAGGCCGCTTTTCTGCGCCTTCTTCTGGAGATCTTTAAGCTGCCCTTCCCGCACTTCCTCAAGCTTCTTTTTCCCGGCCAGGATGTACATGGAGAGCTCCTTGAAATAATTCAGGTTCAGATCATACATCTGATCGAGCATTGCGATATCCTTGAGCAGCGTCTGCTGATGCTTTTCAAGCTCGCCGGAAATCACCTCGACATTGGTCTCGACTTTCGCATAGTTTGTCTTCAGAACTTCTGCCTTGTTCCGGCCCTTCCGGAAAAGTCCCTTCAGTCCCTTTTCTTCGCTGTCGACATCAAAATTCTTGAGCTGAACGATCAGATCCGTGATCATTCCGCCGACTTCGCCCATATCCTTCGTCCGCACCGAATCCAGCGTCTTCTCCGAGAAATCAGCCATCTTCTTCTGCGTCCCGGCGCCATAACTCAGAATCGCCTCGGAATTCGTCAGATCAATCTTCCCGGCAAATTCTTCAGCCTGCTTTACTTCTTCGGGTGAAAGTACATTTTCCGAAACCTTTTCAGCCTGTTTTGCAAGATCGGCGCTCTTGTCTGGTGTCTGGGCAGCCGGAACCGGCTCGCCGAAGGTGAGAACCGGGGCTGTCTGCACGGCCTGTTCCTGTCTGTTTTCTTCCATCCCAACCCTCCTCTTGTTTTATTTTCTGCTCTGACTGCGGATATCATCGCCGGCCAGCCCGTCCTGTTTCATCATTGTCTTCATGACGGAAATGTCTGACGCCACATCCCACGACAGATCCTCGAACATGGAATCCAGCAGCTTTTCGTATGCACTGATAATCGTGTCCATCGAATCTTCGATGTCCTTTTTGGTCTTCTCCACATTCGGCCCTGCCGGCTGATTTTCCAGATCCACGTACGCCTTGAGAAGCTTGTCCGTCGTCGGCAGATAATAGTTCATGAAGCGCCGCAGACCGGATGCGCTGGACGGATCCTTCTTCACGGCGTCAAAAATCCGCTCCATAATATTTTGCAGGCGGTCCAGCTTTTCGCTCATGCCTTTTTCCGGTATCGCATTATTGGCCTCCTGGACCGACCGGATGTATTCTCTGCCCTGCTCCAGAATCTGCTGAACTTCTTTGCTGTATCCGGATCCGTCCTGCTGCGCCTGCCCGCTTTCGGCGGCTTTCTCATCTTCCATCTGACTCCGCCCGGAAAGAACCTGCAGATACTGATTATACGAATCCTCCGTCAGAAACAGCGTCCGGTTGTCCCGCGAGATATGCGCCCAGCGGAAATAGGATTTCTGAATCATCCTGTTCAGACTTTCCAGAACACTTTTTTCTGTCTGCGCGGTTCCATCCGCCAGTGTACGGATATCAAAATACGGTCTGCCGCCGACAATGTCGCCATACTGGTAGTATTTCCGGACCAGCCTGCGGATCTTCAGTCCGCGGTACAGAAGCCACCCGTGAATTCCCGCCAGAATGGCAAATGCAGCCACTGCCCCTGCAGAAGTTCCGATCAAGGCAATCGCCGGTACTCCCCAGAAGATCAGTCCGAATGTGCCGAGTATGACAGAAAGCACCCCTTCGCTTTTCTGTACCGATTTCTGAAAATACGGCGTTTTTCCGGCGCCTCCCCGCATGAAAGACGCCGTCATCTCCGGGATGTCATAAAGCGAGCGTACCTTCCGGTCACGGCTGTTCCCGCTCTGATTATTCGCATAACTCTGTCCCGTGCTTCCCGTGAACTGCTGTGACGCAGCTTTGTCGCTTTGCTGAATCTGAGACGCCGCGTTGCTGATATCCTGATTCAGATGACTGAAGTCCCCGCTCGAAACCGCTTTGTTGATGGAATTCATGATTTCGCTGCCGGCATCTGTCAGATTTGAATAGAAATCGCTGCTATTTCCCACTGGCTGTTCCTCTTAAACTTTACTCCTGCGGAGTGTCACTCTGCGGCTCTTCTTCCTCTTCGAAGCCTTCCGCATCCTGCTCCTCATTTTCATTGACAGGTTTTTTGCGGATCTTCGCGATCGAAGCCACCTTCACGCCCTCGTCAAGAGAAATCAGTTTGACGCCGGACGTTATCCGGTCGAGAACCGAAACATCCGAAGCGCGCAGCTGAATGATCACACCTTCCGTCGTGACAATCAGGATTTCTCTGGTGTCGTCCACCATCTTCGCGCCGACAACGTCGCCCGACTTTTCAACGATCTTGTAGCACTTGACACCCTTGCCGCCGCGGTGCTGCGGGCTGAAACGGCTGATTTCCGTCCGTTTTCCGAGTCCCATTTCCGAGACGATCAGAAGCTGGCTGCCTTCCGTGCTCAGCTGCATGCCGACCACGGCATCGTCATCCTCAAGTGTCATACCCATGACGCCCTGCGCGCTTCTTCCGGTCGGCCGCACATCGGTCTCCGGGAAGCGGATGCACATGCCCTTTTTCGTCACAAGGAAGATGTCGCGCGTCGAATCCGTGAGCTTCACTTCAATCAGATCGTCCCCTTCGCGGAGCGTGATCGCCTGAATACCATTCTTGCGGATATTCGCGAAATCCTGCACCGGCGTCTTCTTGACAAATCCGTTCCTCGTCGCCATGAACAGATACTGTCCTTCTGTCAGATGGCGCACATCCAGCGCGATGACAGCCTGAATCGTCTCGTCCGGCTGCAGCTGCAGGAGATTGACAATCGCCGTGCCTCTCGCCGTTCTGCCCGCTTCCGGAATCTCAAAGGCGCGCAGTTTGTAAGCCCTCCCCTTGTTGGTGAAGAAGGTCAGCATATGGTGATTGGTTGTCATGAACAGATCGACAATGTAGTCATTCTCGATCGTCTGCATTCCGCGGATACCGCGGCCGCCGCGGTTCTGGGCCTTGAAGTTGTCCGGCGTCATGCGCTTGATATAGCCAAGATTGGTCCGGCAGATGATCGTCGGCTCATCCGGAATCAGATCCTCGGTCAGAAGTTCGGATTCATCGTAGCTGATGGACGTGCGGCGGTCATCGCCGTACTTTTCAGAAATCGCGGAGAGCTCGTCCCTGATCACACCCAGCAGCTTCTTCTTGTCTGCCAGAATGGCTTTGTAATAATCAATTTTCACTTCCAGATCGTGCAGTTCATTCTCCAGCTTTTCCCGTTCCAGACCTGTCAGGGTGCGGAGTCTCATATCCACGATGGCCTGTGCCTGGGCGTCGGAAAGCCCGAATTCTGCTTCCAGCTTTTCCTTGGCGATGGTGACCGTCTGCGAACCGCGGATGATCTGAATCACCCGGTCGATATTGTCAAGCGCGATAAGAAGACCGCGCAGAATGTGCGCCCGCTCCTCCGCCTTGTTGAGGTCGTATTTCGTCCGTCTTGTTACGACATCTTCCTGATGCATCAGGTAATACATCAGCATGTCATGCATGTTCAGGACCTTCGGCTCATTGTTCACCAGCGCCAGGTTGATGACACCGAACGTATCCTGCATCTGCGTGTGCTTGAACAGCTGATTCAGAATTACCGTCGGCGTCACGTCGCGGCGCAGCTCGATGACGATACGCATGCCGGAGCGGTCCGACTCATCCCGCAGCCCGGTGATGCCGTCGATCTTCTTCTCCTTGGAGAGGTTGGCAATCGACTCGATCAGTCTGGCCTTGTTCACCATATACGGGATTTCCGTCACGACGATCCTGTGTTTGCCATTTGCCATGGGTTCGATGTCGGTGACGGCGCGCACGATAATCTTGCCGCGGCCGGTGCGGTACGCTTCTTCGATGCCGCGGCGGCCGATGATTTCACCGCCGGTTGGAAAATCCGGCCCTTTGATGATTTCCATGATTTCATCGATGGACGTGTCGCGGTTTTCCTGAATGTTGTTGTCGATCATTTTCAGGCACGCTGCGATGACTTCCCGCAGGTTGTGCGGCGGGATGTTCGTCGCCATGCCGACGGCGATGCCGGACGCACCGTTGACCAGGAGATTCGGAAAACGCGCCGGCAGAACGGTCGGCTCTTTCTCCGTCTCATCGAAGTTCGGCTGGAAGTCGACCGTGTCCTTGCCGATATCCGCCATCATCTCCATGGAGATCCGGCTCAGGCGTGCCTCGGTGTAACGCATGGCCGCCGCGCCGTCGCCGTCCACGGAACCGAAGTTGCCGTGTCCGTCCACCAGCGGATATCTCGTCGAGAAGTCCTGCGCCAGCTTGACCAGCGCGTCGTAAATCGAACTGTCGCCGTGCGGGTGATATTTACCCATGGTATCGCCAACAATACGCGCACACTTGCGGTGCGGCTTGTCCGGCGTGTTGTTCAGCTCGATCATGGAATACAGAATCCGGCGCTGCACCGGCTTCATGCCGTCCCGGACATCCGGAAGCGCGCGGGAGGCGATAACGCTCATCGCATAATCGATGTAGTACGAGCGCATCGTCTTATCCATATCCACGTCAGTTATCTTTTTATCAAAAATATGTTCGTCCATGCGATCCCTCTGCCGTCAGCACCTCATGTCAAATGTCGAGATTCTTTACAAATTTCGCGTTCTGTTCAATGAACTCGCGCCTCGGCTCGACCTTGTCGCCCATCAGTGTGGAGAAGGTGACATCCACGTCGGCCTCATCGTCGTCGTCCATGTTCACGCGCAGCAGAATCCGGTGATCCGGATCCATGGTCGTCTCCCACAGCTGTTCGGCATCCATCTCGCCAAGTCCCTTGTAGCGCTGAACTTTGTTGTTCTGATCCCGGCCGATTTCGGTCATGATCTGATTCAGCTCATCGTCGCTGTACGCGTACCAGATCTTCTTGTTCTTCTCAACCCGGTAGAGCGGCGGCTTCGCCAGGAACACATGGCCCTGCCGGATCAGATCCGGCATGAACCGATACAAAAATGTCAGCAGCAGCGTCGCAATATGGGCGCCGTCCACATCGGCATCGGTCATGATGATGATGCGGTTGTACCGAAGCTTGCTGATGTCAAAGTCATCGTGAATTCCGGTACCGAAGGCCGTGATCATGGCGCGGATCTCGGCATTTTCAAGCACATGGTCAAGACGCGCCTTCTCGACATTCAGAATTTTTCCGCGCAGCGGCAGAATTGCCTGCGTCGCGCGGGAGCGTGCGGTCTTGGCAGACCCGCCGGCGGAATCTCCCTCTACGATGAAGATCTCGCAGTGGGACGGATCCGGATCCGAACAGTCGGCCAGCTTGCCCGGCAGCGCGGTATTCTCCAGCGCCGTCTTGCGTCTGGTCAGGTCTCTTGCCTTGCGGGCCGCCTCTCTGGCGCGCTGCGCGAGAAGAGACTTGTCACAGATGGCCTTGGCGACATCCGGATTCTGCTCCAGGAACAGCGTGAGCTGGGACGACACGACGGAATCGACTGCCGTGCGGGCAATTGTATTGCCGAGCTTCTGCTTGGTCTGCCCTTCAAACTGCGGATCCTCAAGCTTGACGGACACAATGGCCGTCAGACCTTCGCGGATATCATCGCCGGACAGAGGCTGCTCCGAGTCCTTGATGATCTTGTTTTTCTTCGCATAATCGTTAAACGTCCTGGTAAGGGCGTTGCGGAAGCCCGTCAGATGCATGCCGCCTTCCGGCGTATTGACGTTGTTCACGAAGCAGTCGACGATTTCGTTGTACCCGTCGTTGTGCTGAAACGCCACGTCTACATAGACACCGTCCTTCAACCCTTCGCAGTGAATCACCTTCGGATACAGCGGCGTCTTGCTCCGGTTCAGATACTCGACGAATTCAGTGATGCCTCCCTCGTAGTGGAACACCTTCTCCTGCTCGATACCCGGTCTCTCGTCGCACAGACGGATGGTCAGACCCTTCGTCAGGAACGCCATTTCCCTGAGACGCGCAGTCAGAATGTCAAAGTCAAATTCCGTCGTCTCCGTGAAAATCTCCGGATCCGGCTGGAACGTAATCTCAGACCCGGTGTCGCTCAGCTCGCAGGTTCCGATCTCCTTCAGCGGATAGCAGATCTTGCCTCTTTCGTAGCGCTGCTCGTAAATCGTCCCCTCCCGGCGCACCTTGACATCAAGCCAGAGGGACAGCGCATTTACGACAGACGCGCCGACACCGTGAAGACCGCCGGAAACCTTGTATCCGCCGCCGCCGAACTTTCCGCCGGCGTGCAGCACAGTAAAGACAAGCTCAATCGCCCGCTTGCCTGTCTTGTGGTTGATATCAACCGGAATACCCCGCCCGTCATCCTTGACCGTGACAGAGTTTCCCTCGTTGATTGTTACCGTAATATTTTTGCAGAATCCGGCAAGCGCCTCGTCCACGGAATTATCAACGATCTCGTAGACCAGATGATGAAGACCGCGGGAAGAAGTGGTGCCGATGTACATGCCGGGCCGCTTTCTCACAGCTTCCAGACCCTCAAGAACCTGGATCTGATCACCGCTATAGTTCTTTTCTGCCTCTTCACTTGCCATTTTCTGTAACCTTTCCCTTTTCTACGTAAAAAACCTTCGTCTGTGAACCTTTTGGCTGCAGGGTATTCCTCCTGACAAATTCATCAATTCCCGTGCAGGTGATGATGGTCTGAATCCGGCTGATGCTTTCCAGCAGATAGTCCTGCCGGCGGCTGTCAAGCTCTGACAAAACATCATCAAGCAGCAGAATCGGGTCGTCATGAATGACGCTTCTCACGAGTTCGATCTCCGCAAGCTTCACAGAAAGCGCAGCCGTTCTTTTCTGCCCCTGAGAGCCGAAACGCTTCACATCGTTCCCGTTGATCAGGAATCCGAGATCATCGTGATGCGGACCCTCTCCGGTCTGTCCGAACCGCAGATCCCGCTCGTACCCTTCTGCAAGCCGCGCGGTAAATTCGCCGGGCGCCGAATCCGGAAGATAGGTGATTGTCAGCGTTTCCTGTCCGCCGGTAATATCAGCGTGAATCTTTCCGGCTATGGGACTGATCCGGCTGATGAACTTTTTTCTGCCCGCGATGACCGTCTCACCGTAGAGCGCCAGCTGTTCATCCAGAACCGCCAGCGTGGCTGTCTCCGCATCAGAGGGTCTGAGCGAAATACTCTTCAGGAGCCTGTTCCGGTTCTGAAGGACCTTGTTATAGCGCAGAAGCTGATTCAGATAAATGCTGTCGATCTGACTCAGCTCCATATCCATGAAGCGCCGCCGGTAGGCCGGTCCTTCCCGGATGATGTCCAGATCCTCCGGCGAGAAAAATACAAGATTCAGCATCCCGAAAATTTCACTTGAACGCCGGATCGGAATGCCGTTGACGGCAATTCCCTTTGCGCTTCCGGCGCGCAGATGCACATCAATGCGGTTCCTCATGCCATGCTTCTGCAGAAAAAGCTTGATGTGCGCCTCGCTTTCGCCGAGGCGGATCATCTCCTTGTCCTTTGCGCCGCGGTGCGATCTGGAAGTCGCCGCCACCGAGAGTGCCTCGAGAATGTTGGTCTTTCCCTGGGCATTGTCGCCATAAAAAATATTTATGGACGGACTTAAGGCGACCTTCAGATATTCGTAATTCCGGAAATCTTTCAGCTCTGCGGACTCAATGATCAACTTTAGGATTCCTTCTGCACGGTAAATGTCTTTCCCATATAGCCTATCGTCTCACCGCCGGTCAGTTTCCTTCCCCGGCGCGTGTCAACCTCTCCGTCGACGGTGACGTCGCCGTTCTGGATGACGATCTTCGCCTCGACACCGGATCCGACCAGCCCGGCAAGCTTCAGCGCCTGACCGAGTTTGATGAAATCCCCGGTAAATGAAATATTTGCCATCTTATACTCCCATATTGACCGGAAGGATCAGATACAGATAAGAGCTCTCTTCGTCTCTGATGAAGAGCGGTCTCTTGGAACCGGAAAAATACATCGTGACCATATCATCCGGCACAACCTTCAGGGCATCCAGCAGAAACTTCGGATTGAAGCCAATCATCAGTTCCTCTCCTTCCACAGTTGCCGGGATCCGGTCGTTCATCTTGCCCAGCTCTGTGTTGGCGGAAACTTCCATCTCATCTTCTCCGATCTTCAGTGCGATCGGCTTACGCTCGGTCTCGCGGATCATCGTGGTCGAACGGTCGATGGCACCGGCAAAATCATTTTTGCTGACTGTCACCTTTGTCTCATAGTCGCAGTTGATCATCTGCTGAATCCGGAAATATTCGCCTTCGATCAGCTGGGTAACAACAAGTGTGCTGTCAAATGAGAACATAAGATGGTTTTTCGTAAAGAACAGGTCGACTTTGCTGTCCGTGTCACTGCCGAGAATTCTGGCAACTTCCTGAAGTGTCTTTCCCGGAACGATGACCTTTTCGTCATCCGGCGCTCCTTCAAGTTCCACCGTGCGCAGCGCGATTCTGTGTCCGTCCAAGGCGGCGATCCGCAGAACGCCGTTGCGGATTTCAAAGAGTTCGCCCTGCATCATCTTGTTGTTGTCGTTGGGCGCCGTGCAGAAAATCGTCTGCTCGATCAGCGACTTCAGAAGAAACTGGCTGAGCGTCACTGCCTTGTCTTTTGCGATGGCAGGAAGATATGGAAACTCTTCGCCCGACTGTCCCGGAATGTTGAAAACAACGGATCCACAGGTAATGGTAACGGTGTTTCGCTCATCTGTTTCGATGCTGATCAGATCATCCGGAAGTTTCTTGGCGATGTCGCTGAAGATTCTGGCATTGATGGCAATAGTGCCTTTTTCCACAATCGTGCCGTTTGTGACGGTAGAAATCCCCAGTTCCGTGTCATTGGCCGTAAAGGTGATCTGGTTGGTACTTGCGTCTATAAAGATACATTCGAGAACAGGCATGGTCGTGTGCGTAGGAACCGCTCTGGCAACGGTGTTGATTCCCTTGAGAAGATCCTGTTTGCTGAATGACAGTTTCATAGTGTGAAAACTCCTTTCCACTTTCAGACTTGTGTGGCTGGCTGTATGTATGTATATATATTTTTCCGCCGTCGTAGCCGTAGGGGCCGCGCAAAAGCTGAAAAATGCCATCAGGCCGCACTTTTGCGCGGTTTCTGATGTGTAAAACAAAACGGATCGTCAGCGGAAGGCACCGGGAATTCTTTTGAAAACTCCGTCAGGTTCCGCCGTCCCCCTTCAGACTGCAGATGACGCTTTACACGCCTTTCAACCGGAATACACGGGTCGTCCGCAGGAAATCCCGGGGGATTTTCACATTCCGCCGCAGCTGCTGAAAGCCTTTCCGGTGGAAAAGTGAAAAGTTTTTAAAGAGTTTTCCACATTGATGTGGAAAACTCTTGGAAATCAGGAAGGATCTATCTTCTTGATGAGGACATTTACGGTGTCGCGTGTGGAACTGTCGGTCAGAATGTCCTTCGCGATCTTGTCGGCCCCGTGTTTGATTGTCGAATGATCGCGCCCGAGCAGGTCTCCGATCTGCTTCTGGGTGGCTGTCGTCATCTGACGGCAGAGGTACATGACGATCTGACGCGCGTAATTGAGTTCCGCATTGCGGCTCTGGGACAGAATGGCGTCCGGCGTCAGATTGAAATGGTCAGCGACGATCTTGACGATCAGGTCCGGTGTGATTTCGCGGCTGCTCTCCGGAGAAATCAGGTCTTTGAGGGCTTCCTGTGCCACCGGGAGCGTAATCTTCTCGTGCGTGAGATTGGAATAGAAGGAAAGCTTTGTGAGGGATCCTTCCAGCTCACGGATGTTGGACTTGATGTGGGTGGCGATGAAGTCTTTGACGTCCGCCGGGATATCAAGTCCCTTCATGTCACACTTCTTATTTAAAATGGCCATCTTGGTCTCGTACGTCGGGATCTGGATGTCCACCGGAAGTCCCATCTCAAACCGCGTCCGCAGACGTTCCGTGAGAGTTTCCATTTCCTTTGGCGGTTTATCGGACGTGATGACGATCTGCTTGTTGTTCTGATAGAGGTCGTTGAAAGTATGGAAGAACTCTTCCTGTGTTGCTTCCTTTCCTATAATAAACTGGATATCGTCGATCAGAAGAACGTCGATGTTCCGGTACTTCGCGCGGAACTGAAAATTACGGCCGTTCTTTACGGAGTCAATCAGTTCATTGGTAAAGGTTTCACTCGTCACGTACAGAACCTTGAGTTCCGGACGGTGTTCCAGAATGAAATGCGCAATGGCCTGCATCAGATGGGTCTTGCCCAGTCCCACGCCTCCGTAGATGAACAGCGGGTTGTACACTTCGCCCGGAGTCTCTGCCACGGCAAGGGAAGCCGCATGAGCCAGATTGTTGTTGGTCCCGACGATAAAGTTGCTGAACGTATAGTTCGGGTTCAGCGACATCTCGCTGGCCGCCTTGGAAATCCGGTTCTGCTCTTCTGTCGAATTGGTCTTTGCGCTTTTGATTTCCTTTGCCGATGTGATTTCCAGGTCGTATTCCCGGCCCATGACTTCGGAAATCGCTACCTTCAGGGGCTTTTTATATTTTCTTCGTATATAGTCAATAACCTGCGGATCCTCATCGCTGACGAGAATCACAGTATTTCCCTCCAGGGAATACAGTTTCAGCGGCTCGATCCATGTTGAGAAAGAGACATTCTGGATTTCAAAATCCTGCCGGAATGCCTCGAGAATGTCGTTCCATTTTGCTTTTAATTCGTCCATATTCACATGATTCCTGCCCAGAAGGTAAAAACATAGTCTTACTTATAATATACCAAAATGAGCCGGATTACAATGCAGACGGGCCTGTCTGTGCACACGCGCCTCCCGGGTTATGCACCGGAATACCGGCGCCGCAAAGCCCGATGCCGGGCGGGTTTGCTCCTGTATGCACAGGATATCCCCCGGGATATACACGAGTTTTCCACAAGTTATCCACAAAATGTGGAAAACATTTGTTCACTGCGAAAAGAGGCGGTTTTTCGGCATTTTCCACGTGTTTTGCACATCAAATGTGGAAAACCTGAAAAGGCGCGGGAAGGATAAAAAAATGATTGACAGCCCGGCCGCAATATTCTTATAATGACAAATGGTGTTTTTTCAATTTACTGTGAAATATCCCGCCACGATTTCAGAAAGATGGAGGTGACTGCATTATGAAGATGACATTTCAGCCGAAGAAGAGACAGAGAGCCAAGGTTCATGGTTTCCGTTCCAGAATGAGCACAAAGGGCGGCAGAAAAGTCCTTGCTGCAAGAAGAGCAAAAGGCAGAAAACAGCTTTCAGCCTGAGACAGGCGGCAGGTCTTTTCAGGAAGAAGACGATGTATGACAGATGCCGGTTGTCCGATCGGCGTCTGTTTTTTCTTTATCGGAAACACCCGCTGCGTACCAGAAGAGACTGGGTAAGCGGCGAAACAAAACAGGCCGGGACGTATGAAATACAGAAATTTTGAAACACTACGGAAGAATCAGGATTTTCAGAAGGTCTACCGGGAGCACAACAGTTTCTCCAACCGGATGCTTGTGCTTTACACAGCCGAAAATCACGCGGATACAATTCGACTCGGGGTGTCCGTCAGCAAAAAGGTCGGAAACAGTATCGTCCGACACAGACTCGCCAGACTGATCCGCGAAGCATTCCGGCTCAACGCGGACAATGTGCAGAAAAACTGCGATTATATTTTCATCGCAAGGACGGGTCTGATCAACAAAGGTTATAAAGAGACAGAAAATGCCATGTTAAAGCTTCTCGGAGAGGCGGGCAGACTGCAGAATGATGAAAAAAATAGTAATCAAGCTGATTCGGTTCTACCAGATGGCGATATCACCGTATAAAGGCGGACCGACATGCCGCTATATTCCTTCGTGTTCAGTCTATGCCATTCAGGCAGTCAACAAGTACGGAGCATGGAAGGGCGGAATAATGGCATTAAAACGGATTTTACGTTGTAATCCCTTTCACAAGGGAGGCTATGATCCTGTTCCATAAGACAGGTATCGGAGAGGAAACTTGAATGAGCGCGATTATTACACCTATCGCCACTGCCCTCGGATTTGTCCTGAATCTGCTGTTTGAGGGCATGTATGCGCTGGGCATCGGTAACGTCGGCCTGGCCATCATTCTTTTCACGCTGATTGTCAAACTGTGTATGCTTCCGCTTACGTACAAGCAGTCCAAGATGCAGAAGCTGCAGATTGCCATGCAGCCGGAAATGGAAGCCATTCAGAAAAAGTACAAAGGAAAAAATTCGGATCAGCAGGCTATGATGAATATGCAGGCTGAGATGAGGGAACTTAACGAAAAGTACGGAGTATCCACTCTGGGCGGATGCATTCAGCTCCTGATTCAGATGCCGATTCTGCTCGGTCTGTACAAGGTATTTCAGGAGATCCCGGTTTATGTAAACAAGCTCTCGGAGCCTCTGTCAAGAATCCTGACATCGATAACCGCCAATGCCGGTTACTCGGACACGATCAACAGCGCTCTGGGAACGTCGATTGACTGGACAGTGACCCGGACAGCAGAAATCAACATGTCCCATCTGACGTCGGCGCAGTGGGCAACTCTGACGCAGCTTTTCCCGAATTCAGCCAGCGTCATCAATGAGTGCGTATCTCAGCTCGACGCCATGAACAATTTCCTCGGTGTATCGATGTCAACGACACCGAGAAGCGTCATGGGCGTTGCCATTCTGATCCCGATCCTTGCCGGTGTGACGCAGTTCATTTCCGTAAAGGTTGCCCAGGTTCAGAATCCGACATCCAAGGACAAAAACAATCCGACCAACGCTTCGATGAACATGATGATGTATTTCATGCCGATCATGTCGGCTTGGTTTGCACTCAGTCTTCCGAGCGGTCTTGGTGTTTACTGGATTGCGACGGCCGTTTTCCAGACGATCCAGACAGTCATTGTAAACAAGCGGATTGACCGGATCGGTGTTGACAAGATCGTTGCTGAAAACCAGGAAAAGAGAAGAAAGAAACTGGAGAAGAAGGGTCTTACTTCTACGGAAATTGCCGGAAAGGCGACAATCAACACCAGACAAATCGGCAGCAGCTATGCCCAGAGATATGCACAGGCAGCTGCCGCAGCTGCGGCAAACCGCCCGAAACAGACAAGCATGAAGGAAAAGGCGGGCAGAGCAGGCAAAGGTGTCACGGCTGATGATGAAATGCAGGCAGATGCCGCAGCGGCAAAGGCCGTGAAGGCAGCGCCCGGAAGTCTTGCCGCAAAGGCCGGCATGGTTGCCGAATTTAACAACCGCTATGACAACAGAAACAAGAAGTATCTGAACCGTGGTACTTCTGATGCACGTAAAAAGTAACAGGATCGCACTATGAAGAAAATTGAAGTATCAGGAAAGACAGTAAATGACGCTGTCACGGAAGCCTGCATTCAGCTTGGAATTTCTTCGGATCATCTGTCCTATGAAGTTCTTGAGCAGGGGAGCTCCGGAATCCTGGGGCTTTTTGCAAAGCAGGCAAAGATCAGAGCCTGGGAGAAATCAGACGAAGAGCTTGCAGATGACAGACGCCGTCAGGAAGCATCGCAGAAGGTTCAGGAAATAGCGGCCAGAAGAGCCAATCCGGAAACGAAAGAGGCAGAAAAGAAGGAAGTTCCTCCTGTACAGCCGGCGCCGGAAAAGAACCTTAAGGCGGCAGTAAAATCTGAGAAAAAAGAAACGACAGTCAAGGCAGAGAAGACGGAAAAGGCTGATAAAGCGGTAAAGACTGAGATTAAGGCTGAACCGGCTGCCTCTGCGGCAGAAAAGACTGAAAAGAAACAGCTTTCGCACGAGGAAATCGAAAAGAGAGTAACGGATTTTCTGGATGCCATTTTCCATTCGATCGGCCTTAAAGAGACCATCACATTCTCCTATGAGAGCGACAACACGGTTGTCGTCGACATCGAGGGAGATGACACCGGCATCATGATCGGAAAGCGCGGACAGACGCTTGATTCGCTGCAGTATCTGACCAGCCTGGTCGTCAACAAAGGCAGAGAAAAGTACATCCGCATCAAGCTTGACACCGAGAATTACCGCCACAGACGGGAAGAGACACTCAAGAATCTTGCCCGGAACATGGCCTCCAAGGCAAAGCGCACCGGCCATCCGGTGGAACTGGAACCGATGAATCCGTATGAGAGACGAATTATCCACGCTGCCCTGCAGGGCGACCGCTACGTTTCCACAAAGAGCGAAGGAGAGGATCCGTACCGGCATGTCGTGATCTACATTGACCGCGCAAAGGCTGCGAATCGTCCGGCGGACGCCAGGAACAGCCGCAGAACAGCAGAAGAAGAGAAATAATTGTAGTTTGGAGCCGCCGTCAGGAATACACGTTTCTGACGGCGGATTTTGTATATGGAAGATACGATTGCAGCGATTTCTACAAACCTCTCCGGTCCGGCCGGCATCGGCATCATCCGTGTGAGCGGTGAAGATGCCATTGCCACAGCTGACCGGATCTTCAGATCTCCATCCGGGAAAAAACTGGCCGACGCGGCAAGTCACACCATTCACTACGGCAAGGTTCTCGATTCGGACGGGAAGGTATGCGACGAGTGCCTGGTCAGTGTGATGAGGGCACCGCACACCTACACACGCGAGGACGTCGCGGAATTCAACTGTCACGGCGGAATTCTGGTCCAGAAAAAAGTTCTTTCGTCCCTCATCGCGGCCGGTGCACGACCGGCGCAGCCGGGAGAATTTACCAGAAGAGCTTTCATGAACGGGCGGATTGATCTTTCTCAGGCCGAAGCAGTGATGGACCTGATCAACGCCAAAAACTCATGGGCGGTCAGGGCTTCTGTGTCACAGCTTGACGGAAAGCTGTCCCGCGAACTGGAGCAGATCCGTGATGAAATCCTGGATCACACGGCGCGGATCGAAGCGGCGCTCGATGACCCGGAGCACATGGAACTGGTAAATTACGGCACCGTTTTGGAAAAAGATGTCACACGCTGGAAACAGAAACTGGGAAAACTCATCCAGGGAGCGGACGAAGGACGGATCCTGAAGGAAGGAATCCGCACGGTCATTCTGGGCCGGACCAACGCCGGAAAGTCATCGCTGATGAATCTGCTTTCCGGGGCAGACCGCGCGATTGTGACCGATGTGGCCGGCACGACCCGCGACATCCTCGAGGAAACCGTCATGGTAAATGGCCTTTCCCTCCTGCTCATGGACACGGCCGGAATCCGCAAGACCGATGACGTGGTGGAAAAAATCGGTGTCAGAAAAGCGTGGGATGCGGTAAAAGACGCCGATCTGATTCTGTATGTCGTCGATTCCAGTCAGCCGCTTGAAGAGGAAGATCTGGCGATCATCCAAAAGATTAAAGAGAGCGGTGTTTTCTGCATAACGCTGCTCAACAAGAGCGATTTGGACGCAAAACTTTCCGAAGCGGATATTAAAAAGCTGCTGTCATCACCTGTCATTTCCTTCTCGGCGCGCACAGGTGATGGTATGGATGAGCTGAAACAGATTCTCACAGATAAATTTGTATCCGGCGCGCTGCAGAGCAGCGACCAGGTGATCATCACAAATGAGAGACACAAATTTCTGCTCACCCAAGCGCAGAAAAGTCTGACAAATGTGGAAAAATCCATTCAGGACGGCATGAGTGAGGATTTCTTTACGATTGATCTGATGGATGCTTACACATCGCTGGGTACGATTCTGGGCAAGGAAATCGAGGATGATCTGGCAGACCGGATCTTTTCCAAATTCTGCATGGGTAAATGAGGAACGGCATGGATAGTCACTTTATTGAAGAATACTGGGATGTGGTCGTTGTGGGAGCCGGACATGCCGGCTGCGAAGCGGCACTGGCAAGTGCAAGGCTCGGACTTGAGACGATCTGCTTCACCGTCAGCTGTGACAGCATCGCGCTGATGCCGTGCAACCCGAACGTCGGAGGAACCAGCAAAGGCCATCTGGTTCGGGAACTGGATGCACTGGGCGGCGAGATGGGTAAAAACATCGACGCCACGTTTATTCAGAGCAAGATGCTGAATGCTTCAAAGGGTCCTGCCGTGCATTCTCTGCGCGCCCAGGCTGACAAGCAGGAGTACAGCCGCCGGATGCGCAAAGTCATGGAAAATACGGACCACCTGCTTGTGCGTCAGGCTGAAGTGGCAGATCTTCTGATCGAGCACGGCCGGGTCATCGGTGTGCGCACACTCTCCGGAGGAACATATTACGCCAAGGCGGTCGTGTTGGCGACGGGCGTATATCTGAAATCACGCTGTATTTTCGGAGAGACAAGCTACCACACCGGGCCCAACGGACTTATGGCTGCCAATCATCTGACCGACTCTCTCCTGGCGGCCGATATCAGCATCCGCCGCTTCAAAACCGGAACGCCGGCCCGCGTTGACAGACGGTCCATCGACTTTTCAAAGATGACAGAGCAGTTCGGCGATGAGCGGATTGTTCCATTCTCTTTTACGACGGATCCAGACAGCATCCAGAAAAAACAGGTTTCCTGCTGGCTGACGTATACAAATACTGAAACACACAAAATAATACGAAATAATATAGACAGAAGTCCGCTTTATTCAGGGCGGATTCATGCGATCGGTCCGCGCTATTGCCCTTCGATCGAAGACAAGGTGATGAAATTCGCTGACAAGGACCGCCATCAGATCTTTATCGAGCCGGAAGGGTTATACACAAATGAAATGTATCTGAGCGGGTTTTCCTCATCCATGCCGGAAGATGTCCAGTATGCGATGATTCACAGTGTGGCCGGACTGGAACACGCGAGAATCGTCCGCAATGCCTATGCAATTGAGTATGACTGTATCGACGCCACGCAGCTGAAAGAGAGCCTTGAATTCAAGAACATCCCCGGACTCTTTGCCGCCGGTCAGATCAACGGAAGCTCCGGGTACGAAGAAGCAGCTGCACAGGGCATCATCGCGGGTATTAATGCCGCTCAGTATGTGAAAAACAAAGAACCGCTGATCATCAGCCGTTCGGAAGGCTATATCGGCGTACTGATCGATGATCTCGTGACCAAGCAGACGCTTGAGCCATACCGCATGATGACTTCCCGGGCTGAGTACAGACTGCTTCTGAGACAGGACAATGCGGATGAACGCCTTACACACTACGGCCACGCCGTCGGGCTGATATCCGACGAGCGGATGAACCGCACGGTGGAAAAGCAGGAAGAAATAGACAAAGAAGTCGACCGCATTGCGCACACTCACGTCGGCACAAAGCCGGAAGTACAGGCGCTTCTTGCAAGCTGCGGCAGTCAGCCGCTTGAGAACGGGACAACTCTTGCCGAGCTGATCCGCCGCCCGGAGCTTTCATATGAAAAGCTGGCTGCGATTGACACGCAGCGGCCGAAACTATCGGAAGCTGTTCGTGACGAAGTGAATATCCAGATCAAGTATGAAGGATATATCCGCAGGCAGCAGATCCAGGTCCGCCATTTTGAAAAACTCGAGAAGCGGCTTATTCCGGATGATATCGATTACAAAGATGTTTATGGACTCCGCATCGAGGCAGTTCAGAAGCTTTCGTCCATGAGACCGCGTTCCATCGGGCAGGCTTCCCGGATTTCCGGTGTATCACCGGCTGATATCTCCGTTTTACTCGTATATCTTGAAAAGACAAGCAGGAGCAGGGCAAACAATGTGTGAAATCAAATTTCAGGAGGATCTGAAAACATTAGGCATCCCCGCGGATGAAAAGCAGCTTGGAATGTTTGAGGAATACTACCGCCTGCTGGTCGAAACGAACAAAGTTATGAACCTTACGGCCATAACAGAGAAGAAAGATGTCTATCTTCTGCATTTTCTGGACAGCCTGAGCCTTATTCCGGCGGCAAAAGAAGCGGAAATTAACATGAAAGACACCTGCAGTATCATCGATGTCGGGACGGGAGCCGGATTTCCCGGCGTTCCGCTGAAAATCATGATGCCGGAAATTCGCCTGACTCTGCTGGATTCTCTGAACAAGCGACTGAACTTTCTGTCTTCTGTTGTCAAAGCCGGTGATATGAAAGATGTTGAACTCATACACGCAAGAGCTGAGGACGGAGCCAGAGATCCGAAGCTCCGCGAGAAGTTTGATTTCGCTGTTTCCCGCGCTGTTGCGCCGCTTCCGGTACTCTGTGAGTACTGTCTTCCGTATGTGAGAGTCGGCGGTTATTTTGCAGCGTATAAAACTGCAGCTGTCGACAGTGAACTGTCTGAGGCAGAACGCGCTGTCCGGATCCTTGGCGGAAAGACGGTTTCAACACAGTTTTTCACATTACCGGGCAGTGATGTGCAAAGAGCCATCGTTTTTATTCAGAAATGTGCAAAAACACCGAAAACGTATCCGAGGAAAGCCGGAACACCTAAGAGCAAACCGCTTTGAGTGGGCCCCGGCTGAGCCGGTTAAAATTGAAGTACGTAATGCAATAATAAAGGACGTGTGAGCAGAGAAATTCACACGTCCTTTTTGCTTTTATTCAGAGAATAGCCTCGACCTGCGATGCGAATACATCTGGCATTTCCAGCTGCGGATATTTTCTCGAATCTTCAATCGGCGCAAACAATATGTGCGGATTTAATGCCTTGTACTTATGAAGAACCGGAAATTCCTCAAGATTGTATTTGCCGTAAATTATAGCAAGCTTGTCAGCTTCTTTTGCAAATTCGGCCGTAGGCACGGCAAAGAAGTGATTGATCCGGCTCACGCTGACGGCAACAGCGCCCTTTTCATTTCGATGTGCATTCTGATAAAAGGCGTGAATGAGTTTTCTGGATGCATTCTGAGGCCGGTAGTATTGACGGGCAGGCAGAATATGTTCCATGCGGATCCGGTTGTATGTCAGGTTATAGAGTATTGTTCCAAATACGGGAATCTGCCAGACTGAAAGAAGTGCCCGGCGGATTCCTGTCGTCGGCTGACGGAGAACCGGAGAACTTGGGGTTACGAGAATGATTTTTCTGAGCAGTTCCGGTGCAGTTTTCTGTACAGAAAGAGCGATTCCGGCTGTCTGACCGGATGCGATGAGATCCGTTTTTTCCTTTATTATGTCGCGGATAAAACTCGTAATCGCATCCACAAATAAGTATCCAGTATAGGTCATGACCGGCTTATCTGAAAATCCAAAGCCCGGGAGGTCCAAAGTGTAGACTTTATAATGACGGGCCAGAAGAGGAGCTGTCTCACTCCATTCCACAGAGGATGAGTGTCCGCCGATATCGTGGATCAGCAGGACAGGCGCTCCTTCTCCCATAACCGAATATCTGACAGTAAGTTCACGGAAATACCATGTGTGCTGTGGCACATCAACCGGATCATCTTCACTGCGGATCGATTTTTCAAAATATTGGTTCACAAGTGCCAGAGCGGTCATGCCTCCGGTAAAAAGCAGCAGAGATTTCTTGAATTTCTTGTTCATATGGTGCCTTTCCCTGCATATTGCAGAAAATCACAACAATTCGTTCTTTTATTATAGAATCGCTTTGAAAAGTTTGCAATCAGACATGTTTTTTCAATCGTATATTTGAGAAATATGAAAGGCAGATTTAAGTACTAAAATTTCCGTCAGTTTTTTCTGCTGCGGGATGAACGGAGCACTGCACGAGATGTTATAATGACAGAAGAATGTTTCACGTGAAACATTTTAGAGGGACAGACTGATGTTTCACGTGAAACATTTTAACAATCAGATTGAAGTTTCACGTGAAACATTCAGTGTGAAAACGAGGTTACGTTTCACGTGAAAATAATATGGGACTTGGGAAAATGTTTCACGTGAAACATTTTCTTTATCGAGAA
>OMUP01000159.1 GCA_900314255.1 uncultured Lachnospiraceae bacterium | reverse complement strand
TATTTCAGGTCGATGGAAACGCGTGCCCCCTCTAAACTGCGGGATCAGAAGAACCGGCTTGTCATCATGAACACACTCTGCCGCAAAGGCGCCCAGCGCTCCGGCATTCACCCGGTGTATCTGGACGATCTGTCCCGGCGCATGGCCGTCCGGATCGAGTCGGCCGTGTCGCTTGCGGAGCTCGACCAGCTGTCGCGCGAAATGCTGCGCAAATACTGTTTTCTCGTACAGAGCTTCGATACCCGAAGCTTCACCCCGACCATCCGCAAGGCAGTCCGGTACATCGACGTACACTACGCCGATCCTGACCTGAGTCTTCAATCGCTCGCCTCGGCCCTGAATTTGAACAAATGCTATCTCGCCTCGGCTTTCCGGAAAGAAACCGGCAGCACCGTGACCGCTTACATCAACGAGGCGCGGATCCGCCGCGCCTGCCTGCGCCTCAACTCGTCCGCCCAGACCATCGGGGAGATCGCCGCTGCCGTTGGCATCCCCAACGTGAACTACTTCACGCGCCTTTTTAAAAAGCAAAAAAACGTGACGCCTTCCGAATACCGGAAAATGATCCGGTCATAATGGCAAATGCATTTGCCAGGAATGCTGTCCGCGTCTTTGTTTGAAAAAGCACTTTTTCACCACATTTGATTCGGTAGAAGCCGCGCCCCTTTACGGGGCGGTTTGATCCTCAGCCCTGTTGTTCAATATATCGTTCGATTGTTTGCTGTGATACCTGTCCAACAGAAGCGGCAAAATAACCATCTGACCATAAAGTGTTTTCTTTCCAGTAAAAGTGTCGAAGCATAGCTCCATGATCACGCCATGCGTGATAGGTACTGTACTGTTTTAATACTGAAACAATTTTTGTGATACTGTCTGTTGGATTATATTGCAGCAGAATATGGATATGATCCTTCTCGGACTGCATGCGCTTAATATACCAATGATATCGAACACATGCATCATACAAATATTGTTTGAGATCTTCATCAAAAGAACCAGTCAATAATTTCCGACGATATTTGCACACGAATATGATATGCACCATGAGCAGATTTTTATTATGTCTGCGGTGCTTGTATTTTAGCAAAATACAATTCCTTTTGATATTAACAATCACCATATTTTATGTTATTATAAGTCTGGTGATATTATATAAAGAAAGGAGTGATTTGCCAATGGATGCCGTGTTCGACTTAAATCAGACCATGAAGCTTCATCTTCATGTTCAAAAAGATGATGAGCCTCTTTTTAAAGAACTGACGGAACAGTACGCGGCAGCCTGCAGTGAAATTTCCGAATATGTATTTGACCATGATTTCATTTTAAATTTTCAAGATCTTCAGAAAGCGCTGTACAGCCATATCCGTACTGATTATAAATTAAAAGCGCAGTTTACGATTTCATCTTTTAAAACAGTAACCGCCAGATATAAGACTGTCAAAACACAACTGTTTAAGAAGCCTTTTAAATACAAAAACGAACATGGTAAATGGGAAACTATACCACGGACATTGGAATGGCTTCAGAAGCCGATTCATTTTAAACGTCCGCAAGCCGATTTTGTACGCGGCAGAGATTACAGTTTTGTGAATGGCAAGTCTGGTGAAAAACTTCTGTCTTTAAACACTTTGGGCAGAAGGATCCGCGTATCTTTTGATATACCGGAATACTTTGGCCGTTATCTGGATGGCTCCTGGAAATTTGGCGGCGGCAAGCTTGTCAATCTTCTGGGGGAATGGTATTTTCATATCTCCATGGTGAAAGTGGCGGCGGAAACTTTCGACAGTTCTCATCCTGCGCATGTTGTAGGTATTGACCGTGGACTGCGTTTTCTTGCCACTACATATGATGAAACTGGCAAAACTGTCTTTTATGACGGCAAAAAAATCATGGCCAAAAAAGACGCTTTTCAAAACATCAGAAGCGAACTTCAGACAAAAGGTACAAAATCTGCCAAGCGAGCCCTTAAACGTATATCTGGACGAGAGAACCGCTGGATGTCTGACATCAATCATCAGATATCAAAGACACTTGTCAGCAAATATGGAAAAGGCACCTTGTTTGTTGTAGAAGACCTTTCCAATGTAAGCTTTGATGAAGAGAATCTGAGCAGCCGTACCAAACAGCAGCGTCAGCAGCTGCGTACCTGGGCGTTCTATCAATTGGAATATTTTCTGACTTATAAAGCGCATGCTTCCGGTTCTGATGTACAGGAAGTCGCCGCGGATTATACTTCTCAGAGATGTCCAAAATGCGGACGTATTTTAAAATTCAACCGGCGCCACGAGACACATGAATATATGTGTGACTGCTGTGGCTTTCGATCGAACGATGATCGTGTTGGTGCGATGAATATACAGCTGCTTGGAACAATGTACGTTTCTGGTGACGCTCATCCCAGGTTTGGCGCAAGAAAAGAAACATAACATATTTTGCCGGGTATATCCTGACAAACCAAAAAACGGGTGCTGTCAATCACCCGGCGATGCGGTCGCAGTCCTCTGTACCGAGGAAGACGTGCAAAAGTCTAGTGTGGAAGAATGATACGTTAGGACCACATGAGCGAACTGCAAATCCTATAACTTTAGAGGGCAGGGGACGTTAGCAAGCCCCGATTCCTTTATGGGGCGGGGTAATTGACTATAGCAATTTGAATCGCTAAAGTGTATGATGGGCAAAATAAATATCACCGGCCGCAGGGACTCGGTAAGCGTGAGCCGGCGGAAAGGGAGGAGAGAAGTATGATTCACTATGTTCTGCTGAAATTCAAGCCGGGAACCGATCTTGACGCGGCTGAAAAGCAGATCCGCGAGACCTACGAGGCGCTCGACCGGGAGCTTCCGTTTTTTCACGACCCGAAGACGTACCGCTGCTGCGTAGAGCGGGATTCCAATGCCGATATCATGTCGATCATGCGTCTGGACGCGCCGGAAGATCTGCCGAAGTATCTGCAGCATCCGCTGCACATGGCTATGGGAAAAAGCCTGAATCCGTCCATTGTGGCCCGGATTTCCTTCGACCATCCGGACGACTGAGGGGGCAGTCCGGAGAGTCTTCATCAAAAAACAACAAACAGGGGAAACGTATGAATTCGAAAAAAAGCAATATGTTCACGGCCTCCTTCATCGGGGTAGCCGCCGTATGGCTCGGAAGTCACTTCGGACCGGGCTTCGCAACCGGTGCATTCAGCACACAGTGGTATGTCCAGTACGGATGGATCGGGCTTCTGACCCCGTTCATCGCCATGATCGTGACCGGCGGCGTCATGTACTACATGACCGAATACGCCCGCAGCCACAAGACATATAACTACCGTCCATTTGCCCTTTCATGCTTCGGCCCGAAGTTCGGGCAGGTCATGAGCGCATGCTACGACGTTGCATTCCTCATGACGCTTCTGTGCGCCGGCGGTCTGGCATTTGCCGGGGAAGGAACGATTCTGCAGGTGCACCTGAATCTTCCGTACTGGGTCGGCGCCGGCATCATGATCGTACTCTCCGGACTGCTGTGCATGTACGGTTCGAAGCTTCTCTCCAATGCTTCCGCGTATCTTATGTATGCGATCATCGGCGTCGTTCTGCTGATCGTGATCCTTTCGTTCATCTTCGGTGACTACGATCTGGCCGGATCTTTCGCAAATTCGGCGGCAAATGCCAAGAACAGCAGTATCGCGCAGGCGATCTTAAGCGGAATTCTCTACGGATGCTTCCAGTCCACCATCGTCTTTAACGTCATGGCCGTCGCGGACGTCCTGACAAGCCGCAAGGACACGAAAAAAGCCATCGGCTTCGGCTATCTGTTTACGGTCGTGCTGATGTTCGGTCTGGTTCTGATGCTGTTCAGCTACACGAACGTATACGACATCGTCGGCGGCACAAACAACCTGCCGGTCTACAGCGTTCTGCAGCGCCTGAACTTCCCGTGGCTCACATGGATCTATGTTCTTCTGATGACACTGGCGGTCCTCACCAGCGCGGCCGGTCTTGCCGCCGCCTGCGTCCGCCGGTTCGACGGCCTTTTCCGCTGGATCGGAAACGTTCAGCTGCGCCGCTTCGTCATCACGGTCATTGCCCTTGGCATCGCCGCTCTGGGAGCGTCGTTCGGCATGGCACCGCTGCTGCGCCGCGGCACTTCGATCGTCGGCTACATCGGCATCCCGGTTGTGGTGATCCCGGCATTCACCTGGGTCGCGCACAAAGTACACAAGGATGGGGAGAATCCGACGGAAGCAAAGGCAAAATAAACGGGCTGATCCTCAATCAAAAAGAAGAACCTCGGGCTCTTACAAGCTCCTGGTTCTTCTTTTTATGGGCTGTATTTTTCACCACAGCTCTTTTCGTTAAATTTAAAGATGAAAAATGAATCGTGCCATCAGGCCTTTGCCAGTGCCTGATCCAGATCCTCGATGATGTCATCCACGTTCTCAATGCCGACGGACAGGCGGACGAGATCCGGAGCAACGCCGCCCGCGATGAGTTCCTCATCTGTCATCTGCCTGTGGGTCGAACTGGCCGGATGAAGGATGCAGGTGTGTGCGTCCGCAACATGCGTGGCGATGATCGCAACCTTCAGGTGTTTCATGAACTCCTCGGCCGCTTTTCTTCCGCCGCTCACGCCGAAGGAAATGACGCCGCAGGTGCCGTCCGGCATGTACTTCTTCGCTCTCTCATAATATTTATTCCCCGGAAGCCCCGGATAATTCACCCAGACAACCTTCTCATGGGCATTCAGGAATTCGGCGACTTTCTGCGCATTGGCCACGTGGCGCTTCATGCGCACATCCAGCGACTCAAGTCCCAGGTTGAGCATATAGGCATTCATCGGCGACTGCATCGCCCCCAGATCGCGCATCAGCTGCGCCGTGCACTTCGTGATGTAGGCGCCTTCTTTTCCGAATTTCTCCGCATACGTAATACCGTGATACGACTCATCCGGCGTGCACAGCCCCGGGAACTTCTCCTTGTGCGCCATCCAGTCGAAATGGCCGCTGTCCACGATGCAGCCGCCAAGCGTCGCGTCGTGTCCGTCCATGTACTTGGTCGTCGAATGCGTCACGATATCCGCGCCCCATTCAAACGGCCTGCAGTTGATCGGCGTCGCGAATGTGTTGTCGATGATGAGCGGAACTCCGTGCGCGTGTGCCGCCTTCGCAAACCGCTCGATGTCAAAGACGATCAGCGCCGGATTGGCGATCGTCTCGCCGAACACCGCCTTCGTATTTGGGCGGAAAGCCGCCTCCAGCTCCTCATCGCTGCAGTCCGGGTCGACAAATGTAAAATCAATCCCCATTCTGCGCATCGTCACGTTGAAAAGATTGAAACTTCCGCCGTAGATAGTGGAAGACGCGATGACATGATCGCCTTGGCCGGCGATGTTGAATACTGAATAGAACGTCGCCGCCTGTCCGGACGCCGTCAGCATCGCCGCCGTGCCGCCCTCGAGCGCCGCGATCTTGGCCGCCACCATATCGGTGGTCGGGTTCTGGAGTCTGGAATAAAAATATCCGGAATCTTCCAGATCAAACAGCCGGCCCATCGCCTCGCTGCTGTCATACTTGAATGTTGTGCTCTGAATAATCGGAATCATCCGGGGTTCGCCGTTTTTCGGCTCATACCCCGCCTGAATGCACTTTGTCTCCTGCCGCATACACTATACCTCTCTCACGTCCGGTTGAGTTTTTACTGCCTTTAAGTATACCTGTCTCTTATCCTTCAGAAAAGGGAAATATCTCTTCTTCTGCCCCCTTCTCAAAAATCGGAGGTATACAGATTATGGAAACATTCACACTCAATAATGGAACAAAGATCCCGGCAGCCGGCATCGGCACATTCCTGATGTCCCCGAAGGACGCCGAGGATGCAGTGTATAACGCTTTCAAAAGCGGCTACACGATGGTTGACACGGCCAATGCCTATATGAACGAAAAGGCAGTCGGCCGCGGCATCCGCTCGGCCACGGCGACAAGTCGCTGGTTGGCGAAACCGTCTTTACAGAGCTGGCGCAGAAATATCACAAGAGCAACGCGCAGATCATTCTCCGCTGGCACATCCAGTCCGGCAGCATCGTGATCCTGGGTTCCCGCAACCCGCAGCACATCAAAGACAACATCGACCTCTTTGATTTCTCCCTGACAGAGGACGATATGGCCCGCATCGCCAGTGTCAACAAGGGAAAGCGCTACTACACGCAGACCGATGAAGCCCTGCAGGGATATCTGCACATGGCTCCGGATTTTGACTCGCAGGAGTAATTCCCCCCACTCTTTCCGCACACACGTCACTTCGTGCTACAATCATCCCTGAACGGTTATTCTGTCTGAGAAGAAGGAGGTTCAGGGATGTATTCGTTTGCCTGCGATTATCTGGAAGGGTGCCACGAAGAAGTTCTGAAGGCGCTTACTGAAACAAACATGGAACAGCTGCCCGGATACGGGACAGACCGCTATACAAAAGAAGCGTCGGATGAAATCCGGACAGCCTGCCAGGACAAGGCCGCCACGGTCTGGTTCATCAGCGGCGGCACGCAGACCAACCAGCTTGTCATCGACACCATGCTGCAGCCGTACGAAGGCGTTCTGGCTGCCCGTTCGGGTCATGTGAACGTCCACGAGGCCGGGGCCATTGAGTTCTCCGGGCACAAAGTGCTGGTGCTTCCGTCTCACGACGGCAAAGTCGCCGCACGTGACGTCGAGGACTATGTGAAGAACTTTTACAATGACGAGAACCATGAGCACATGGTTTTCCCCGGCATGGTCTACATCTCGCATCCGACCGAATTCGGAACCCTGTACAGCGCAGATGAGCTGAAAGCGCTCTCAAAAGTGTGCCGGGAAAATCATCTGAAACTGTATCTTGACGGCGCGCGCCTGGGATACGGGCTGGAAGCGGACGGCACCGATGTCACTCTGCCGCTCATCGCACAGCTCACCGATGTCTTCTACATCGGCGGCACAAAGGCCGGCGCGCTCTGCGGCGAAGCGCTCGTCTTTCCGGGCGGCAGAGAACCGTCGCACTTCATAACCCGGATCAAACAGCACGGCGCGCTGTCCGCCAAAGGAAGACTTACCGGCGTGCAGTTTGCCGCGCTGTTCAAAGGCAACCTCTACGGCCGCATCTGCCGCCGCGGCATTGAGACAGGCATGCAGATCCGGCAGATTTTCAAAGAAGCCGGGTGCAGCTTCTACATTGATTCTCCGACCAACCAGCAATTTGTCATCCTGACAAATGATGAAATCGCAGCACTGAAACAGTATGTAGATTTTTCATTCTGGGAGGCGCTGGACGAGACGCACACAGTGGTCCGGTTCGCGTCAAGCTGGGCTACCACCGATAACGGAATCCGGCAGCTGCGCGAGGCCGTCAGCTGCTGCATTCACCGGAAATAAACGCAAAACTTCAAAAGGCCGGACAGTGCACGCTGCCCGGCCTTACGTATAAGTTTTCAGCGGCAGACATCCACGTCTCCCGGCGCCTCTTACTTCGCCTCCCGGCGGTCCTTACTCAGTTTGTTTTCGTACACGATATAGTGCTGTTCGTGCAGAATCTTCATGAAGCGGCTGAGCCTCTCATACAGAGGCTCAGCTTTTTCGCCGTACTCTTCCCGGACCGCCTGACCGATCTGAAAGATGCTTTTCTCACCGTCCATCTGCTTCCAGACAAATGTCCCGAAATCATCCAGTTCAATGTCTGAAAACCGCGGCTTTTTGAAAATCTTCTGGGCAATAAAATTGTAGAAGCCCTTGTGTTCCGTCCGGATCACGATGTGCCCCGCCTTGCCCAGCTTTGTCTCAAACAGGCGGTTCGGACGGGGGATATAGTCCAGATAATTTTCCTTTTCTTTTCGTGCCATTCTTTAGGGATCCCCGCTAACGCCCGCGGACTCTTTTCAAGGCTCTCAGGCCTCTTTCTTCTTGTCCTTCTTGTTGATCGCCATCACAAACAGCGCGATCATGGCGGCAAAGAATACCAGCGAGCCGATCTGATTCAGCCCGGCCGGAAGCGCCACATCAATTCCGGCAAATGCAAAGACAGCCAGCAGAACGCCGACCAGTCCTTCGCCGGCGATCATGCCGGACGCGAACAGAATGCCGCGGTTGGTCTTTGCTTTCTTCTCTTCCTCTGATTCCTTCTTCTTGTCGACAATCAGACGGACCACACCGCCGACCATGATACCGGTGGTCGAGAAAATCGGAAGATAGATTCCGACTGCAAACGGCAGCACCGGAATGCCGAAAAGCTCGGCGATCAGCGCGATAAACACGCCGACGAACACAAGCGACCACGGCAGGTTGCCGTTCATAACGCCCTCGACGATCATCTTCATCATACCGGCCTGCGGAGCGGGCAGATCCTGCGATCCGAACCCATATCCTGCATCCAGCAGATACATGACAAATCCGATGGCAATCGACGAAACAACAATACCGATGATCTCACCGATCTGCTGCTTCCACGGCGTCGCGCCCACAATGTAACCGGTCTTCAGATCCTGCGAAATATCACCGGCAAGCGCAGCTGCGATGCAGATGACCGAGCCGATGGAAATCGCCGCAACCATTCCCTGAGTGCCGATATTGCCCGTTGCCTTCAGAACAATCGTCGTAATCAGCAGCGTAGCAATCGTCATGCCGGAAACCGGATTGTTGGAGCTTCCGACAATGCCCACCATGCGGGCGGAAACCGTCACGAAAAAGAAGCCGAAGATTACGATCAGAAGTGCTCCGAGAAGGTTCACTGGAACGGTCGGAAGCAGCCAGAGCAGAATGATGCACACAACCGCTGCGATCAGGACAACGTTCATCGGAATGTCCTTTGTCGTGCGTGTGCTGGTTGTCTGCTTGTTCTTCAGGCTGGCCATCGACTTGCGGAAAGCCCGGATGATCATCGGGAACGATTTGATCAGCGAAATCATACCGCCGCAGGCCACCGCGCCGGCGCCGATATAGCGGATATAGCTGCTCCACAGGCCGCTGGTTCCCAGCTCTGCGATCGCCTTGGATGCGGGATAGACAACATCCGGAAGCCCTGCGCCGAACACATAGATAAGCGGCATCAGAACAAACCACGCCAGAATACCGCCGCCGAACATATAAGCGGAAATCTTCGGTCCGCAGATATATCCGACACCGACCAGCGACGGAAGAACATCCATGCCGCAGCCGGCGCCCTTGTAGTTCTTGAAATCATACGCGATTTCAGACGGAAAAACCTTCAGTCCGTCCGCCAGGAACTTGTACACGGCAGCAATGCCGAGGCCGCTGAATACGCCCTTCGCGCTCGCGCCGCCCTCTTCTCCGGCAAGCAGCACCTCCGAGCAGGCTGTTCCTTCCGGGTACGGAAGCGTTCCGTGCTCTTCCACAATAAGTGCGTTGCGAAGCGGAATCATGAACAGAACACCGAGCACGCCGCCTAAGATTGCCACGATGGTGATGGAGGACACCGTCGGCATGGACACGGCGCCTTCTCTTGCCCACATAAAAAGAGCCGGCATCGTAAAAATCGCACCGGCCGCGATCGATTCACCGGCGGAGCCGATCGTCTGAACCATGTTGTTTTCCAGAATGTTGTCTCTTCTGAGCAGCCCGCGGCAGATTCCCATCGAGATCACGGCAGCCGGAATAGATGCCGAAATCGTCAGGCCCACTCTCAGGCCGAGATACGCATTGGCTGCGCCAAACACAATCGCGAGAATCGCACCCAGAATAATCGATGTCGGAGTCAGCTCCGGCAGATTCCGGTCCGCGGAAATGAATGGCTTGAATTCTTCCTTACCTTTTTCCATACTTACCCTCTTGCTGAAAATTTCTTACACCATGCTTTTGAAATCCACTTGGGATTCACAGGCAGAGCATAATGAGTTAATTATAGCGGGAGTATCAGAATATTTCAAATCTTTGCCATTCTTATTGAATTTTATCTTGCTCTTCTGACAAATACATACACAGCCGCCGCCAGAACAAAGGATGAATCTCCATCTGGTTGATCTGCGGTTTTATGTCGGCAATGGAGAGCAGCTCCCTCATTTTTTTCCGGGTGAAATTCGATGTGCCGATGGCGCGGACAGCCCCGCTCTTTTTCAGTTTTTCAAGTGCCTGCCAGGCTTCCTGCCATTTGCCCTAAGGCTGATGCAGAAGAACAAGGTCCAGATAATCTGTCCGCAGCCTTTTCATGGACGCTTCCACCGCGGTCAGCGTCTCCTGCTCTCCGTAATCCTGAATCCAGACTTTTGTTGTCAGAAACATCTCTTCGCGTTTTACCGCGCCGTCCCGGATGGCATCTGCCATGGCATCGCCGACCGCATCTTCGTTAAAGTAAGCGGCAGCTGTATCAAGCAGCCTGTATCCGCAGTCAATCGCCTCGCGGACACAGGTTCTGCATTCTCTGTAATCTCTGATCTGAAACACGCCGTAACCGACCTGCGGTATCCGGGTATCCTCCGACAGTGTTATGCCGGGTGTGGACTGTATTTTCATTTTTCTCCATCCGCCGCACAGGCCAGAAGTCCCGCCAGTAAAACACTGATTACTTTCTTCATGATAATCTCCTTGTCAGATCTTCTTTCCAAGTTTTGCCGCTTCGCTCCCGTTTGTGGCCATGCCTTCATATAAGATTTTCATGGCTGATATCCTTCCTTTCTGACAAAATCTTAACTGTAAGCGTTTCCCCTGTCTAATGCTTATGGCAAATGCCAGTATATCTCCCGGTTATAGTCTTCATTTCTGCAGCGGCGGCGTCCGGACAAAAAAAGGCGCTTGTCAGGCCCGTGTAAAGGGCTCTGGCAAACGTCTTGCGCAGAATTATTCTGTTTTTATATTGCCGACAGCGTATACTTCTGTATACAGCCAGGCATCATATGCATTCCGTCAGGATCTGATACAATTCGTCCCGCCCCAGCTGTCTGGCACATCCCGGCGTGATGATCGCTGTATCCGCTACTTTCCGCAGAATTTCCGGATCGGTCGGGTCAGGCGATCCTTCCCGCATTCCGGCCTTCAGTTCCGTAAACGTCGACGGCAGACCGATCTCCCGGATAAATGCCGCCCCTTCCTGCACATTGGCGTAGGTCGGATTGGCCATGATTCCGGAAAAATCAAACACCGTTTTGCCGAGCGCATGAAGCAGATCCACAGCCTGATCGTAAATGCCGGTTTTTTTCACCGATCCGCCGCCGTACGCCAGAAGCACATTTTCCCCGGCACCGGCCAGTTCCTTCTCCAGTGCCGTTTTCAGACTTCCTTCTCCAAAGTAAACCTTCGGCATACCTGCATACTGAAATGATCTCATGTCACTGCCTTTCTGAATTTCAGGTGCACGCCGCCTGGCGTGTGTCATGATCTGCGGTCTGCTGCCCGAGACTTCAGGCAGCGCCTCTGGTATTTTTGTACCGCATAATCAGATTTCTGCATAATGCCGATTCCGGAATTCAGTATCAGCGGCAGGTATAGCAAAACCGGATCGCCGGAGTCCTTCACCGCTGCGATGCCGTCCTGTACAGACGGAACACCTGCCCGGCCGTATCCGCCATGTTCTGCTTCGCATTTTCCGTGTCCATGGCTTCCGGAAGCGTCACGACACCTCTCAGGATCGGAAAGTATGCGTCGATTCCGTTCTCATTGCACGCCTTTGCGTCCGGCGTGACACAGCCGGCAAATGCGATAACCGGCTTCCCGTATTTTTTCGCGAGATGCGCCACGCCGATCGGCGCCTTGCCCATCACGGTCTGGCCGTCGAGTCTCCCCTCGCCGGTCACCACGACGTCAGCGTCCCGGATGTAATCCTCAAGATGTGTCTCCTCGAGCACAATTCTGACGCCGGATTCAAGACTGGCGTTCGTAAATGTCAGGAACGCAAAGCCGAGGCCGCCGGCGGCGCCCGTTCCCGCCTGCGCCGCATCCGCTTGCGGATATTTCCTGCGGCAAATTCCAGCGTATGCCGCCAGGTCACTGTCCATCTGACGGATCATGTCCGGATCGGCGCCCTTCTGCGGCCCAAAGACCGCCGAGCACCCCTGCTCTCCGCACAGCGGATTGGTCACGTCGCAGGCAACGCGGAAATGGCATTCCGCAAGCTGCGGGATCACGTTGTCATCCGTTATGCTCTCAAGCTCCCGCAGACCTTCGGCGCCGAAGGGAACCTGCCTGCCCTCTTTGTCCAGGAAGCCGAACCCCAGAGCCTGCAGCATCCCGATTCCGCCGTCATTGGTCGCACTTCCGCCGATCCCGACCAGAAATTCACGGCAGCCCTTTTCCATCGCATCCCGCAGAATCTCGCCGACGCCATACGTCGTGGTGTGCATCGGATTTCTCTTTTCTCTGGGCACCAGCGTAATCCCGGCCGCCGCGGACATTTCCACAACAGCTGTTCTTGCGTCCTTCAGGATCCCGTACTGCGCGTCGACCTTTTCCCCGAGCGGCCCGGTGACACTCACATGCTGAATCGTTCCGCCCATTCCGATCGTCAGAGCGCTGACGGTTCCTTCCCCGCCGTCCGCGAGCGGCCGAACCTGCACATCAGCGTCCGGATATGCCGAAAGAATTCCTTCCCGCACGGCCTCTCCGGCCTCCAGCGAGCTCAGGCTCCCTTTAAATGAATCCACCGCAATCACAGCTCTCATACTCAGATTTCCTCCCTGCATCAAATCATTCTCACGGGCAGCCCCTGCAGCTGTCCGCCTTCGCCGCATATATTTCGATCGTTCTATCGTACAGAATCCAGGAAACAAAAAATATGTTCTTCGTGACTAATATTTTAAATATTTTTGGCAAATATATGGTATAGTGAACATATGCGCAGCCGTCCGGGACCTTCTGTGAACATCCGAAAGAAAAGCGGCGCAAAGGAGACAAATGCCAGCTCAGATCACAAAAAATACAGCACAGCAGATCGTTGACACCGTGAAAGAAGTCTGCGGATACGACATCAACTTCATCCGGTCGGACGGCATCATCATCGCCAGCACCGATCCGGGGCGCGTCGGAGATTTTCATGAAATCGGAGCAAAGGCGGCCCGTACTGGGCAGACACTGGAAGTCTCCGGAAAAGAGCACTTCCCCGGAAGCCGCAGCGGCGTCAACATGCCGTTTTCATGGCGCGGTGAAACCGTGGCCGTGATCGGCATAACCGGAGAACCGGAACACGTTCGCAAATATGCGCGCCTCGCCCGCCAGATCACACACCTCGTGCTCAGAGAACAGGAACTTGACACAGCGGACCGGAACCGGGAGGCTGAGACAGGGTATGTAATCCGCTCTCTGACCGGCGGCGGCGACATTCCTGAAGCGTTCCTGTGCTCCTGGCTGAAGGCGCATCATTTGTCATCAGCTGCTTTGTACCGCACCGTCGTGATCCGCCTCAGCAGCAGCTACTCGCCCGCCAGTCCCGGCGAAACCGGGCAGAAGATTCTTTCATATCTGCGTCTTGACGGCAGCGATGCCTGTACGTTTCTGTATCCCAACCGATATATTCAGATTATTCCAGACTCCGTCTGGAATAAGCAGACGCCGGCCGCAAGAGATCTCGCCGCCTCCTGCGCCGGGCTGCTGTCTGTGGGGGTCGGATCCTGTGAAACACTGCGCCGCCAGAACATTTCATACGGAAATGCCCTGCTGGCCCTTTCATCCGGGCGGGGGAACTTTACGGAATACGACGCTCTGGATATTGAGATCCTGACCGGCAGCCTGTCAGAAAAAGACGCGCAGAACTACATGGACAAAACCATATCCCGCCTGTCTGAAAAAGAAAAAGAGATCCTGCGGGCATATTTTGCCCGGGATCTCTCTCTTAAAGAAACGTCTGAAGCACTGTTTATCCACAAAAACACGCTGCAGTACCACCTCGACAAAATCCACACTCTCACCGGCTACAACCCGCGCCGGTTCCGCGACGCCGTCATC
>OMUP01000154.1 GCA_900314255.1 uncultured Lachnospiraceae bacterium | reverse complement strand
ACCAAACTTGCTTTTTATTCAAAATGATGAATGCCCAAGGCAGTTCGTCTCAGCTAATTCATCACCGAGCACATTTTTTGATGAAAATTGATGAATAAAAAGGCATGTTTGAGATGACTAATTCATCAATTTACTTGTTTTTGGTGGGACAGTGCTGAATCCCAGGCTCAAATTGAGGCAAAATATTCAGCACAGATCTTGCTTATAAGGCCATTTTGATGAATAACCGCGCTATTCATGGAATCATCCTGCCTGATATGGTACGATACTTTCAACAGTCAATTTGAATGAGATTTGGCAAGTTGATGGATTCATCGGCCTGACAGGAACTTACATCGAAGGGATCTTTGTAAGCAGGGGATCCCGCTCACGCGGGATCGGGAAGCAGCTGCTGACCCATGTGAAATGTTTAAAGCCCCGCCTGAGCCTGCATGTATACAAAAAGAACACCCGTGCCATACATTTCTACGAGAGGGAACATTTCCAAGTCCAGTCGGAGGAAATTGATGAAAACACGGGTGAAGGTGAATATGTTATGATCTGGCAAAGAGAAGAATAACTTTTTCTCACAAATACATTTCTTTTCTTCTCAGGCTCGTGTACGGCTTTCCGGCCCGCACGGCGCGCGACGTCTTCGGGTCGAGTTCGCAGTATACGATCTGCTCTCTGTCATCAGCTTTGACAAGTTTCTCGCCATTCGAGCCTGCCACAAGCGACTCACCCGAAAAATCCATGGCATCCTCGCGCCCGACACGGTTGCACATCGCGATTGCCACGGAATTCTGGAACGCCTGAATCCGGATCTCCCACTCGAACGTCTCAGACGGCTCGGCTTTGACATTTGCCGTAGGAATGAGGATCAGATCCGCGCCCATGAGCGCCTCCGTGCGGACACTCTCGGGATAGTGGCGGTCAAAGCAGATCACGATGCCGATTTTCCCGAACTCCGTGTCGAAGACTTTGAATCCTTCGTCCGACGGCGTGTAGTAATCCTGCTCGTAAAACTGCTCCGCCTGCGCGATGTGGACCATCTTCTGCATGCCGGCGATCTCGCCCTGCCGGTTGATCAGCAGCGTCGTGTCGAAATACTTTCCATTCTCAAGCAGATATACGTTCGGCGCCGCCCACACATGGCAAATGCGGCAGATTTCCCGCAGCGCCGTGACTTCCGGGCCGTCAGGCGTGACGCCAAGCGCGCTTACATCCCGCCCCGGGTACTGCGCGAAGAAGCGGTTCAGCTGCACCTCCGGGAACAGCACGAGATCCGCGCCGCTCTCCGCCGCCTGACGGACAAGCCCCAGGCTTTTCTGCAGGTTCTCACCCGTATTCTCACTCATACCCATCTGCGCCATTGCAAGTTTCATGTTTTCGTTCTTTTCGCTGCGGGAGATGGGAATTCCAGAATTGATATTCTGTCCCATCCGGCAGCCAGTCTCTTCTCTTCATCTGATTTGTTATTTATTTTATCCTGCCGGACAGAGTAACACAAGCTGACGGCGATGCGCTATTCTGCTGCAGGCGGACAGATATTCTTTTGCGTTTGTTTTTTTCGTTCTTCTCTATTCTTTCGCTGCAGATCAAACGTTTCTGCAGCTGTCAGAAAGCCCGGTGCTGAACAAATTTTTATGCTGCCCGGTATTTGAACTTCTGACGTCCGTACCGGCTTAAGCACACATTTTCCATAAAGGAGGATTCTCATGACTAACCTTTACCTCGAGGCACACAAGCGGCAAAAAGAACTTTTGAAGCTGGAAAGCACGCTGAAGGCCCGCCTTGCAAAGTATCCGCAGGGCAGGATGCGCATGATCACAAAGGGAAATTTCGTGATGTATTATCTGCGGCGCAGCCCCTCCGACAGCACCTGGACGTATATTTCTGTGCATGATGAGAAAAAAATCCGGACTTTTCTGCAGAAATCATACGATGAAAAGGCATTAAAGCTGGTGCAAGGCGTGCTTGCCGATCTTGCGGTGCTGCTGTCCACTGAAGATAAATCAGAACAGATTCAGAATCTGTACACCACATTTCCGAAACGGGCAAGGAAATTTCTGAAACCGGCTGATCTGCCGGATGATGAGTATGCCCGTCTCTGGCTTGCAAAGCCTTATCAGACAAAAGAACTTCCGGCGGGTCTGTCTGTTTTCACTTCCATAAAAGGCGATCATGTGCGTTCGAAATCAGAACTTAATATTGCAAATGCTCTGTACAGCCTTCATATTCCTTACAAGTATGAGTGCCCTCTGATACTTTCCGGCGATATTATCATCTATCCGGATTTCACGGTCCTTAACGTGAAACAGCGAAAAATTTTCTACTGGGAGCACCGGGGGATGATGGACGACAGAGAGTACTCCATACCCGCCGTCTGGCGTGTGAAAGAATATGAAAAGAACGGGATCTTTCTGGGCGGCAGCCTGATCATCACCGAAGAAACTCTGCGGCAGCCCCTGGACACAGACGAAATCAAGAATGTCATCCATCATTATCTTCTAAGCTAAGTCGGGCTGAGAATAATGCTGAAAAGCCAGACAAAGGCCGCCGGGAACAAGTTTTGTCCCGACGGCGGCAGTTTATGAAATTAATGCGAGTCGGATAAAAAACCTGGGGTCGTGGCGGGACCTGGTTTCCTGGTACTCTGGTGAGAGCCTGGGGCCATGGCAGGACCTGCATTCAGCATAATTCCCGCTTCACATGGCTTTTTGATGAATCAAAAGCTTGATCACGACAGCCATTCATCAAAATGGCTTTAAATTCATCTCTTGTGTTGAATTTTCAGCCAAAATTCAAGCCTGGGATTCAACACAATCTTGCCAATAACAAGCAAAT
>OMUP01000003.1 GCA_900314255.1 uncultured Lachnospiraceae bacterium | reverse complement strand
CAGTCAGCAGTCTCAGCCAACAGCGAAGACGATGAACGGCAGCAGGCACAGAAGCCAGCCGGCAAGAAAGATCACGGCGTGCTTTTTTTCGGCGTGGATGGCGGCGAATTCGCGGATCAGGGCGCTCGGCCAGTAGTAGGCGGCGACGGGCGAGCCGATGCCGGTCGCTCTGAAATCCATGCGGCGGGCGTAGCGCAGAGCCCGGCAGACGTGGTAATTGCTTGTCACGATGGCGACGTACGGGCGGCCGCTTACGTGCATCGGATTCGGACCGGCGATGTCAGAGCGGATCAGCTCTCTTGAAAACTTCAGGTTTTCACTAGTCGTCCGGGAGCGCTCCTCGGAGATGACAGACTTCTGCGGAATGCCGTGAGCGATAAGATATTCTGCCATGGCCCGGCCCTCCGGGATCTTTTCATCGCCGCCCTGCCCGCCGGACGGGATCATGACGGGCGGCGTCGGGTCTTTTTTCCAGACCTCGATCGCCTTGTCGAGACGCTGGGCAAGAAGACGGGAAATTTTCGTGCCATCGATCAGCCCGGCTCCCAGAACGATGATGTAGTCAAAGTCGCGGCGGCGCGGAATGCGCTGCAGAAACCACGAATAAGCCGTGAAAGACAGAAAGCACAGCGAAAAATAGGCGGCGCTCACGCTGATAAGAATCAGCAGAAGCGGCAGACTCCTGAATTCATCCCGGGCCGGTCCCCGCCGGATCTGCGGCAGCCACACGACCAGGAAGGCGCTCACCTCTCCGAGCGCGATGAAAAGGCCGAAAAGAAGTGAGAGCAGATTCTTGAAACGCTTTCCCTCGCGCCTCATCATGACAAATCCGTTGTAGATCAGCAGAACCGGGACCATCAGAATAAGAAGCCCGGCCAGTACAAATATTACGAGGACAGCTATCTGGGCGTATGGCCCGGCAAGCGCTGTGATGAGCGGGATCAGGGACAGAAACGCAAGCAGCAGAAATGTGCAGTTGCGGTAGCGGCTGCGGTCGCGGATCATGGAAACTGTCAGGATTCCCCAGAAAATACCTGCCAGAATCAGAGCAGAAACCACGCCCTGTATATAATTTTGCATGATGGATTCACGAGCTCCTTTGTTATAATGAACAGGATCAGTATACTTGTCCGGAAAGAAAAGTGCCACAGGAAAGGCAGCCCGTCCGGAAAAATTTCCAGGAAGAAAGGACGCAATGATACACTACACCGGTGAATACTCCGATATTCCGATTCCGTCTGATGCAAGGCAGGCGCAGGCGCTGCCCGAAACGCTTGAAAAGCTGCGCAGCCTGACCCGCGAGGAGAACAGCGGCGCAGAGGAACTGTTTTACAGACAGGCAAAACTGGCGGAAAACTACGAGGATGATTCGGTCTATTCCGGTGAATTTATCTGGTACAATCCGACGTATGAGCGCATGAACAACCGGGTGCTGCGGGGATATTTCGGATGGCGCACGAGACTTCGCGCCGGAAAGCCGGAGCCGGGCGCGCCGGTGTCCTTTGCCTATGTGCTGGCCTACGAACTGATGGACGGCATCGGCGAGCAGGGGAAAGCCGGATTTGAGCGCATGAAGCAGCTGCGGGACATGTTCGGGGAGCGCAGCAGCGCATTTGCCGCGTCGATGAATTACTGGATGCACGATTTCCTGATCTACAACAACCTGCCGGCGGATCTGGCGCCGGAACTGTTCCGGGAATCAGAAAGAGGCGCGGCGGCACGGGTGCTCGAGGCGGCGCAGCGGGGAGAGGAGCAGGACCCCGGCATCTTTCTTGAGGCTTGTGAAAAGGCCGGAACCAGCCGGACAGGGACATCGGCATTTGTCAGGAAGAACAGGGAAGCGTATGCGCAGGTCCTGATGAAGGCACTCTTCCTGGCAAATGAGCGCGACCGGCAATGCGGCCGGGCGGACCTGGCGCAGAGGTGTCTGGGCGGTGTGGTGCGGATTCCGTGGTATCCGTTCCGCTCGGCGCCGTTTTTTGACTACCGCGCCTACAAGGATTTCCGCTACGAGGCCGGACCGGATCAGGTGTATATGTGCCGGGACGGAAACTGGACGAGACAGGCCAGAAGTCTGACACATTCTGTGCCGTATCCGGGATTTGCGGATCTGTGCCAGGAGACGGACCGGCAGATGCGGCAGGCATGGCATTTCGGGCATCCGCTTAAACGCGGGCCGGGCGTGTGGTTTGAGGAGCCGGTGAAGGAGGCCGTCGCGGCGTACACCCGTGAGCAGGAAGAGGCGGCGCGCCCGAAGATCAGTCTGGACATGGGCAGCCTCGGGAAGATCCGCCGGGATGCGGATACGACAAGGGATGCGCTGCTGGTGGATGAAGACGAGGCGCCCGCAGTGCCGGAACCGGAGAAGACTGGGGAGCAGACTTCGGCGGATTCTTCTGCAGCAGAACAGGCACCGGACGCGGGCGGAAATCTCACAGCCGACGAGCGGGAGATTCTGCGGCGGATCGCGGAAGGCGGAGACTGGAAAGAATACGCGGCGCAGCACAGGCTGATGCTGTCGATGACGGTGGATTCCATCAATGAAAAGCTGATGGATGAGATCGGCGATACCGTTCTGGAATGGGACGGCGACACGCCGGAAATTATCGAAGACTACCGGGAGGATATCCGTGCGTTCTATGAGACATAAAAAAAGACGGGTGCAGTGTGCGGCGGCGCTGCTTGCGGCAGCGCTTCTGTGCGGGTGCACAGACGGCACCGGCATCGGAAAGAACCTCGAGACACAGGACACAGCCAGCCAGACCTCGACGGCAGAGTCATCTCAGGCTGTCACAACAGAAACAGCGGCGCAGACTGCCGCCGGAACACAGAAAGAAAGTCTGGCACACGGCGATGACAGCGACATTGCCGGAAGTGAGGAGACAGGAGACGGAAGCCGGAGCGCGGCGTTTCTTGACACGGACTACAGTGTGCCGGACGGATTTGCCGATGAGAGGGACGATGTGGATTACGGTACCCTGCTCACGGATGTCCGCTATTATTCCACGACGGCCGATGCGGAAAAGACGTGCTACATCCAGCTGCCGGCCGGATACGACGAGACGAAAAAATACCCGGTGCTCTATCTGCTGCACGGGATCGACGGCGGGCCGCAGGAGTGGAACGCGGCGCCGGTGATCTACGGGAATCTGGTGGCGGAAGGCGAGGCGCCGGAGGCGATTCTGGTGTTCGTGGATATGTGGACGTCCGATACGGATGAGAACTCGGTGACGTCTGAGTCAGAACGACGGAAAATCTTTCATAAGTTTGCGGGAGATCTGCAGAATGATCTGATGCCATTCATCAACAGCCACTACGCGGCGGCAGAAGGCATGACCAGCACGGCCATCATCGGCCTTTCGACCGGTGCCGCCGAGGCTGTGCACGACGTGGTGAGTATTCCGGGCGTCTTCGGGTATCTGGGCGTTCTGGCACCGGAAGCCGATATCTTTGAAGGTTCGCTTCTGGAGGCGCCGGTACTTGCGTCGGTTTCGTTCGAAGATCTGTCGCAGGCGCCGCTGTACACGTTCTTCTGCGTGGGAGAAGACAGCGAAGAAGACCGGAACGATCTGGCAAAGTACGAGCAGGAATTTGACGCGGCAGGCGTTCCGTATGCGGACTGCGTGATCCGGGGAGCCGGCCACGACGCGCCGGTCTGGCTGGAAGGATTCTATAATTTCGCCGGACGGATCTTCAAAGATTAAGGCCCGACAGGCGTCCGTATTTAGTTGTGGCGGTCTTCACTGTGGTACACTTCGCAGAACCGCGCAATGTAGGTGGGTGTGAGCCCCGCCATGGTCAGGTGTGTCGTGTCGCCGAGCCGCAGGGCGCGGAACGACGCGAATCCCTCCTGGCGCTCTTCGGAGTAGATTTCCGAGACGGATGAGGGCGAGAGACAGATGGAATGCCAGAGCAGGAACGGCGAGCAGTTGAAGAGGTGCGAAAGGATCACGCAGCTGACGCCGAAGTGACAGAAAAGCGTGATGGTTTCGGTCGTTTCCTTTTCCACGCGGTAGTGGCGGCCGTCTCTTGCGTACCCGTGGGAGGCAAGAAGCGTGTCGAGCCCTTCGGCCACATGGTCATAGACCGGGACCAGGTCGGAATGCCCGGCGACGAGGGTGTTTCTCCATTTGTCAGGGTCGATGTAGTCCGGATGTGCACAGAGGTAGGACGGGACCATGTCCCAGACGATGCGCTTCGGGAAAATGCCGGTTTCCGGGTCGGCTTTGGTGCCCGGATAAGCCTTCTGCAGTTCCGGGCAATTGTTCAGGTCAAGTGCAGCCGGAAATTCCCGCAGCCAGTCACAGGTCCTGGCGGTTTTACCCGTGGCGGCAAGACAGTAGGAAGCGGTCTCCTGGGCGCGCCCGAGCGGAGAGACATAGCAGGTCCCGAGGTTCAGCTGGGGCGCCAGGGCTGCGAGTGCGGCGGCCTCTTTTCTGCCGGCCGCGGTCAGAACATCTTTTGTATAGTCCGGTTCCGCATGGCGGATCAGAAGAATTCTCATAGATGCAGCTCCTTTCTCATCTGCGGGGCGTGCTGCGGCTCCTGCATGTGTACTGTAACATAATCCTGCGAAAACGGATAGGTTTCCGGAGCACGCTCTGCTATACTGATGGTTAAATACGGGGAGGAAGACGGCGGATGAACAAATACCTTGAAAAGCTTGAGAAGTTCCGCAAAGCCGACAAAAAAATGTATGATGTCTGGCATCTGATCTGCGATATTCTGGAATATGTCTGCGTGGCGCTGGTTTTCATAGCGGTCATCGTCACATTTGTCCACCTGCTGCCGGAACTGGCAGATGTGTTCTCGGGGGAGGGCACGCTGGAACTGATGACATTTCTGGAAGACGTGCTGACGCTGGCCATCGGGATCGAGTTCATGAAGCTTTTCGCGCACCCGTCCATGTCACAGGTGCTCGAGACGATCGTGTTCCTGGTCTCGAGGCATATGCTGGTCGGAAATCCGACGCCGATGGAGAATCTGCTGTCCTCGCTCTCGATCATACTGCTCGTCATGGCATATCTGGCCGTGCGGCTGCTCGCGAAAAAAACGGAGCCTGAGAACAAAAAAGACGCCGGACAGAAGCCATCTCTGTAAGGCGGATGACAAATGGGAAAATGAGGGGAAGTTATATGAAGAAGGGAATTTCTGCGCTTTTCAGCGGCGTCACGCCGAGGCGCTTTTTCGGTATGCTGATCGGCAACATGCTGATCGGAACCGGCTCAGCCATTCTGCGGCTGACAGTGCTCGGGACTGACCCGTTCACCGGAATGAATTTGGGAATGGCAGGCTTTACGGGGGTTCCGTTCATCGCCTGTCAGACGATTCTGAATCTGGCGCTGTTCGGCATCCAGATCCGATTCGGCCGGGATCTGATCGGAATCGGTACGATTGTCAATGCCCTGCTGCTCAGTGTGTTCGTGAGCGGCGCGTATTCCATCCTTCACTTTTTCACCGGAGACCTGACTTCATTTCCGGTCCGGCTCATCACACTCATCCCCGGACTTCTTGTCATCGGGCTCGGACTGGGACTCTATCAGGACGCCCGCCTCGGCGTGGCGCCGTATGATGCCATTCCGCTGATGGTCTGCGCCCGTTTCCCGAAAGTGCCCTTTTTTGCATGCCGCGTGGCGCTCGACGGCGCGGCGACACTGGTCTGCTTTCTGACCGGCGGTGTCGTCGGCATCGGAACGCTGGCAAGTGCCCTGGGACTCGGCCCCATCGTCAACACATTTGACCGCCTCTTCATCCGGCGGCTCATGGCGCCGGAAAAGAAGTGACACGCGACAGATGAAAAAGCGCGGCGCGCCGGCCTCACATCGGGCAGGAATAGCCGCTTTCTTCGTCCTCGTCCGCCTTGCGGCCGTTTCCGGACACATAGCGCGCGCGGTATGCCCGGTTGCACTCGGAAAGCTCCATTTTCCCGTCGATATACGGCTGATACATGTCGATCATGGACTGGGAGCAGCCGCCGCAGTTGCTGCAGGTGTCGCCGCAGGAAAGCGAGCTGGCAACGATTTTCTCCCTCTCTTCTCTTGTTGTTTCGGAAATCAGCAGTTTCATCGCATAGCCTCCCGTATTCAGAAATTTGAAATTCGGTTTCGGACGTATTATACCATATACAGATTGCCTGAAAGGAAAGTGCGGTATGGCAGAATATAATGACATCAATGACAGTGCAAAAATAGAATTTCCGGTTCCGCCGGAACTGGAGCAGCATATGAAGAAGGCGGAGGAGTACGACCTCGCCGGCAAGTGGTGGCGGTATTCCGACGAAATTCAGCTGATCGAAGAGCTGGCAGAGAAGGCCGTGGCCGAAGGAAAAATCAGCGCGCTGCAGAAAGAAATCATCGGCGCGCGCTACCGGATGAAGTGATGCACGGAGAGACTCATGAACACACTCTTTGACAAATCGTATTATGCGGCCGGCGTCACCAATATCGCGTCATTTGCAAAGCGCACCGTCCGCTGGGGAGCCATTTCCCTGGTGATCGGCGCGCTGTGCGGGTTTGCGGGGGCGGCATTTGACAGAAGCGTCAGTGCCTGCGACAAGATTCTGGCGGCGCATCCGGTTCTCATCTGGTTTCTGCCTGCTGCCGGCCTTCTCATCGTTTTTCTGTACAAACGACTGAAGGTCGCCGGACTCACGACAGACACCGTGATTCTCGCAGCCCAGCGGGGCGGAAAAATAAAGCCGCTGCTGCTGCCGGCCATCTTTCTCGGAACGGCCATCACGCATCTGTTCGGAGGCTCGGCCGGCCGTGAAGGCGCTGCCTTTCAGATCGGCGGCGTGATCGGCAACTGGACCAGCCGCTTTCTGAAAATGAATGAGAAGGAAATCCGTTTCATGACCATGAGCGGCATGGCCGCTCTCTTTGCGGCCATCTTCGGAATTCCGGTGACGGCAACGATCTTCGTGACACTGGTCATCAACGTCGGCACATTCTGGCCAGGCGCCATCTTCCCGTCGCTGGTGGCTTCTCTCACGGCGTTCGGAATTTCCTCCCGCTTTGGCGTGGAGGCCACACACTACGAGGTGAATATGCCGGATCCGTCGGTCCTGATGTATCTGCGCATCATCGTGCTGGCCATTCTGGCGGCATTTGTCTCGACGCTGTTCTGCGAGGTGCTGCACCTCACCGGGAGGGCTCTGAAGTCCGTGATGAGAAATGCGTATCTGCGCATCGGTGTCACCGGACTTGCCATCGCAGTTATCATGAATCTGCTGGGGACAACAGCCTACAGCGGATCCGGCACCAATCTGATCGCGGCCGCCACGTCCGGAGAAGCACAGTCGCCGGCCGTGTTCCTGTTAAAGATGATTCTGACGGCTCTGACACTTGGCGCCGGGTTCAAGGGCGGAGAGGTGTTTCCGAGCTTCGCAATCGGTGCTGCCTTCGGCGCCTTCATGGGGCCGATACTCGGGATCCCGGCGGATTTCGCCGCGTCGGTCTGCCTTGTGACGGTATTCGGCGGATGCTCCAACAGCCTGCTGGCGCCGCTTCTGCTCTCCGTCGAACTCTTCGGCGGGCAGCGGCTCGGCCTGTACGCGCTCGCCTGCGTCATTGCCTATATTTTTTCCGGCTATTCGGGCTTTTACTACAATCAGAAGATCCTGTTCTCAAAGTCGCGGCCGGAGCGCATCGATATCAACACCAACGAGACCTATCACGATGCGTGATCTTGTGACCTGCTGATGAAACAAACCGGGGCTGTGAAGAAAGATTTCTTCACGGCCCCGGTTTTTGCATATATACCGATTCAGGATCACAGTTTGATAAAGCCCTGCGGAACGACCATGCCGTCGATCTTTGTTCCGGCGTGGCAGTATGGACATTCGTTCGGCTTGTAGACGCCGTAGCCCGGGAGATCTGCCTCGGTGAACGCCGCGGCGACCGGGATGTTCTCGATGCTCTTAACACCTGAGAAAATCGAGCAGATGCCGGCAATCTGGCCGCCGTAGTACCGCACGCAGTCGAGCGCCTGGTCGGCGGTGTGGCCGGTCGAGATGGCGGACATGAGCAGGAGGACATTCTTGCCACTTATCATATGCTTCTGATTGTCGAGGAAGATCATCTGACCGCCGGTGCTGTTCTGCGGATGGGTCACATAGATGGTCTGATGAAGATTCATCGACTGAAATCCCGCATGCGTGAGAGCCTCCGCCAGATAGGCGCCGACGACATCCGTGTCCTCAAAGCACACAATTGTGTCGATGAGCGTGGAGGTCTGGTAATGTCCGGCCAGAGCCTTGGCCAGACGCTGGGCCTCCGTCTCGCGGGACTTGATGTCCGTCATGTCCAGGTAGCAGTTGACGTGGGCCTGCGGTGTCGCAAAGTGCCCGCGGTAGACGCGCAGGGCGATGCCGTAACCGGCCGAAGACTCGACCTTTGTGTATTTGCTGTCCATACTGACAACTCCTTTCTGCATCCGGACCGGTATACCTCTGCCTTCGTACAGGTGTCAGGCACGGGTCCGCAACATTGATTCCGCTTCTCTTATTGATGGCTCAAGTATAGTAAAAATCCCCGGCAAATGCAATTTTCTACCGCTCTTGAGTAAGGCAGCCTTACTGTGGTACGATGGGCGGACATGAGCGACAGATGAATCCGGGGAGGAGACTCGAAGTGGGAAGCTTTATCATACGAAATGTGCTGCTCGGCGTCGGACTCGCGATGGACGCATTCTCTGTTTCACTGGCCAACGGACTGAATGAGCCTGGGATGCGCCGGCGCAAGAGAGTGGCGATCGCGGGGACATTTGCCGGGTTTCAGTTCCTAATGCCGATGGCCGGCTGGGTGTGCGTGACGTTCATTGCGGAGCTGTTTAAGGCGTTCCGACCGATGATTCCGTGGATCGCATTTATCCTGCTGATCGGCATCGGACTGAACATGATCATCAGCTCTATCCGCCACAAGGAGGAAGAGGAAAAACCGGCCACATCCGTGCCGATGCTTCTGCTTCAGGGGGTGGCGACCTCAATCGACGCATTGTCGGTCGGCTTTACCATCGCAGAGTACAGAGCACTTCAGGCCACGGCGGCTTCGCTTATTATCGGGCTGGTGACATTTGTCATCTGTCTGGCGGGCGTGAAGCTGGGGCACGCCGCGGGGATGAAACTGGCGGACAAGGCAGGGATTCTCGGCGGCGCGATTCTGATTGCGAACGGGATTGAGATCCTGGTGAAGATGTGACATAACCTGCCGGTATGGACAGTTTCCGGAAATTGTTCCATTTAAATTTTTTTAAACCTGCGGTAAACTGCAGAAAGCTGTATCAATAAAAGAATGAATTACCAGGGGTGAAGAAAGATGGCGAATAAGATCGTACATGCAGCGGAAAGAAAGGCGTTCGGCGTCGCACTGGACATGGTGACGAAGAAGGCCGTGAAGGACCGCGAGGAAGCATATGTCGGCGTTATCAATGCAATTCAGAAGTTCAACGGCAATACATGGCCGCCGGAAGCATACGACCGTCTGAGAGCAGCGTTCTCCAAGGACGGAAAGTGGACAGAGTTCTTCAATCATCTTCTGGATTATGTGGATCTGGACTATCTGAAGGGACTGTTCATGGCCTTCGGTTTCGAGGCGGGCTTCACGGGCTACCGTGAGACGCGCGAGAACAGCAAGAACTACAAGACGGGTCTTCCGTGGGTTATTCTCTTTGACCCGACCTCGGCGTGCAACCTGCACTGCACAGGCTGCTGGGCGAGCGAGTACAGCCGTCAGCTGAATCTTTCCTTTGAGGATATGGACAAGATCGTGACAGAAGGCAAAGCATTCGGATGCCGCGGCTATGTCATGACCGGCGGCGAGCCGATGGTGCGCAAGAACGACATCCTGAAGCTGGCAAAGAAGCATCCGGACTGTGGTTTCATGATCTACACGAACGGCACGCTGGTTGACCAGGCTTTCTGCGATGGCATGAAGGAGTGCAAGAACATCGTTCTCTCCATGTCGATCGAAGGACTTGAGAACGCGACGGACAGCCGCCGCGGCCAGGGCGTGTTTGACAAGGTTATGAAGACGATGGATCTGCTCCACAAGAACGGCCTTGTATACGGTGTTTCCATCTGCTACACAAGAGCGAACTGCGAGGCGGTTACAAGCGACGAATTCCTTGATTTCCTGATCGAGAAGGGCGTTGCCTTCGCGTGGTACTTCCACTTCATGCCGGTCGGCAACGACGCGACGATGGAGCTGGTTCCGACACCGGAGCAGAGAGAGTATATGTATCACCGCATCCGCGAGATCCGCGGCTACGAAGGCGGCAAGCCGATCTTCACGCTGGATTTCCAGAACGACGGCGAGTGGGTAAGCGGATGCATCGCCGGCGGCAAGACCTACTGCCACATCAATCCGAACGGCGATGTGGAGCCGTGCGTGTTCATTCACTATTCGAGCGCCAATATCCACGACAAGTCTCTGATCGAGTGCCTGCAGCAGCCGCTGTTCCACGCTTATCAGGCGAACCAGCCGTTCAACAAGAACCTGCTTCGTCCGTGCCCGTTCCTTGAGAATCCGGAAAAGCTCCAGGCTCTTGTAAAGGCAACCGGAGCGCATTCGACCGATATGATGAGCCCGGAGAGCGCCGAGCATCTGTGCGGCAAGTGCGAGAACTACGCGAAGGAGTGGAAGCCGGTTGCGGACAAGCTGTGGGCTTCCAATCATCCGGGGTACGTTCCGGAGGACAAGGAAACCGTCATTCCGAAGGACCTGTAATCCGGACTTTGGAAGACGTTTCTGACAGATGCCGGAAATGTAAAAATACTATAAAGAGAAATCCCCCGCTTTACAGCGGGGGATTTTTTCTCTTATAATTAAAAGATGATGAGGCGCAGTGCGCTTTATCTTCCTGTTTTTTCACACAACGATATATTCTTGAAATGAAATCCGACACGCGGCTTTGCGGGCTCCTTTTGGGAGACCGGAAGCCCGTATTTTTTCGGAAAGAGGGAAGGAGGCATTTGCTTGGTCGGAACGATCGCAAAACAGATTAAGGAATACAAAGCTCCCGCCATCGCGACGCCCTGCATGATGATCGGAGAAGTTGTCGCTGAGATGACGATTCCGGTGCTTATGGGACGGATCGTCGACGAGGGAATCTACGGCGGCAGCATGGACTTCATCGTCCACACCGGTATCATCATGCTGGCGGTCGCGCTTCTGGGACTGCTGTGCGGTGTTGGCGGCGCGGTCTTCGGCGCCAAAGCCTCCACAGGCCTTGCGAAGAATCTCAGAAAAGCGATGAATGACAACATCCAGCGCTTTTCCTTTTCCAACATCGACCATTTCTCAACGTCCAGTCTTGTGACCAGACTGACGACGGACACCACCAACATTCAGAACGCGTTTCAGATGATCCTGCGGATGGCGATGCGGGCGCCCGCGAGCATCATCGTGGCGATGATCATGGCGTTCTCGATTTCGGCCAGGCTTTCTTCCGTCTACCTTTTTGCGGTCATCGTCCTGGGAACGGTGATCTTTTTCGTGTCCAGAAGCACCATGAAGTACTTCAAGGCGGTCTTTGAGAAGTATGACGCCCTGAACGCATCCGTGCAGGAGAACGTGAATGCCATCCGCGTGGTGAAGGCGTACGTGCGCGAGGATTACGAAATCGGCAAGTTCCGGAAAGCGGCCATGAACATCTACCTCATGTTCCTGCAGGCGGAGCTGCGCATGGCGGTCATGGGGCCGGTCATGCAGGCGGCGGTCTACAGCAGCATCCTGACAATCTCATGGCTCGGCGCGAAGATGATCGTGACCTCTGAGCTCACCACCGGTTCTCTGATGAGTCTGCTGACCTATTGCATGAATATTCTGATGAGCCTGATGATGCTGACATTTGTCATCGTCATGATCACCATGTCCGCGGCATCGGCCAGACGAATCGCCGAGGTCATCGAGGAGGAACCGGAGCTCAAGAACCCGGAGAACCCGGTGATGGTAATCCCGGACGGAAGCGTGGTGTTTGACCATGTGGATTTCCGCTACAATGTGAAGGGCGAGGGCGAAGCGGTCCTCAAGGATGTGAATTTCAGCGTGAAGTCCGGCGAGAGCATCGGCGTCATCGGTGCGACCGGATCGGCCAAGTCCACGTTGGTCAGCCTGATAAGTCGTCTGTACGACGTGACGGGCGGGTCGGTCATGGTCGGCGGAAGGGATGTCCGGGAGTACGACATGACGGCGCTTCGGGACGCGGTTTCGGTCGTGCTGCAGAAAAACGTGCTGTTCTCCGGCACGATCTACGACAACCTGCGCTGGGGCGACAAAGATGCCACTGACGGGGAATGCCGGCGCGCCTGCGACCTGGCCTGCGCCTCGGAGTTCATCGAGAAGATGCCGGACGGCTACAACACGATGATCAGCCAGGGCGGAACCAACGTCTCCGGCGGTCAGAAGCAGAGACTCTGCATCGCCAGAGCGCTCCTGAAGAAGCCGAAGATTCTGATTCTGGATGACTCGACCAGTGCCGTGGACACGGCGACAGACGCAAAGATCCGCCAGGCGTTCAGGGAGGAGATCCCGGATACGACAAAGTTCATCATCGCGCAGCGCGTCTCCTCGGTGGAGGACTGCGACCGGATCATCGTCATGAACGACGGGCGGATCGACGGCTTTGACACGCCGGAGAATCTCCTGAAGACCAATACCATCTACCGCGAGATCTACGATTCCCAGAAGGGCATCGGCGGCGACGGCGACTTTGACGAGAAGAAATAAGGGAGGTGCAAACGTGGCAGAAGAAAGAAGAGGCCCGATGGGGCGTCCGCCAAGAGGCATGCGGGGCACCGCTCCGAAGCTTGAGCATCCCTGGAAGATCCTCGGCCGTCTCATGGGACTGCTGTTTCAGAAATACGGTATCCACATGGTGCTGGTGTGCATCTGCATCTTTGTTTCGGTTTTTGCAAACGTGCAGGGCACGCTCTTCACCAGAAGCCTGATCGACGACTACATCACGCCGCTGATGGGGACCGAGGCCCCGGACTTCGGGCCGCTTGCCGCGGCCATCGGGCGCGTGGCTCTGTTTTACGGAATCGGTGTGGCGGCGGCGCTTGCGCAGTCGATGCTGATGGCATTTGCCACGCAGGGATTCCTGCGGGATTTGCGCACGCAGGTCTTCGAACACATGGAGACACTGCCGATCCGCTACTTTGACACGCACGCGCACGGCGACATCATGTCGGTGTACACCAACGATATCGACACGCTGCGGCAGATGATCTCCCAGTCGCTCCCGCAGATTTTAAACAGCACGATCACCATTGTGTCGGTGTTCGTGTCCATGCTGATCTTAAGTGTGCCGCTGACCGCCGTGTCGCTGGCGATGGTGGCGCTGATGATCTTCCTGACGACAAAGGCCACGAAGATATCGGGCCGCAACTTCGTCTCGCAGCAGAGCGACCTCGGAAGGCTCAACGGCTTCATCGAGGAGACGATGGAGGGCGAAAAGGTGGTCAAGGTGTTCAACCATGAGCCGCAGACCACGGAGGAATTCAACCGGCTGAACGAGGAGCTGTGCCGCTCCGCGTACCGGGCCAACGCGTTCTCAAACGTCGTGGGTCCGATCAACGCCCAGCTGAGCAACGCCAGCTATGTCGTATGCGCGATCGTGGGCGGCGCCATGGCTCTGAATACGTTCGCCGGATTCACGGTCGGTGCGCTGGCCAGCTTCCTCACGTTCAACAAGAGTTTCGGTATGCCGATCAACCAGCTGTCCATGCAGCTGAACGCGGTCGTCATGGCGCTGGCGGGCGCGGACCGTATCTTCCGGCTTCTCGACGAAAAGCCGGAGGAGGACGAGGGCTACGTCACGCTGGTCAACGCAAAGGAACAGGACGGAAAGCTGACAGAGACGAACGAACACACCGGAAGATGGGCCTGGAAGCACTATCACAAGGATACGGACACGACGGATTACAAGGCGCTTGAGGGCGACGTGGTGTTCGAGGACGTGACCTTCGGGTACAATCCGGACAAGGTTATTCTGCACGACATCAGCCTGCATGCCAGGCCCGGCGAGAAGGTGGCCCTGGTCGGCTCCACCGGCGCCGGCAAGACGACGATCACGAATCTCATCAACCGGTTCTACGACATTCAGGAAGGAAAGATCCGCTACGACGGCATCAACATCGGGAAGATCCGCAAGGACGATCTGCGCCGGTCGCTCGGCATCGTGCTGCAGGACACGCACCTGTTTACCGGAACGGTGCGCGACAACATCCGCTACGGAAAGCTTGACGCCACGGAGGAAGAAATCCTGGCGGCTGCCAGACTCGCCAATGCCGACGGCTTCATCCGCCGGCTGCCGGACGGGTACGACACGATGCTGACCGGAGACGGCAGCAATCTTTCGCAGGGGCAGAGGCAGCTTCTGGCCATCGCCCGGGCGGCGGTCGCCGATCCGCCGGTTCTCATTCTGGACGAGGCGACCAGCTCCATCGACACCCGCACCGAGAAACTGGTGCAGGACGGCATGGACCGGCTGATGGCGGGGCGGACGACATTTGTCATCGCGCACCGTCTTTCGACCATCCGCAACTCTGACATGATTCTGGTTCTCGAGCAGGGACAGATCATCGAGCGGGGCAACCACGAGCAGCTGCTCGCGAAGAAGGGGCGGTATTATCAGCTCTACACGGGCATGAAGGCAGACGGAGCGCAGTGAAAGCCGCCTGAAAGATGATAATAAAAGACCGGAAGCGCCTTGAATTTGACAAATGGGCTTCCGGTCTTTTAAAATGCAAAGATAACATGGGAGGGGTGCGCAGCACTCCGCGCGATTCCAGGAAAGGGACAACACGCATGACAGATGAGGAGCGGCTCCGGAAGATCCGGCAGATCCAGCTGAAGCGGAAGAAAAAGAAGCGCCGGAAGGTGATCGTGACGGTCATCATGGCCATTATTCTGGTGCTGGTCATTCTGTTCGGCGCTTTTTTCATGCTTTTTGAGCATTATTACTCGAAGATGAATTTTCTGAACGTGGCAGGCGACGGGAATACAGACTATGTAGCGCCCACGAGCGGTGTCTACAATGTCCTGCTGATCGGCGTGGACAGCCGGGAAGATCAGGTGAAGGGCAACTCCGACGTCATGATTCTGCTGTCGATCAACCACAACACGAAGAAGATCCACATGATGTCTTTCATGCGCGATCTGTACGCGGATATCGACGGGTACGGCGTGCGCAAACTGAACGCGGCGAACAATCTGGGCGGGCCCGGCCTGCTGATGTCGACCATCGAGAAGAATTATCAGGTGAATATCGACAATTATGCGGCGGTTGACTTCTTTGACATGGCAAGCATCATCGATACCCTGGGCGGTGTCGACATCGATGTGCAGGACAACGAAGTGCAGTACCTGAACATGTACCTGGACGAAATGTGCGGCCTTCAGGGACTGAATGCATCAGACTATTACATCAGCTCGGCGGGACAGACGCATCTGAACGGCCTGCAGGCCGTTGCATACAGCCGGATCCGGTACGCGGGCAACGCGGACTTCCAGCGCACACAGCGGCAGAGAGATGTCCTCGCGCAGCTGATGGGCAAGCTCACCGGCGCCAGTCTGACGCAGCTGTCACAGTACGCGGATGAAATTCTGCCGCACGTGACGCACGACCTCAGCCAGACCGACCTGCTTTCGCAGCTTGCTGCTGTCACGAGCTACAAGAATTATGAGATCGTTCAGGAGCGGGTTCCGTACGACAACCATTACACAAGCGAAAATGAGATCCTGATTCCGGACTGGGACTACACCCTTCCGAAGATCCAGGAGGATCTGAATTCCTGATCTTCAGGCGCCTTTCCGGGGCCCTACGCCCCGGGGAGGCGCTTTTGCGTTGTAATAAAGGCGGGGCAGGGCTAAAATAGGTATATGCCATTCGTGAAAACTGCAGCCCTGAAGGAGACTGCGGAAGGAGGTACCATATGATTAAAGAAACGGCACGGCAGAGCATACCGGACAAGGAGACAATCCGGGAAGAGCTTGATGCCGCAAGAGAGAAACTCGAGGATTTCCAGATCCGGGTGAAAGAAGCAAAGCTTCCGGTCATCGTGATCATAGAAGGATGGGGCGCCGCGGGCAAGGGAAGTGTCCTCGGACGGATCATCCGCAACATCGACCCGCGGTTTTTCAGAGTCGTCAACATGGACCAGCCCACGGAAGAGGACAAGCGGGAGCCGTTCCTCTACCGGTATTTCATTCAGATTCCGGAGGCCGGCAAGTTCCGCTTCTTCGATACCTGCTACATGGAAGAGGTGACGGAAGGCGTTCTTTCCGGCGAGTACGATGAGAAGACGTACCGCAGCCGGATCCGCAGCATCAACACGTGTGAGCGGCAGCTGTGCGACAACGGATACCTGATTCTGAAATTTTTCTTCCAGATCGGGAAGAAGGAACAAAAGAAGCGGCTGGAGGAGCTCCTGGCCGACAAGAACACCGCGTGGCGCGTCGACAAGGACGACCTTTGGGAGAACAAGCACTATGACGAGTGCCTGGCCGTGTACGACCGCTACCTGGAAGAGACCAATTCCCCGACGGCACCCTGGTACATCATCGACGCCAGAGACCGGAAATGGGCGGAGCTGCAGACGCTGAACTACCTGAATCAGGGACTGGAGACAGCCCTGCGCAATACCAACGTGGCGGCGCCGATCAGACAGAATCCGTTCCGGCTGCTGCCGGCCCCCAAACTCGCCGAGATCCCGCTTGACAAGACGATTTCGGAGGAAGAGTACAAGGAGGAGCTTCCGCGGCTTCAAAAGAGACTCCGTGAACTGCACTACGAGCTGTACCGCAAGAAGATCCCGGTAATCATCGGCTATGAGGGATGGGACGCTGCCGGCAAGGGCGGCAACATCAAGCGGATCGCCGGTGCCCTGGACCCAAGAGGATACGTGGTCGAGCCGATCGCAAGCCCGGAGCCCCACGAAAAGGCGCGCCATTTCCTGTGGCGCTTTTTCACCCGGCTCCCGAAGACCGGCCATATCACCATTTTCGACAGAACCTGGTACGGGCGCGTGATGGTTGAGAGGCTGGAAGGCTTCTGCTCGGAAAATGACTGGCAGCGCGCCTACAACGAGATCAACGAGTTCGAGTACGAGCTGCACAACTGGGGTGCCGTCATCATCAAGTTCTGGGTTCAGATCGACAAGCAGACGCAGCTGGCGCG
>OMUP01000057.1 GCA_900314255.1 uncultured Lachnospiraceae bacterium | reverse complement strand
CATAATATCACCCGGTCAGAAAGCTGTCAATAAACATTTGAAAAATATTTGAAAGCGGCATGTAAACGCAAAACGATGGCGGCAGCCCGGGCGCCTTTTCGTGCGCCCGGGTCTATGCCGCCGCAGCTGTCAGAGATACCGGTCCGATTTCCAGACCCATCTGCCATTATCCGAAAGGTCATCCGGCCCGTCTGCTTCTCCCACGGCAAATGGCCCCGGCAGTATATCCGCGCCTCTGTGCGCCCCGAAATAATCCCGGTCAAATGTGATCGGCGTGCCGTCCGGATTTTCAAAACGCTGCTCCGGTTCAAAAGCCCTGCCAAGTGTCTGCGTGCTGACCATGGCGCACCGGAAATCCTGCAGGAGCGGATACAGATTCGTCTTCAGCCGCACGCCTTCCGGTGTCTCCATAACTTCCACGCTCACTTCTTTCGGATTTACAAGGCAGGTCTTTTCCTTTTTCCAGGCCTTCGCTCCGGAAAAGTACACGTTTCCCTCACACCACACCGGCAGCTTCGACCAGTGATACGGCTCCATCTTTTTCATGTCCGGCGTCGGATTGCTCAGTTCAAAATGCGGAATCCACTCTTCATATGTCGGATACGAATCCCAGACAGCTGTTCCGACCTGAAGATTGTCCCCGTCTGCGTTTCTGGCATCTGTCTCGTTCTCCGGAACCGGCTGACGCTGAATGAAAATATTGTTGAAGAACCGGTTGTCGCCGTGCAGGATTGTCATAAATCCCATAACCTCCGTCCGGTGCGGGATGTGGTACGGAGTGAATCTCTGGCGCAGAACGCCGTCGACGATGCTGTCTGTACCGGCTCCGACCGACGTGAACGAACCGCAGATCAGATTGTGGACCAGCGCCAGGCCTTCCGTCGCGGCGCGCAGCGACACTTCAGAGAGAAGAATATTGTTGTCAATCAGCGTAGGACCGTGTCCCACCTCCACAAAAATATCCTGACTCATCATCCCGCCCGGAAGACGTCCGGCTCTGGCCGGTCTCTGATTATCATAAAGAAGATTCTGCGAAATCCGGGTTCCCTGTGCCTCCCAGTCGCACCAGATTCCCATCGTGCAGTGATGAATCCGGTTGCGCCGGATCTGAACGTCGATCGCCGCGTGCATCTTGATGCCGGCGATCTCCGCGCCGCCCAGTTCCATCATGTTGTTGATGTCATGGATATGGTTATCCTCGATGATGCTGAAGACACCGCCCATCCGGCCGATGATACCTCCCTGTTCGCAGTGGTGGATGTCGTTGCGGCGGATTATGTGACTCCCGACATTTTCTTTCAGCCATCCGTGATACTGTCCCCGGCAGACAGCATCCCTTTCCATCTGTGTCGGGCTTTTCACGTGCCGGTTCGTAAAATACTGATCATTTTCCGGATCACGGTATTTGCCGAGGCCGATGCCCGCACACTTGCTGCCCCAGATGTCACAGTCCTCGATGATCCAGCCTTTTGCCCAGTTCGGCCCGATCATACAGTCCTGAAAGGATGCCGGCGGTGCCCAGGTCGTCGCCGCCTGGCAGATCGTAAAGCCGCTCACTGTAATATAGTTCACGCCGTTTTTCTGCGGCATGAAGCACTCACGGCGCACATTGATCTCCGCGCATTCTCTGTTCGGATCCGCATCGCCGAAGTTTGCGTAAAGGACCGTGTCTGTGCCGTCCTGCTCTGCGTACCAGCGGTACACAGAAAATTCCGGTTCCCAGGAATACGGGCTCGCCTTTCCCCCGGCGCATTCCTGCACAGACGCCGCCTCATACAGTCTTCTGCCGTTCAGATACACACAGCCGGTGTGCTTACTTTTTCCGGCAAAATACCAGTCGCCGTAAACAAATGTGGTATATGGATTGTACTCACCGAACAGGCGGTTATTCACGCGGACGGTCCAGACATTTCCGTCCATCCTCCGCCAGCCCTTGATCACTTCGGCGCCGCTTATCACCGCTTTCTTCGGCTCTTCGCTCCGGTAGACAATCCGGGCATTCTCCGTCCCCGCATTCTGCGGATTCACGTACTCACGGTAGATTCCCGGTGCAACGATGACCTCATCGCCCGCCGCAGCCGTGCGGGCAGCTTCCCCGATGGTCCGAAACGGCCGCTTCCGGCTTCCATCGCCATCAAACCCGGCATTTCCATTGACATACAGTTTCATGCGTTTCCTCCTGCGCAGTCCTTTTTCCGTCCTCTGTTATTTTCACGTTCCGCCTCATGTGCTATGATTGTACCGTTTTCAGCAAGGTTTGCAAACCTGTGAGGCACG
>OMUP01000001.1 GCA_900314255.1 uncultured Lachnospiraceae bacterium | reverse complement strand
AAGGGTGGCGTACGTAACCAGTAACCATCAAGCACACAGAAAAAGTGATTGACCCAATTTTATGACATGTTATTTGCCACACCATTTTCATTAACCCTTGTATTTATCCAGAGCGTCAGGTGGCACCATACGTCCCGGAACTCTACTTCCTCGATGTTATAATTCCAGAAAATCCGTTACCTGTAGAAACGGTAAAAGTCTGTCTGTCAGAGCTTTTTCCTTTCCGCCTATTATATGCCTTGATGATCTTATAGGAAAAGCTTCCTTCATCGGTCAGAAGACGTTCTGTCACCGGTATCACAATCAGATTCATTGTGCCGATACTGAATTTCTGTTCCTCATCCAATTCTCCGCTTTTGTCCTGATTCTCGAAATACCATATGGAGCAGTTCTGAAGGGAAAGAACCTCCTCTGAGATCTGCTTAAAATATAATTGGAAATCTCCTGGATGGGATGTGAAAAAGGCTCTTGGCTTTCCCTGGAAATCAGAATCGCCTCTGGTTATATATTTAATACTGTTCATCGACAAACCACCGCTTATCCTACCTTGATATTGCCTTATATTTCATGAGTTTTAAATTTACAACAGCTTTAGGCAAGGCTTTTTTGAACTCACCCTCTTCGAAAATCCCACAGGAAGCTTTGCCAAAAATGTCTATCCTGATTCCGTAACCTTCCGGCTCACCATCTTTCCACTCACCCTTATAACTGCTTCCGCTCTGAAATTTTGCCTCTCCGAAACCATTTCTCAGGCCATTCTTCCACCAGCCTCTATACCAGCTTTTCCCATCAGGAGACACCCATTCCTTATAAACATCTTTGTCCAACTCCGGATTTTCACTATTTTCATCGGAGTGTTCATCTTGTGAATCTGATTGCTTTATTTGCTCTCCTATCATCTTTTCCTGCTTGAGGTAACGGAGTATGTCTGTGCAATCTTCACGCCAAGTTAAAATATACTTTTCAAATTCAGAATCTGTTTCTGATTTTGCAATAGCATTATTTTGCTCTGGTTTTTTAATCACTTTACCGCTTGGAATATCCACCCATAGTCCGACATTTGATATGTAGCCCAACCCAGCCACACACCATTGAAACGCAATGTCTTCATCACGACCCGAATGATCAATACTCAGAGTGATTTGTGAATATAAGATGCAGCTATTCAAAAATGCCCACCTGGCATATTCTGTATTAGTCGCGACTGCGTTATCTTCTCCTATTCCCCGTGCAGAATCTCTTTCCAGACAGCCTTTCAAGAACTCTTCAGCTTTATGTATGCTTCTCCCTAAAGTATCAAAGACCTCATCTTTTTCATCTTTTCCAATATATTTCCTATAGTGAAGTATGGATTCCCCTATATGATAAAGGTTCAGCGCACTTCCCACCGTTGAATCATCGAAAAAGCTTTCCCAGCAGTATTCAAGCGATTTGCACAATCTGTGCATAGCAATCCGGATGTTTTCGCCATTAAAAAAATCTGACTCTTTTTTATCTGATGGATCCCAACGGCTTACTAAGGTATTGAAGTAAAAGACACCATATTCCCAATATCTTTGCCAGATTGAATCCGCTCCCAAAAAGCCGGCATTCTGATTCTTAAACCAGTCTGCGGCCTGATTTAATTGCAACGCCCTTTCAAGAAGCTCAATTTCTCTGTTTTTCGATAACAATGAAGCTATCACAGGCGGTTCCTCATGGCAGTGTTCCATAAACATCTCACCTGCGGTTTTTTCCACATTTGTCCCGAAACGAATAACCGGCAATAATTTCAGCGGATGATTCGTCTTTGCGAAAAATATCGACTGAGCTGCATATATGTCTTTAAAATTTTGCTCTCCGCTTAACCCTAAAAGCAGATAGACTTGTGATATGTTATGATAACTTCCAGTATAGTATAGAAGCGCAGTGGCACTATTACATCTCCTGTAAATTTCCTCCCGGTATCGCAGATCCTGCTCATAAGCCAGCAGATTTGCATCTAATATATCCAGCCGTTCACATACCTCACCTATGCATCCATACAGCATTCCGATAAGGCAGTTTTCCACATTAAGATATTTATCCACATATGCTTTTTCCGACAAAAGACTAATTCCATAAGTTGCCGGTTCCAAGGCCGCTGTCAGAACATTATGATCAGAAGAACTTTTCATTACAGAAAGCCAATTGTAGCTGGTTGCAAACATTCTATTCCAGCTTGCATAATCTTTCTCATTTAAGGCCTCATAATCCGCCTGTGATTTCTTAAAAATCTTTTTCCATTCAACTTGTGCTGCCCACAAATCGCCTGCTATTGACTTGTATCTTGCCAGTTTTCTTCGAATTTCTCCTATAAGATATTTCCGATTTTTTTCTCTCCAGGTACCGTTTCCAGCATCATTTAATGCATCAAGCATGTATTTGGTTATAGCACCGCCTGTCTCGTTGCCTGCCTGAGTAACAGGAAGTTCGGCCAAAACGAACCTATTCAGAAACCACAAAACATTCCATAGTGAGTTCCACCTACTGTTCTCGGTTTCTTTATCATCCGCCTTGCTTCTTTTCGCATCTTCCGCCAGATAGCCCAGCCATTTCTGCACCCATTCACCACGATCCGGCATGGCAATGGCCGCTATCGCCTGTCCGTATCCTCTGCTTGTTATTGCCAACAGATCCTTATTTTCTGTGAAGTTCTGGTAGACAATGGGACGTACAACACTTGCAGCGTACTTATAATCGTTCCTACGGGAACAGTGGTATAAGATTTCAGATGTACGCACAGAATCTTCCACGTTTTTCTCGTGATAACACCATTCAAGTTTCAGATGCAATTGGTTTGCATTTCGTATCCCGGACAAAACGCCCTGCCGAAGAACCTTGTGGGTAAAATCAATGCGCCCGTCTGAATGAAGCAGAAACTGGTCGTTCAAATAGTATAAAAGATTTGAGAAAGCCACCGAGTCCCACTCTTTTTCCATGCAGTAAGCCAGATCCGATTCTCTTATTCCCTGGCGGCTAACCGCGATGTACTGCAATGCCTTGTGCGTAAATGCCTGCCCGATTTTTTCACCAGCTTTCTCAAATAAAACAACCGCCATCTCGCCAAGTTCATCCGGAAGAGCGGCGATTATATCTTTTTGATGCAGGGCAATCGCGTCACTTTTGCCTCCATGGCCATTAATTGAGCGAAAATCCTTCCTATCCATCAGCATCAGCCTGTCCATGACCATGCTGATGTACAGGGGAGTTTCCGCGCTTTTTCGTTCCAGCAAATTCGAAATTACTTCTGCTGATATTTCTTTATGCCTGTGTTTCAGTACGCCCCGAACTGCCATAAGCCGGTCGTCTTTCTTTAAATTTTTTAGAACCGTCTTGTCTGCGGCTCCCGTCCTGAATTCAGGAGTGCAAGTAATAACAAACCGCACACTGCCGTTCAGTTTCTGTGGACAAAATGACAGGTTGTCCCTGTTTTCATCAGGATAAAACTGATCCAGCGCATCAATCAAAACAACCAGCGGATCATGACCATCGGCATATAGTCTGGCCACTTCCAGAAGTCGTTCCTGCAATTTTTGCCTATTCAGATCTGCCTTCGTAATATGTTCTTTCGCGGCATCTCCTTTCTCCTCATTTTCACCTGTCACTCCCTGTACTGTGCCCGCTCCGAATTTTACTTTATGTTCTATTTCCAACTGCTCTTCCAAATAATAAACAACATTGCGCAGAACACTGATTGCGTCACTGCTTTCCTGCGTGAGACCGCCTACGAACGGCAATACATCCCATCCTTCGTTCCGCAACCGAACAGCAATCTCCGCTAACATCGTACTTTTCCCGCTTCCGGACGGGCCGATAATAAAATGTACCGAATCTTTTGAAGAAATTTTCTCCCCTGTTTCTGGCTCATTCGACCAAGAACGAATCATCTGCATTAAATGGTCTGATTCTTCTTTACGTGCGTAAAATCCTTGTGCCTTCCGTCTAATAAATTCCCACTGGATATCCTGCTCGCGGTCGAAATCTGACAAATGGTCAAATTCGTTCCATTCCTCCCCAAAAGCACTTTCAAGATCTTTCGTAAGCCTATTGGCAAAAGAATCGAGATCATCCTGTTCTATTTCACCGTCTTTAAAACGTGCAGAATATTCCTGTACTTTGCAATTAGGGCTATTCTTCAGTCTTTCTTTTAATTCTTCCAGATTCCTCCTGTTTACTGAATTCTGCTCGAAGTAAACTTTAGGAATGCCGTTCTCCCCAACATTCTCAAGTTTTCTAAGATACACAAGTGCACGTTTGTCACCGCAAAAAACACCCTGCTCAATTTCAAACGCAGTGGCACTCACACATTTCTTATCGAATTCATCATCCTGTGGAACTTGCAAATTTGTCAAATAAGCAGCATCCGGAACCCAGCCATAACGGTCGCCCAATAAAATAACCATCAGATTATCCGATCTGCGTAATTCATTCAGACATACGTTCATTATTTTAATACTGGCTTCCTGCTCACTTTGATTTAATGTGTCAATTCCCCACCTAAGATCAGTGAATTCTATATGATCATTATGACTTTCCGCGACTTTATTTAGTGCAGGAAATACCTTCTGGCGTATGATGTCCCTCTCTGCCTGCATATCCTGAAAAGTGCTGGATACAAATATATTTCTCACTTAGTACAGCTCCTGTTCCTATCTATGTTCACATGATTACTTCACAAAATGCACTTTTACTTGGATTGTCACCACACAGTCATATGGATACCCGCCCGGAATATTTCCATCTAATTTTTCATAACCAATCAATGCTCCTTCTCTCACAATTATTTCATTTGGCAGGGGGTATCCATCGTCAGCTCCAATTCCAGTATTTGTGAGCAGCGCAGAATCTTCTACATATTCAAGGTAAAAATCATTATCTGCAATAAAGACAACGCTGTCCCAGTACTTGGAGGGAGTTGCATTTGATGACTGAAATATACCGTTGACAAGTAACTGTGTGCCGGTATCTATTGGCAGAGAAAACCATGCCCGAACATCTTTTGCAGTGTTATTATCTTCGAGGCAACACAGGTTATGAATATACATTCGTATCGTATATGTCTTTCCATCTTTGACAAATATTTCGTTCGCGTGCCAGGTGTGAAACATCCCCTCATTGATCTCATTGTATTCGCGGGCCGCTACGAAATTGAATTCATGGCCGATTTTACCATCAGAGATGCGATTGAAGGTGATGATGTCATCAAGTTCTCCGGCATTATATTCTTCACTGCTGACGTCACTTCGTCCGCCGTCACTGTCGCCCCAGCCCCATGCAATATCATCGGATATGTTGCTTCCCTGCGGCGTAACGTTGATGGAAACTGTATCTTCGTAGCTATGGTTCTGGGTTTGGATTGACGCGCGGGTATAAAGCATATTTTTACCAAGCTTCAGTTCTTCATCTGTAACGATGGCCTCGAAACGTAGGGTCATACTATCGTCTGTGATGGCATTTACGATATCGTCTTCATAGCCAAAAATATCCAAAGGCAATCCAGAAGCGTTGCCGTTGCTGTCGATGATCTGGCAATAATCCTTAACTTCCAGTCCATCTGGCATTTGTATCCTGATCTTAACAGAATTCTCTTTGGATAAATTCTTGAGAGCAAGTGTAAATACGACAGTATCATCGACATTTGCCTCTGTACTTTCGGAAGAGAATTCAATGCCCGGGGCTTTAACTCTGGCCATGATAATAAGTATTAATATAGCGATTAGGGATGCAATAACAGCGCGGTACAGGAACTGACGAATTTTGCGACTGCGGGTTATTT
>OMUP01000068.1 GCA_900314255.1 uncultured Lachnospiraceae bacterium | reverse complement strand
TTTTTACAGAAACGCCTAATAGTTCGGCAAAATCTTTCGGCTTGTAATTTGTGATTTTTGATGTATTCATAATCTTATGCTCCGTTGAGCATATTTAAACACATCTGATCATTAATGTCCATACATATCAGTTGCTTAATTTATCCTCCTGCCCCCGATACAGATACTTTGATTATAGGGTTACGAAACATAAAAATCAATGAAACGAAATAAAGCGAAAACTAAATCGTGTAATTTACAAGAAAGTGGAGTAGCGATTGTTCATAATAACGAATTATACGAAAATTACGCAGGAAATTATTGGCAAATATGCCGAATTATTCTAAATTATAATCAGAGCACGAAAACATACGAAAATCATGAAAACAGATTCGAAATAATACGAAGAACCGATTTCATGAAATTCCGGTCAAAGATGAGGAGGGTTTCAGTGATGGCTGGCAAAAAGAAAACTCCTGATGCGTCTATGGCTGATTCTGGGCATGTTCCCGGGATTCTTGACGATGATCTGCCTGTACTTCCTTCTGAAACAGTTCGGCCTGACGCAGGAAGGAGCCATTCCGGGCCTGATTCTCACCTATGTGGCCTGTTACGGTATGCAGTACTACGTCTGCAAGGGCTATTTTGACACGATCCTGAGAGCCCTCGACGAGGCAGCGCGCATTGACGGTGCGACGCGCTTTCAGTTCATGCGGATCATGATGATTCCGCTTTCCAAGCCGATCATCATCTACACAGCTCTGACAGCATTCAGGGCACCATGGTGCGACTATATCTTTGCTTCCTATGTGGCCTTCGGTTCTGATTCGTCCTACAACGTCGCCGTGGCTCTGACCCGCTGGATCAACACGAATGACTACCAGGGATATTTTACCCGGTTCTGTGCCGGCGGCGTCCTGGTCGCCATCCCGGTAACGATTCTGTTCATGGCCCTTCAGAAGTACTACGTGGAAGGCGTGACAGGCGGCGCGGTAAAGGGATAATTCTCACACAATTCACTGCAGTGCTTTCCGGCAGGCGGCGGAGAAAAAATCCGCCGCCTGTTTTTCTTTCTTATTGATTTGAGGATCACAAGCGATGTATCGGAATTATATTTTTGATTTATACGGAACCCTGATCGACATTAATACCTCTGATGACGGCAGACAGATCTGGAAGATCATGGCCGCGCTGTACACCAGGCGCGGAGCCGCTTACCGCCCGGATGAGCTCAAAAGTGCCTACCGTCAGTTTTGTGGTGAAGCAGTAAAGCAGAAAAAGAAAGAAACCGGATCGGAGTGGCCGGAAGCAGATCTGGCGGTGGTCTTCCGGAGACTGTACGAGGAGGCGCCGAAAGGCTTCAGAGGCACTAACGTGTCGGACGATCTGATTCAGAGCACGGCCGATGAGTTCCGCATGCTGTCCATGAGGCGCTTCCGGCTGTATACACACGCGGCCGATGTGCTGAAGGCGCTGAAAGCACGCGGCCGGAACGTATATCTGCTCTCGAACGCCCAGCGCCTTTTTACTGTGCCGGAGCTGCGGCAGACAGGACTTGCAGACCTTTTTAATGCGGTGTACATTTCTTCTGACGCCGGAATCCGCAAGCCGGATCCGCAGTTTCTGATGAAACTGCTTCAGGAGCAGGGCCTGAAACGAGAGGAAAGTCTGCTCATCGGCAATGAACTTGACACCGACATGGAGACGGCCGCGCGCTGCGGCGTGCGCGGCGTATTCCTCAACACATACGGCGTCCCGCTTCAGGATGTGAAGATGTGGGAAGAGCGGATGCGGGAGGAAGGCATGAAACCGGACGTGCAGATGCAGATGTCCGGCGATATCCGCTACGTACTGCGGATGCCGGACGACACGCCTGACACTTCTGCCCCGGGGCCCCATGACAAATGACGAACAAAAAGAAAAAGAAAGAAGGAACTTGAAATGAACCGCAGACTGCCATCGTGGCTGGAAGATGCTGTGTTCTATGAAATTTATCCGCAGTCGTTTAAGGACTCGAATAATGACGGAATCGGAGACATTCCCGGAATGACCTCGAAACTTGCGTATATCCGCAGCCTCGGCTGCAATGCCATCTGGCTGAATCCGCTCTTTGTGTGGCGCCGCGGAGAGATTCTTCTGGCACTCAATCCGTCCGGACAGGCTCGTGTTCTTCCGCGGGAGGTGCGGGGAGAAATTTTGTGCGTCATCGGGACGCAGGAATGCCGGGAAGAGGAAATTGTTCTCGGCCCGCAGTCCTTTGCGGCCGTCAGAGAATGCTTGTAACGCGCTTGAAACGTGTAAGCACGGCGGGAGGATGGCTATTGCAATTTCAGGCGGAACTTCTTATAGTAAAGTATACGCCGCGCCGGAGGTGCTGTGAGGTCCGGCGGCCATTTTCCACAAGGGGGAGTCGTTTATGTATTATCTTGACGAGAATATAAAGAACTTATACAGAATCTTTGACCAGAACGAGCGCAAGGATTTTCTGCGTCTTGACCTCAATGAGAATCCGGGCGGACTTCCGGAGGATTTTGTGCGAGGGATCATGGACTCCGTGACGCCGCAGCTGATCGCGCAGTATCCGGAGACAAAGCATTTCACCGAGGTGCTGGCGAAGTTTCTCGGCACCGACATCGCACATCTGTGCCTGGTCAACGGTTCGGCCGAAGGCATCCGCTATATCATCCAGGCCTTTACTTCGGTCGGCGGCCGTATTGTCGGCGTCGTTCCGGCATATTTCATGTTCCAGGTATACTCTGAGATGTACGGCCGGAATTATGTGCAGGTTCCGTACAAGGAAGACCTGACCATGGACGTGGACGATATCATCGCACAGCTGACCGACGACACGCAGATGCTGATTCTGATGAATCCGAACAATCCGGTGGGCAACAGCTACACGGATGAGGAGTTTGAGAAACTGATGCAGGCGGCCAGAGAAAAGCAGATCACCGTACTCATCGACGAGGCGTACTGCGATTTCTCGCGCAAGACCTTTATCCGCTATGCCCTTCAGGAAGAGCACGTTTTCGTGACGAGAACCTTCTCCAAGCTGTTCTCCATGGCCGGCTGCCGGCTCGGCTACGTCGTCGGAATGCCGGACGGCGTTGCAATGGTTCAGAAACTGTGCACGCCGCACAATGTGAATGCATTTGCCATGAAGATCGCTGAGACGATCATTGAGACGCCGGGCATGATCGAAAGCCTGACGAAGAAGTTTGACGAGGGCGAGGCGTACACGATCAAGGCGCTCAAAGAGCACGGCTACCGCTACAAGGCAGGCGGCGGCAACTTCATCTTCATCGAGACGTTCACGGACGCCAAAACCGTCGTTGACCGCATGAAGAGTGAGAAGAAAATTCTCATCAAGATGTACAAAAACGTCGGCGAACTCGGCGACTGCCTGCGCGTGACGATCGGCGAGGAAAAGTTCATGCGCCAGTTCATGGACGCACTGCTTGACATCGATTCTCGCGCCTGACACCAGGGATGACAAATGGTTAAAGTAATCACATATGGTACATTCGACCTGCTGCACTACGGCCACATCAGGCTTCTGGAGCGGGCGAAGGCGCTGGGCGACTACCTGATCGTAGGTGTCACGTCGGACGATTTTGACCGCAGCCGGGGCAAGATCAATGTGCAGCAGTCGCTCATGGAACGCATGGAGGCGGTGCGCGCGACGGGCCTGGCCGACAAGATCATTGTCGAGGAGTACGAAGGTCAGAAGATCGACGACATCAAGCAGTACGGCGTCGATATCTTCGCGATCGGATCGGACTGGAAGGGAAAGTTTGATTACCTGAATGAATTCTGTCAGGTTATCTATCTGCCGAGAACGCAGGGAATTTCAAGCTCGCAGATCCGGCAGAAAGAGCGGCAGATTTCACTCGGCATTGTCGGCAGTTCGGCATTTGTCAACAAGCTTTCCGCGGAGTGCCGGTATGTCAACGGCATCCGGATTTCCGGCCTGTATTCGGAAATGGATATTGGGCCTGAAGTCGACCGTTCGTGTTTTGAATTTGTGACCGATGACTACGACAGGCTGCTGGACGCTTCCGACGCTGTCTATATGCACGAGTACCCGGCGGCGCATTACCGGCTGATTGCCAGGGCGCTGCAGAAGGGAAAGCACGTCATCTGTTCGTCTCCGGTGGCGCTGACAAGGCGCGAGTATGAAGAGCTGACGAAGATGGCACAGGACAATCACTGTGTTCTCATGGACGGGATCAAGACGGCGTATTCGACGGCTTACCAGCGGCTGATTCTGCTGCTGAAGTCCGGGCATATCGGGCGGGTTGTCTCGGTCGATGCGACGTGCACCAGCCTGGTCGATGTGAGCCGGATCAAAGACTACGGCAAGGAGTGGGGCAGCATCACGGACTGGGGGCCGACGGCACTTCTGCCGGTTTTTCAGATCGCAGGGACGGAGTATCGTTCATTTGCCATCACCACGCACCGGCTGGCGGACACGTCTTTTGACACGTTCACGAAGATTGATTTCACATATGACAGTCTGACCGCCACGATCAAGGTGGGCAACGGAATCAAGTCCGAAGGCGAGATGGTCGTCGCCGGGACGCTCGGATATATCTATGTTCCGGCGCCGTGGTGGAAGACGGATTATTTTGAGATCCGCTATGAAAACCAGACGAATAACAGGCGGTATTTCTATCAGCTCGACGGAGAGGGAATCCGCTACGAGCTCGTCTGCTTCGCAAAGGCCATTTCATCGGGCAGCGCGGCGCCCTATTCCTGCATTGACGGGAAGGTGAGCGGGCAGATCTGCCAGGTGATGGAAGCGTACTATCAGAATCAGAATATGAAGTTCATCTGAAGTTCAGGCGCCGTTTCTTTAGCGGCGCCTTATTTTTTACCGCCAGAAAGAAGCTCCTGGGCACAGAATGCCGCAAGCAGTTCACTCCTGACTTTCAGACTGGAAAGATTTACACATAAAATTTCTTCCGCCTTGTGCAGCTGATAGGTGACCGTGTTGCGGTGAACGTAAAAGTGTTCAGCGGTTTTTGCGACGCTCCCGTCCTGCGACAGATATTCTTTAAGGACACGGGCAAGTGCTGTGCCGTGCTCTCTGTCATAGGATAGCAGCGGCGCGATCTGGCCGCTGCAGTATTTTCTCAGAGCTTCATCCGGCACTTCCAGAAGCAGCTGCCAGATGCCGAGATCCTCCATCAGATGCGAAGAAAGAGGAATGGAGCCTGACTTCTGCAGCCGGCAGATGGCACGCGCCTGATGAAAAGAACGGCCGAGTTCTTGTACATTTGTGACCGGATGCCCGGCGCCAAGATACAAGGGCGCGCCTTCGGGCAGTGCGGATGCAGCTGCTCTGGCAAGCTTATCTGTCACGTGCCGCAGTGACTTTTCGCCGCCTTCCGGCAGCATCAGCACGGCAGCGGGATACGGAGCGATTTCGAGAACACAGTACAGACCTGTCAGATCCCGGAGTGCATGCGCTAAGGCGCGAAGAAGCATTTTCCGGGATTCTTCTTTTTCGTCTTTTCCCGCCGACAGCACGAAAACGACACATTCCGAGCCGTCTTTCCATCCGTTCTTCTCAAGCACCGGCAGAAAACTTGCGGCCTGTGCCGGGTGAGTGATGACAGCCTGCAGTGCGGCCGCAAGAGTGTCGGACCGATAGGTCTGTTCCATCAGATACCGGGACATCGGGCGGATGAGCGACTCAAAGGAGACTTCCTTTGGCAGTGTAAAGAGAGGAAAGCGGTGGGCTTCGCAGAAATCCAGCACTTCCTGCGGAAGGTGCGGCATGTAATCGCCCGTGTCCACGCACAGTCCGGCTGCCTGATGGCGTATGAGAGCGGTCAGAAATTTCAGAAAATCATCGGTGCTGTGGATGCCGACGCCTGTGGCCAGGATGAACTCGCCGCCTTTAAGAAAGTCGGCCATATAGGTGGTTTCCGTGATGTGCACCCAGGATACCCGCCGGGACAGGCCCTCTTTTCCGGCAATCAGAGCCATCCCTGTGTCCGGGAATTCTTCAAGCAGATCATTCAGGACAATTTCCATGGCAGCCTCCGGCCTTCATTCAAGCAGTAGTTTATTGCAGTGTCTGTGAGCTTTTCGGGATTTTATTATGCTGAAGCACAATATAAATTATGACACAGCATAAAGATTTCGGACAACTCTTTATTTATAATCAAGGCATCTTAAAAGAAAATGGATGAAGGCAAAGGGGCCGCAGCGGAGTGTGTATCCGGCTGCGGCTTTTTTGCGGACAGCAGAAATTCAGCAAGGAGGCTTTGCTATGTCATTAAAAGATGAAATGCCGGAAATCATCACGGGAAGCGTCCCGGGGCCGAAGTCCGCGGAACTTCTCGCGCGGCGTGATGCAGCGGTTCCCAATGCACTGGACGGCAGTACGTATCCGATCTGCCTGAAGAGAGGCGAGGGCGCTATGTTTGAGGATCTGGACGGCAACAAGTTCCTCGACTGGATCGGCGGCGTCGGCGTCCTGAACATCGGCTACTCAAGACCCGAGCTGGTCAAGGCGGTGCAGGACCAGGCGGAGAAGTTCTTCCACGGCATTTTCAATGTTTATGTGCACGACGGCTACGTGACACTGGCCGAGGGTCTCAACGGTGTCATTCCGTGCCGCGGCGAAAAGAAGAAGACGTTCTTTGCCAACTC
>OMUP01000043.1 GCA_900314255.1 uncultured Lachnospiraceae bacterium | reverse complement strand
GTTCTGCTTGTCAAGGCGACGATCGCGGTTCTGGTTCTCTTCTACGCCGTGTACAACTGGAACGCATGGTTCAACGCGATGCTGTTCATCCACGACAAGGCCAAGGAGCCTCTGCAGCTGATTCTGCGGGAAATCCTGATTCAGAACGACACGTCCAGCATGACAGCCGGTTCGGACACGGATGCGTATCTGATCTCCGAGACCATTCAGTATGCGACGATTGTGGTGGCAACCGTGCCGATCCTTGCCGTATATCCGTTTATTCAGAAGTACTTTGTAAAGGGCGTCATGGTCGGAGCCGTCAAGGGCTGATTTTATTCGAGGTGACAGATATGAGAGTTCCATATGAGACAATGTATTCGGAGTTCCTGCGGGTACTGAAAAAAACAGGACTTCCGGAAGAAAAAGCCGCCATCAGCGCGAAGCTTTTTGCGGATGCAAGCCTTGACGGCGTGTACACGCACGGACTGAACCGGTTCCCGAAATTTATCCGCAGTGTGGACAACGGATCGGTTATTCTGGATCACGAGGCGACACTGAGCGAATCTTTCGGGGCGTTTGAGCGCTGGAACGGAAACCGCGGCCCCGGGAACCTGAACGCATATCAGTGCACAAAAGAAGCGATCCGCCTGGCCAAGCAGTACACGATTGGAACGGTCGCGCTGGCCAACACGAACCACTGGATGCGGCCGGGCAACTATGGCCTGATGGCCGTGGAGGCAAACTGCATCGGCGTGTTCTGGACTAACACCGTGCCGAACATGCCGCCGTGGGGCGGCAGGGATGCACGGCTCGGCAACAACCCGGTCGTTCTGGCCATCCCAAACGGCGACACACCTGTACTTGTGGATGTCGCCATGTCGATGTTTTCCTACGGAAAGCTGGAGAGCTACAAGCGCGCCGGAAAGGAACTTCCGGTCGACGGCGGATTTAACAAAGAGCAGAAAATCACGAAAAATGCGGCGGAAATCCTGGAGACCCATCAGAGCCTGCCGATTGGATACTGGAAGGGATCGGGGCTTTCGCTGGCCCTGGATCTGATTGCGGCTTCTCTTTCCGGAGGTGCCACGTCTCAGATCGTAGGAACCCTTCCGACAGAGACAGAACTGTCGCAGATGTTCATCTGCGTGGATCTGGATCATTTCTCCGATCAGGCGGAAATCAAAAAGAAAATTGCCGACGCGCTTGCCTATATGAAGACGTCAACGCCGGTGAAGGAAGGCGTTCCGGTCCATTTCCCGGGAGAGCACATGAAGCAGGTCCACGAGGATAACCTGAAGAACGGAATCCCCGTGGACGAGGAAATCTGGAATTCCGTGCTGGCGATGTGAGGAGGCTGTTATGGCAGATCTGTATGTGAAAAAGATGGGGATGATCAATCCCTTTGTGGTAGCTTCCAGCCCGGCGACACAGGGGGCTGACAACGTGCTGAAGAGCGCCAAAATGCGCCCGGGCGCGATTGTGCTGCGCAATTTCGGCCACGGTGCCGGCGGCGGCTCGTTTATCGGCCCCGACGCGGCGGCTATGTATGGCGGAAAGATGGCCATCAGTTCCCACGCGGTGGGGCGGCAGGTGAAAGACAAGATCACCAGCCTTGAGCAGTACTGCGAGGAAGTTCACAAAATCAAGCGGGAGATGGATTCTGACATCAAGCTGTGGGTTTCCGTCGGCCACTACAGCGATATTGTCAAAGGCGGCGACTGGGAGTCGGACTGGGCCAGACAGGCCAAAGAGCTGACGCGGGCCGGCGCGGATGCGATTGAACTGCATTTCAACACGCCGGGCGTTGCGGTGGCCAAGGACAGAACCTTTGCCTACCACCAGCTCCTGCGCCACAGCATTGAGCTGATCCGCAAAGCAGTTCCAGACACGCCGGTCATGGCGAAGTTGGCCATCGAATCGGTGGATGCCCTCACATCCATGCGTATTGCGCAGGCAGCGGGGGCGGCGGCAGCCGGCCCGACGGCCAGATGGAAAGCCTTCTACATGGATCTTGACTGGCGGGAGACACAGGCCAGACCGGGATCCGGGTATGGCGGAACTCAGGCGACACCGCTGGCGTGCTACAGCGTGGCGGAAGCCAGAACGGCGGGCGTCACGATTCCGCTCTACGCGGGCGGCGGCGTGTTCAATTATGAGAACGCCCTCCGGATTCTGATGTCCGGCTCTGAGATGGTGCAGTTCGGAGCGCTTGCCTGCTGCGGAGGCACGGCGGCATGTAAACGGGTGATTGAGCAGGTCAGCAGCTGGATGGATGCAAACGGGTATCCGGATATGGATTCTCTTGTCGGTGACGGGCTCAAGCTTTTCCAGATGGACAAGGATTTCGCACAGGCGCGCCAGAACCGGCTCGGCGATGCGTACCAGTCCGCCCAGGTTGACACGGACAAATGCGTCGGCTGCGGAAGATGCCTTGATGTCTGCTGGAACAAGGGCATTGAGATCCGGAATGGCAAGGCTGCAAAAACAGACGGCTGTATCGGATGCGGCTACTGTTTTCAGGTCTGCCCGACCGGCGCATTGTATGTGGACAAGGCCGGCATCCTGAAAGCGCCGTTTGAAGAAGCCGGCATTACCCGCGGTGTTCATTCCACGGATTCTTCTGACTGACGAAATCCGGCTGAAAATTCTGTACTATAATAGTACCAGAGTTTTTATACAGAATGGAGGCGCAGGATTTATGATTATTCCGGGAATTGTCTCGGCGACGTTTAAAAAAGAGAGTCCGGCATTT
>OMUP01000041.1 GCA_900314255.1 uncultured Lachnospiraceae bacterium | reverse complement strand
GCCCGGGCCAGCTGAACCAGACAGATAACCGCAAGATAGGCAGCAGCCAGTATATACATGTCCCGCGCCGCAGCGCTGCCGTGAATAATGTCGTACAGGCACTGGACAAGACGCCCTTCAAAATACGGCCCTGCCAGCATGCCGATGTTGTAGATAATTCCGGTTATCGTGACAACCGTGAGCACGGGAATCTCAGCTTTGAAATAGGTGCTGATCCTGCCGGGCGAAGAAAGAAGCTTATCTTGTTTCATTTTCCTTTCCTTTCACACAGGCAGTCACGTGAGGGAAACCTGCCTTCGACTCCGTCTTGTTCGCGGCGTACAGTTTGTGCAGCAGCGGCAGGAACGTTTCCAGCTCTTCCGGCGTAAGGCTCTGGCTGAGCCATGCGTAGTACTTTGTCTCAATGTCCACTTTTGAGAGCTTCAGATTCTCTGCCTTTTCGGTGGCAAATAGCTGATCGCTCCGCCTGTCGGCCGGATTTTTCTTTTTTATCAGATACCCCTTTGCCTCCAGCCTCGCGGCGCGGCGGGCGCATGCTCCCTTGTCAAGGGTGAGGATTTCCCGGATCTGCCGCTGGGTGATACCGGGATTGTGGCGGACAACATGAATGAAATCGAATTCACCCGTCCCGATCCCCTCGGTCTTCATCGTCCTGACGGTGAACTTGGAAACCTCCCGGGCGATTTTGGTGATTTCCCGCATATCCATCTGTATACCTCTCCTCTTTTTAGATGTAGTATCAACTAAAAAGATGATAGTGCAACCATATGCGGTATTCAATAGAAAAAGATGACAAATGCTCGAAAATGTAAAGGAAGTTTAAAAATCGAAAGCCACAGGATGTTCGGCAGATCCAAAGTCAACGAAGGCAAGTCAGGAGTCTCATTTTCGTTGATCCCATTACTTTCGGGTCAGCGGAAATGAGAAACAAGCTTGTTTCCGGTGCGTGGAGGGCGGGCCAAAGCTGACAGGATCAACGGAAATGAGAAACAAACTTGTTTCCGGTGCGCCGGCGGGGGATTCTTAAGATGGGGTGTCAGCGGGATTCGGAAAGCAAGTCATATCCGATGACCCAAACGGGCAATTCAGGCCGTGAGTGTCATCGGAGAATAAAAACAAGTAATATCCGGTGCCTGAATTGGCCGATTTAAGGCAATATTGTCATCGGAAATCGCTGAATGGATTATTCCGGTGATGAGAAGGCCAGGATAGGGCCGAAATCATCACCGGAAATACCGCCCGACTTGATTTCCGGTGCGCCGTGGCTGCCCGTGGCCGGTCCCCAGCGCAAAATCATCTCCGGCAATGCCGCCTACCGCATCGGATTGTACCGCACCAGCAGCGCGGCGGCGATGATGCAGCTGATGACATCCGAAACAGCCTGCCCCATCAGTACGCCGTTATAGGCGAACAGTTTCACGCAGATCAGAAGTGCGGCGACAAAGACGACGCCCTGGCGGCTGATGGAAAGAATAAAGGCCGGGACGACCATGCCGGAAGCCTGAAATAAAACAGTGAATAACAGAACAATTCCCGCAAATACAGTTGTCGCGGCCTGCCAGCGAAGCATCACAGAGCCGGCGGCGATGATCGAGGCATCCCGGACAAAAGCTCCCATAAGCGGCGTCGCAGCCAGGCAGAGAAAAGCCGTGAATGCGAGAGACAGCGCAGACATAAAGGACACGCAGAATTTCACCAGGCGCTTCAGTTCATTGCGCTTTCCGGCGCCGTAAAGGTATCCGAACAGCGGAACGCCGCCGAAGGCAAAGCCTGTCAGGATCAGCTGTGCGATCATATTGATCTTCAGTACAATGCCCATCGCGGCAATTTTGTCATTTCCGTACGGAAGGAGAAACTGATTTACCACGATGATGCACAAGCTCTGCATAAGATTGCTGAGAGCCGCCGTAATGCCGACGCCCATAATCTGACGTACTTCCGCCGCCTTTACATGACAGTGCGAAAGACTGACGGACAGGCAGGTCTTTTTCCTGTGCAGCAGCCGGAGAAAATAAAGCACGCTGCACAGATAGCCGATGACCGTCGCGATGGCGGCGCCCATGGCACCCATTCCGACAACGGAAATTAAGATAGGGTCAAGAATAATATTGACGATGGCGCCGATGATCGTGCCGATCATCGAATAGGTGGCCATCCCTTCACAGCGCACAAGATTGGAATGAATGAAGCTCAGCACGATGACAGGCGCGCAGATGACCAGAACAATATAATAGTCAAACGCGTGCGGAAGTGTCGCAGAGTCCGCTCCGAGCAGCATGAGAATCGGATGGTTGAAGATCGACATCAAAACAGCCAGAACAAGCCCTGTGACAAGCGCGATGTAAAAGCAGAAAGAACTGACCCGTCTGACGCTTTCCGTATCATTCTGCCCGAGCAGACGGGAAATGAGAGAACTTCCGCCCTGACCGTAAATATTTCCGAAAGCCATAAGCGTCGTAAATACCGGCGAACACAAGGACACGCCCGCAATCAGGTTCGTGTCGTTTGTCTGCGCGATGAAAAATGTATCCGCGAGATTGTAGATCAGTGAAACGACAAGACCCAGGACCACGGGAAATGCCATCTTGAAATAACTGCGGTATAAGTGCCTTGTATCAAAAACAGAATTCATGCTGTTTACCCCCGGAAGTTTACTATACAGCATGAATCAGAACTTGTCATGGCAAATGGTCCCGGCATGAAAATACGGGCAGATACTCATATCGGAGTACCTGCCCGCATGCAGACCGCTGTCTGTTCAAAAGATCCGGGAGCCCCCGCCGATGCGTGCGCCTGCCAATGTCGTGCGCCCGTCAACTGCGTGCGCGTGTCACCGTGCACGCCTGGCATCGCACAGACCCCGGCAGCCGGCAGACAGCGCACTTTCAGAATTCTTTTTCTGGCATGTGCAACACAGTCGGATCAAAGGACTTCATGTCGTGGACGCCGGTGTACATGCACATTTCAGTAAGCTGGCGGTTCATGGAGTCAACCTTTTTGATCACGCCTTCCCGGCCTTCCTTCAGAAGCGGCATCAGAATTCCGCGGCCGACGGATACGGCATCCGCTCCCAGAGCCAGTGCCTTGTAGGCATCGTATCCGCTCTCGATGGAGCAGTCGCAGAAAACAGCTACTCCGCTTCCGGCAAGTGCCGCCTTGACCGCCTTCAGGCAGGAAACAGGCGGGATGCCGAACGGAACCCGGCCGTGATGATGCGAGACAACAATGGCAGCGGCGCCGGCGTCGCGCGCTTTGACGGCATCCGACACAGAAAGCACGCCTTTCACAACGAACGGAAGTCCGGCCGCTTTAACATATTCACGCAGATTGGCGAAAAGAACCGGGCCCATCGGCGCGCCGTCGACCACATCATATCCGCCGCCCTTGCCGGCGATGTGATCGATGTCCATTCCGACGGCAACGGCGCCGCACTTCCTGGCAAATTCCATCTCAGAAAAAACCCGGTCGTGATCAGCAAAAGGCTTGATGATCCGGACCGTGTCCGCGCCTTCTTTTACAATCTGCGCAAATGTCTCATCGCTTTCCATGCCGACCCAGTTCAGCGTTCCGAGCACTTTTGCCGCCGCGGCGTACTCGGACATCGGCAGCCGCCCGCCTGCATCTGTCTTGTTCAGGTGCGAAAAAGCCGGCATCATAATCGGCGTGCGGTACTTCCTGCCGAAAATCTCCACGCCAAGATCCGGCTTGACCGAGTCAATCAGCCGCATCTCCACCTGCAGACTGTCAAGATATCTCCTCGTGCTGACATTGGCGTCATCCGGCTTCTTGTCCGTCACCGGAATCACACCTGCCGGATCCGGCCATTTTTCATTTGCAGCATCCATTTTCGTTCTCCTTTTCTCTTTTATGTTTATCAGTGCATAAATTTGTTCATGCCGGCAGAAAACCGTCGGGCCCCGCCGGATTACAGTTCATCGTATTTGGCTGATTTTCCCTTCGCTTTTTCAACAGGGTATTTTGACTCGTTCTGCGCCATTTTCATGTTCAGAATTTCGTCGGCATCCAGGCCGAGCTTATCCAGCAAATCCTGACAGTAGATCATAACGTCAGCCAGCTCTTCTTTTACATGCTGTAAATCATAGTTTTCATCGGACCACTGGAAGCATTCCAGTAATTCGGCCGCTTCGATGACGATTGACTTGGCCAGATTTGCCGGCGAGTGAAACTGATCCCAGTCGCGGTCCTGCGTGAATTTGCGGATTCTGTCTGCTGTTTCCTGCTTCATCGTTACTCCATTTCTATAAATCTGCTCAAATAGTTTCTCAGATTATCATCGCACACGTAAAGATACGTCCCCTTAATCCCTCTGGTCAGGAGAACGTAATATACATGTCTGATATATTTAAGAAGCTCATCGTAATCAGCTGTCTTTTTGCCGTTCTGATCAAAATAACAGTTCGGATGAACGATGATCCCCTTCGAACTGTCGTATCCGATATCGTTCCCCAGGATGACAAATGCATAATTCAGATCATATCCCTGAATCGAATGGATGCATCCCACTTCATCAATAGCCTCAGGTGAATGAGCCCACCCTTCTGTACAGTGGTTCCACATTCTCTGCACACCCTGGATTTCGATATCTTTTTTCGTTTTGTCATTTTTGCTGATCCACGGCCATGCATATCCGGCAATCATCCGGGTGAGCCCCTCTGCTTTTTCCTTTGCGTACATGTCGCTTTCAAATTTCCGGAAATCGCCGTACAGTTTCAAGTCATACTGGTCAGAAGTATATTTGCGGGAACATGTTCCGGTGAGAATGCTTTTGATAAAATCGATGTAGTCATTCCCGCCCTTTACTCGCATTTGTGTGATCAGATCAAAATACGTGACGATTCTGTGCCGGGCTTTTTCCCTCTCGATTTTCCGGTTGAATCTTTGCACATCAATTCCGGAAGGACCGACTACCTGATTGCTGTCATAAAAGAGAATGGAGACGCGTGACTGCTTCAGAATCCAGTCAAGCTCATCGGCGTCGGTCGAAAGACCAAGCTGTTCACAATTTTTCCGGAAAGCGCCCATGTATGAGATGTTTTTATATTGATGCAGTCTGTGCGCTTCGTCAACGACCAGAATATCATACTTCTTTTTCGTGACATCGGACGGGGAGAGGACCTGGGAAGGCCGGAGGCCGTAGATGCTTTTGAAGATGGATTTCATCGTTTTCCGCAGGGAGGTCTGCGGAACGACAAATCCTATATCTTTTCCCGCATACTCGTCGCTGTCAGCAAGGTATTTCAAAAGATATACCGCCACGATCGTTTTGCCGCTTCCCGGCATTCCGCTGACAATGATTCTGTCGGACCTGCCTTCTTTGATCTGTTCCAGTATCTGATCCACCGTCTCCCGCTGACAGTCATTTAACTCTTTATAGGGCGAGTATTTGAACAGATCGGAATTTTCAATCTCTTCAATGGAGTGCTTTACGAGCTTTTCTTTTTGAAGCTTTCTCCAGAGAATGGCAAACTCGTCATCATACTCTTTCTTTTTATAGTATTGCTTGTCGGCGATCCCGTCGTTTTTGTTTGTGACCTCAAAGAGCTCGTCGGCGACGATATACTGGATCAGCTTGGACTCATAATCAAATGTGACAGACTGATTGAAATGGCTGGAATAGATGAAGTGAACCGTACTGAAGATTCTTTTTTCCTGCGCCGTGGCATGTTGTGTCATCCGGGTCTTCACATGGGTCGATTCCCCGATGTACGCCTGCTTTCCGTTCTCCAGAATATAAAGCATCGGCCAGTTGTCCAGAAATTTTTCATCACTGTACTGACCATCTCTGAAATTCCCGTCAATAATTTTGAACATTCCGCAGATCACCACCCAGCCGGCCTTTTACAGACATTATATGGCAAATTGAGCGCAAAATGGGGATTCAGGGAAAATTCTGTCATGACAATGCTAAAGCATGAGTTCCTGTCGGCGGTTTTTTCTGCGGGGCGGATATGGTACAGTAAATCAACAGATTGTTCAGAACAGGAGAGAAATACACATGCAGTTTATTGCAAGGAAGTTTGATGAATTATCGACGGTCGAATTATATGAAATTCTGAAGGCGAGATCAGCCATTTTTGTCGTAGAGCAGAACTGTGTCTACCAGGACATGGATGATCTGGATTACAGGAGCCTTCATGTTTTTTGCGAGGAAGGAAAGACAGTCACGGCATATCTCAGGGTATTCTATAAAGAAAAGGACGTCGTGCAGATGGGACGGGTGCTGACGCTGAAGCACGGAACCGGACTTGGCGGAAAGCTTCTCCATGAAGGCCTCCGGCAGATCCGGGAGAAAATGCCCTGCCGCAAAATCTATATCGAGGCGCAGAAATATGCTGTCGGCTATTATGAGCAGGAAGGATTCAAGGTGATATCTGACGAATTCCTGGAAGACGGCATCCCGCATGTTCAGATGGAACTGGAACTGACAGACTGCTGAAAAGCTCACAGAAAAAGCAGGCTTGCGGCCGGTGTTTGCCGCAGACCTGTTTTTCTTTCAGTCTTTATCCCTGGCAAGAGAGACTGACGAACTGTCTGGGGGTACAGACAGAACGAAACGTGGAAAATGAATGAAACCTTTCAGGCGGAAGCCGGAAGACGCAGTTCATGCCTCCGTTGAACCGGCGGACGCGGATGAGCGCAGAGCTCCCGCGCCTTTTGCATCTTTTGCAAAGTGCCGCTTTAAAACAGACCAGAATATATTGACATATACCCAGCCTGTGCCGGAAGCAAAAGCGACCGCCGGCAGTCCCATTCTTTGTATCAGAAGAGCGGACAGAATAATCCGCATAGTAATGTGGCTTGCCACGCCGATGAACGGTATCTGCACCTTCCCGACTCCGTCGAAGTACCCGGCGAATGTGTTGCCGGTAAAACAGAACAGGTAGAAAACAGATATCATACGCAGATAGGATACAGAATCCGCAAGTGCCTCGGCGCCCGCACCGGAGAAGAGCGCAGATGCCGGAGAAGCCGTGAAAAAGAGCAGAACCGAGCAGAGAGCGCCCATCGCGGACAGGATTTTCAGACTGCTGTGGTAATACGTTTCTTCTTTCTTTTTGTCTGCTGCTCCGTACGCCTGGCCGACAAATACAGCCGTGGCCGCACATCCGCTGTCGCCGAAGGAATTCGCAAAGCCTTCGAGTCTCGTCGCCGCAGTGAATCCCGCGATCACCGACTGGCCGGCTGTGTTTACGATTCCCTGCACCATCAGCTTTCCGATATAAAGACCCGACTGGTGGAGCGCCGTCAACCCGGCAAATCTTGAAATCCGGCCGATCGTCGATCTGTCAAGGTGGCGGTCGTCTTTCCCGAACATCAGCTGCGGGTAGTGTCTCTTTATCGCGAGGAAGCACAGAACGGCCGACATGATCTGCGATACAACCGTGGCCAGTGCCGCGCCGAAGATTCCCAGCCTCAGTGTGTAAACCATGAAAATATCAAGCCCGGTGTTGACGATCACGCACACCAGAAGAACGATGAGAACGACGGCCGTATGTCCGGCGCTCCGCAGAAGCGCACTGCACAGGTTGTATATATAGGTGGCCGGAAGTCCGGTCAGCACAACTGCCAGATAAACTTTTACAAGCGATGTCAGTGCCGCCGGAACGCGGATTAAAGTGCAGATCACGTTCAGTCCCGCGATTCCGCATACCGCCAGAACGGCCGAAATCGCAAGCCCGAAGACAAAGGACTGAAAAAATGTGTTTTTAAGTTCCTGGCTGTCCCTTTTTCCGAAGCTCTGCGAAAAAAGCACTGAAATGCCGGTACACGCGCCGACCAGGAAAAACGTGAAAAGGTTCATGACAGACGAGGTGATGCCGACCGCCGCGAAGCTGCTTTCATCTGTAAACCGGCTGATCACGACGCTGTCGATGGTGTTGTACAGCTGCTGCAGGATGTTGCTTGCGATCAGCGGCAGCATGAGGATCATCATCTGCCTGTATAATCATTGATGAACTTCGCGCTCCTGCGCAGCGTTCTGCCTCTTTCGATTCCCAGTGCCTTCATCTGAACTCCGATACTTTCCTGCATCTCTGAACGAGTTTATGATATGCTGAAAACACAATTGAGTAAAACGAAAGTATGTCAATAAATACTTGACAAATGCTCAACGAAAGGAAGCGCATGGATACAGAAAAACTTCGGACTCTGCTCCTTGTCATTGAAAATAAGAACATCACGGAGGCTGCGCAGAAATCCGGCTTTACCCCGTCGGGCATAAGTCGCATGATCGCATCGCTTGAATCGTACTACGGCTTTCCTCTTCTTATCCGGAAACATGAAGGCGTAGAGCCGACCGAAAGCTGTCTCGCCCTTCTCCCGCAGATGCGTGAGATTCTGTACCACGAGAGCCTCCTCACCTAGTAGAACGTAAATTAATTAGCTACACCAATTGATAGCTCAAAATCTTCCATCTTGTATTTCCAATGATAGACAACCGGTGTCTCGTTGAC
>OMUP01000096.1 GCA_900314255.1 uncultured Lachnospiraceae bacterium | reverse complement strand
ACCTGTTGCACTATATATCAGACTTTTGCTCTCAATGCAAGTAGAAAAAGTACGTATTTATGCGGTCTCCGGGGATTTTGTTCCCCCTGTGGGAACTTTTAGTGGAACTCAAATGCAGAGTTCACAATAATCAGGGTATCGTTTTTCCTGTCTTTTATCAGCGCCGCATGTTAATATATTGTGTGCCAAATCTTCATGTACGTGTCCGAAAGGAGTCTGTCATGGAACAGGAGAAAATCAGGGAAGCTGTGGATAAGCTCGGGGCGGATTTTCCGAATCTCAACTGGAATTTCCGTCCGGATCCGTCTTCGGGACGGCTGGAGCTGATTTCGCAGTGGCTCGGAGAGGAGAACGAGGATGTGATGCTCTGCGTGTTTAAGGGGAAACGTATTCAGGAGCGGTTTCACCGCCAGGACTTCTTCTTTATCAATTTTGCGATGCAAGGCGACTATCATGCGCTCAGTTCCCGCTACGATGAGGAGACGCTGATTCAGGAGGGAGACTGCTATATCGGTCAGCCATTCAGTGGCTATGCGCTGCGCAGCAGCAGTGAAAGCGACATTGTGATACCCGGAATCCTGATCCGGAAGACTGTCTTTTTCAATGAATATCTCGCACCGCTTTCATCTGATCCGATGCTGCTGAAATTTTTCCTTGATCCCGAGTTTAATGAATATTCGGACGAGTACATTCACCTGAAACTGGAAAAATCCTCTCCGATCTGGGATCTGCTGGACCTGATGCTTGTCGAGTATGCAAACAAGAAAGAAGATACACAGAAGATCCTGAAACCCATGATCTTTTCGCTGATGATGTATCTGGCGAGAGAACACGGGAAACAGAAGGAAGAGGATCAAAAACAAGGAACGGAAGAGGAGATGGTCCGCTGGATCGACAGTCATCTTGACGACGCCACGCTGGGGAGTCTTTCTTCTCACTTCGGCTATCACCCGAACTATATCTCGTCGATGCTTCACAAAAAGACCGGGAAGACTTTCTCTGAGATCCTGCTTGAGCTTCGCATGAAACGTGCGCAGCTGTTAATGAGAAATACCGACCTGTCCATCGAAAAGATCGCCGACATGATCGGCTACCACAACACCTCGAATTTCTATAAGGCGTTCCGGGGATGGGCCGGCGAATCGCCGAGAAGCTGGCAGAAAACAAATGGACAGAGCGTCACTTGATGAGTTCGTAAGCGGCTTCGATTTCCGCGATGTACATAACGGAATAGTCGTGATCTGGGAATGTCTCTTCAGCAAAGCTTGGATCCACGAAATTTTCCGGCTTCTGCGCCTGGCGGTACAATGTTTTGCAGACAAGCATGTATTTGCCCTCCGCATACGTCGGCCTGCCTTCCGCGTGGATCAGGGTAAGGCCGGCCTTTTCGATCTTGTCCGGGACATCTCTTCCGGAATGCGATCCCATATACAGAAGCTCCTGCTGGTGTCCCTCAAAGAATGTCAGCGTAAATCTGCCGGAAGCGTCCATGAATTCCTTCGTATATCTCTGCGGCCGGATGTAAACGGTGACAACTCTTTTCTCCCATACGTTCCCGAAAGCACCCCAGCCGGCGGTCAGCGCGTCAATCTTTCCGTTTGCTTCAGCGGTCACCAGATACCAGTTGTCCCGCATCCCGACGATCGGGTCGATTCTTTTTGTGATTTCGGAAAGTTCAATCTTTTTCGTTGTCATTGTTCTGTCTCCTTTTATTTCAGATTGTTATGCTCAAGCCTGTGCGGATATTTCAGGCTTTTGACTTTGTGTCTGCAGCATCCGTTTCATTCGGATCGATTGCTTCCAGACGGAAGATAGCCGGGCGGATCCCGTCATTGCAGCAGTTGATCGTGGTCTTCGGTACCCGGATCCAGTCGGGGAAAAACTCGTTGGTTCCGTGCGCCATGGCAAAGACAAACCGCTCAAAGGCAAGCCATGCGTCATCGCACAGATCGTCCGGTTTGAGACCGCCGTGCGAGATATAGACCTGACCCGGCTTGTTGCACGGACAGGAACCAAGACCTTCAACACCGTATTTTTCTGCTAATTCTTTGTTCAAGAGAGTCTTTGCGGCAGCCCCAGACGCTTACTGAATCTTTCCAGCGCCCGAATTCCTTCAAGAGCCGTTTCTTTCTGATCCCGGAGCGCACCGCCAACTCCCATGACATTGATGGCAAACTGAACGAACATCGAGAGCATGTCGTACACACCGTTTGCGATTTGATTCTTCGGGACGGTGGTGCAGAGTGAAGGATCCAGTATGGAAAGTCTGGGGCGAAGCAGGTCGCTGATGGCCGAGCGCTTCTCATGATTGATCGTATTGGTCAAAACCGCATTGCCGCTGACCTCGCTGCCGGTCCCCGGGATTGTCAGAACAACAGCGATCGGAAGCGCTTTGGCGACTTCTTTTCTGCCGCAGAAGAAATCCCGGACGTCGCCGTCATAAAGACGGCCGCAGGCGATGGCTTTTGCCGTGTCGATCACACTGCCGCCTCCGACGGCAAGCAGCATGCCGATACTTTTTTCGCGGCATATCTTTATGCCTTTCTGCACGATTTCAAGCGTTGGGTTTGATGTAATCCCGGAAAGCTCGGTCCAGGTGATCCCCTGCTCCCGCAGGGAGTCCGTCACGCCTTCATATACGCCGGTTTTTTTGATACTGCCGCCGCCATACAGCAGAAGAACTTTATCGCTGAAACCCTTTACAAATTTTCCGATCTCGCGGTACCTGCCACGTCCGAAGACGAGCCGGGTCGGTATGCAGAGTTCACTGTCAATCATGGCAAATCCTTTCCCTGAAGCGGGACATTCAATCAGTCCTTGGCTTCAGTTTATATTTGGACGATTCGTATAACAGCGCCGCGAATTAATATTTTAAGTGGCAAATCTTAATATCTGCACATCTCGTTCCAAACAAGAGAGCTGATAAGTGATACCAATACTGTCTGCCGGAATGGAATGCAGGATTTAACTTTTAAGACGGAGCATTGTCTGAAAATGACAAATGCTTCGTTTTTTAGCGGCTTATCCTGTGAAAATACACAAAGTAGCCTGAAGATATTCAGATTAGCGAAATAGAAAAACATACACAAATTAAATATAAACAGGTGAATACAGATATTTCTGAGCGAATAGGGCGATGTTACAGTATCTGTAAAGAAAGCACGATTGCAGTGAAGCTTCGGGTCGTGCACAAGTTGTTTCAAACCAAAGTTGGAAATGAAAAGAAAGGGGGGAACGGGTGATTCTTGCGAAGAATCACCATTCACAATTCATGGAGGCAACGAAACAAAAGAAGGGACTGCTTGACGGCATGTTCCGTTCGCATTTCTGGGATACGAAAGCGACATCGGCCAACGTAAAGATGTCCGAACGCATCCTTGGATATGTAGTCGGGCCATTTGGCGTCATGATGCTGCAGTCCATCGTAAACAGTTATTTCAACCAGTATTTGACCGACGTACTTGGATTCACGGTCAGCAAGGGATTGTGGGTCACCTCATTCATGGTGCTTTTCCCGATCCTGTCCAAGCTGCTGGATGCCATAACGAATGTCATTATGGCCAAGTTCGTCGATAAGACGACTTGTAAACAGGGTAAATTAAGACCTTGGTTTATTCTGTCACTTCCAATCATTGTCATCAGCATGATGATGCTTTTCTGTACTCCAAGTATGAGTGCAAAAGCACAGGCGGTATGGATCGTCATTTCCTACAACCTGTTCTACTCGATCGGTTATACCATGTGGTATATGCCGTATGAGCTCTCGGCAGCGCTTTCTACACGCAATGTAAAGCAGCGTTCCAAGAACTCGATCGCCGGACAGATCACGAAGAACATGGGAACCGGAACGATCTCTATTCTGTTCCCGACGATCCTTCAGGCCGTATGTTCTCTGACCAACGGCAATACAAAATCCGGATATATGCTCTGCATGGCGATCATGTGCTGCATTGCGGTTCCGCTCACCTTCATTCAGTACTTCTTCACCCGTGAGAGAATCACAGAGGAACGCCGCAGTACCGAGGAAGCTGAGACAAGTAAAAAGGTCGAAGAAGCTCCTTTCATGACACAGCTCAAGGCCTGCCTGCAGAACAAGTATTGGGTGATGTTCATCATCATGATCCTTGTTTATCAGGTGCTGAATGCCATGAGATCCGTGTCTCAGGTCTATTATTCCGGCTGGGTCGTTGAAGGAAATGCCTATGGTTCCTATGCATCGATCCAGGCAAAATTTACGATGATCTCTATGGCTCCGATGGGGCCCATGCTTTTCGTGATCATTCCTCTGATCAACAAATTCGGCCGCACGAAGATGAATATCATCGGTGCTGCTATGTCTCTGGCCGGCGCGCTGCTCGCTCTGTTGAACCCTGGAGAGACGCTTCCTATCTACATAGGAACAGGACTTTCCGGCATGGGATCTATGACCTACATATATACGATGATGAGCTTTACCGGTGATGTAATCGACTACGTCGAGTACTCAAAGAAAATCCGTGTTGAAGGTATCACAGCTGCATTTGTCGGATTCATGCATTCCCTGGCCAACGGCATGGGCCTTGGTCTCTTCAATCTGGGCCTGATGGCGACCCGGTACATCACACCGCAGAAGATCGGAGAATCGGCAAAAGGCGTTGCGCTTTACGCCGATCAGAATGCAAATGCCGTAAACTGGATCAACTTCTCCTATCAGGGCGCGATCGCTCTCACCGCGCTGATGTTCCTCGTCCTCTTCTTGTTCTTCTTTAAGATCGAGCGCGAGATGCCAACCGTGACAAATGCTCTGACGGAACGCAAGAAAGCGGAATGCGCTGCCAGGGGTATCGAGTACGTTTCCCCGCAGGAGCAGCAGAAGGCTGAAATCGAAAAGCAGCAGGCTGAAGCGGAAGAGGCAAGAATTAAGGAACTTCATGAGAGATGCGAAAAGAAACATCTGAATTTCGAGGAAGAGAATCAGAAATATCTTGCAAAGAAAGCGAAGAAACAGGCCAGAAAAGCGAAGAGAAAAGCTAAGAAAAATCAATAAAGCTCATGGATAAAGAAAACGCCCCGGTGAAAGCCGGGGTGTTTTTCTGTTGAGGATTAAAAGTAAACGGCTGCCAGAAAGGCATCTTTTTCACAGACGCTTTCTGTGAGAGTTCCGGTAAGCGGCCGGATTCATGCCGGTCTCTTCCTTGAAGACTTTGGTAAAGAAATTGCGGTTGCCGAAATGCAGAAGATCGGAGATGTCCTGAATATCCATTTTATCGGAAACCAGAAGATAAGCGGCTTTCTCGATTCTTGTTTTCTTGATGTAAGAATTCACGCTCATTCCGACCTCAGCCTTGAATTTTTTGGAAAGGTAGTATTTGCTGTAACCGATCTTCTCGGCCAGATATTCGATGCCGAGAGGCTCATCCGGGTGGGACTTGATATAGGCGATACAGGCTTTGATCGCGTCAGAATGTTCCGGCATCTTTTTCGCATCGTGAACAGAATTCAGGAAATCCTCAAAGCCCGAATGGCAGACTGACATGAGTTCGGCAAAGGTCTTTGATGTGGCGAGGTTATTCATATAGACGTTGCCGCGGCCGAATGCCGTGTCCGGTGAGAGACCGCCGTCGATCGCGGCGCGGACACACTGCCCGATGAAAGCGATCGTGTACTGACGGATTCGTTCCAGATCCCTTTCTGTAGCGGGATGAATATTCTGAAGACTGAAGGATGCGGAAGGAATTTTGCTCTTGTAATAGATATCGCCGGTCCGGACGAAATTGATGATGGTATTTTCTTTGTTCCAGTAATCGGCATAATCTATTTCACGGGTTTCTGAAGCCGCTGTTTCATCCTTTTTCAGATTGGAAAAGATAATATCGGAAGGTTTCAGATATTCGTTATTGACCGAGCGGTGCAGCATCAGGGTGTATTTGAAAAAGTCCGTGGCCGAAAGCGTCGGGACAGATTTCAGATATTCGATCAGCTTGACCTTCCAGCTGTCTTTTGTTGCGCGGAAAGCATAGAAATTCATCAGAGATTTTTCGGAAAAACCGCTCGAGAAGACAGGACCCATGACATACAGAAAAAGTGTCTGTTCCTCATCGCTGCGGTGATAGATGACAGACCACATCATTCCGATCACATTGGTGAGGACCAGCGGCTTCTGCGATTTTTCATAAAAAAGAAGGGCTTCATTGAGAAGCCCTGAGGAACGCAGAAGCGTGTCGAAAATCGAGGGTGAATTACTGGCGAGCAGCGTTCCTTCGGAATTGTATTTCGAAATATACATTCGCCCATTGCACTGAAGCAGTTCGGTCAGAAGGTCGACACGATAATCAATGTCAGAAGTAGTCAGATCGTTTTCACCCATACGATTTTCCTTTTTATATTATTTTTTATCTACGTAATTCCATTCGGAAGGATCGGTCCAGCCTCTGACGCCGAGGTATTTCTCGAGCGGCAGTTTCCGGATCTGTTCGACCGGCATATTGGAATTGGTCAGTCGTGCGAATCCGCTTTTCTGATCGCTGCTGCCGAAGCGGTCGGCTTCCTTTAAGGTGTTGAGCATCGGCTCGCCGGCCTCAAAGCGCCGCGCGTTTTCACGGATGATCTCAATACTTCTGCCGGCGCGGTTCGGAACCTGCGGAGTCACATGCGGCGTGATGTAGACATTGTCCATCTTCCAGAGCGGGTTGTCAGACGGGAGCGGCTCTTCCTCAAGGACATCCAGCCCTGCGCCGCCGATCTCGTGACTGTTCAGAGCATCGATCAGATCCTGCGTGTTTACGATTCCGCCGCGGGCGATATTTACCAGGAAGGCGTCGCTCTTCATCTTCTTGAAGGTCTCGGCGTTGAACATGTGATGGGTCTCATCGGTGAGAGCGAGCGTCAGCACAACGAAATCGCAGTCGCTTAAGATCGGATCGATGGTGTCGCCGTTGTTTCCGACAAGCTTTTTCTCAGCATAATCGAATCCCTTGATCGGGAATTTATCGAAGGCATAAATCTTCATGCCAAATGCATGAAGCCTGTCGGCGAGCATCCGTCCGTTGTTGCCCATGCCGATAATACCGACTTTCCGGCCGTAGAGACCTTTCCACTTGTTCGAGCCGTCCACGCCCCAGTGGCCCTCTGCCTGAGCGGCAAGCAGTTCCTTTGTGTGATAGCAGGACTGCAGCATAAAATACACGGCATGCTCGGCAAGAACCGGGGCGCTTCTCCCGGCGGCGCCGGTGACAATGATATTCTTGGCGAAGACTTCATCTCTTGCGGAGCCATTCAGTCCGGCATGATCGCAGGCGATCCATTTCAGGCTGTTGTCCCCGAGCAGGCAGTCGTCTACATCCCCGAGAAGGATCGCGACATCGGCGTCCTTTGCCTCGGCAGCCAGTTTTTTCTTGTCATAGAAATCGACATAGACAAACTCTGCATCCGGGAAAACATTTCTTAATTCGTGGTAGTTTTCCTTATTATACCAAACGGTAGATACAACTTTCTTGATTTTACGCATCTGTATCTCCTCCTTTACCGACATTATAGTAAGAAGAGACCAGATTGAAGATACCTGCAATGGCTTTGATATATCAATATTAGATAATCAGCGCATTAGAATCAAGTCAAATATAAAATACCGAATATGAATATATATAGTGTGCCGGCGTCAAATTATAATGACTTCAAGAAGTAAAGGAGGGCCCGATATGGCGGAAAATAAGGGCTGGTGGGGCGGTTATCCGTGGCGGATGGTACAGACCAATCTGCGCGAGATCGACATGGAAGATATCGATGCTGCCCGGTTTGCGCGCAGTCTGAAAGACTATCACGCGACGGTCGTCACGCTGAATGCGGCGGGAATCATAGCAAGTTATGATACGAAGCTTGCTTTTCAGGAGAAAAGCCATTTTCTGCACGGCGATTCGCTAAAGAAGATCATTGAGGAATGCCATAAGGCAGGAATCCGTGTGATCGCCCGGTGCGATTTTTCAAAGATCAGCGAAAGACTCTTTGAAAAGCATCCGGACTGGGCTTACCGGACCGCTGACGGAAATGCAGTCAATTACAACGGCTTCGTTCAGACCTGCGTCAACAGCGAATATCAGCAGAAATATATCTTCGAGATCCTGGGCGAGCTTTTCAAAGAGCATGACTTTGACGGTATTTTCTGCAACATGAGCGGCTTCATGGTCGTTGATTATGATTATCATTACTATGGTCCGTGCCATTGCGAAAACTGTAAGAAGCTCTTCAAGGAACAGTTCGGCGGCGAAATTCCGGATAAAGACGATATGAGAAATCCTATGTACGGGAGATATATCGCCTTTAAAAACCAGAGCGTCAAAAAGCAGAAACTGAAGCTTTATAACTTCCTGAAAGGAATCAATGAAAACATTGCCGTAAACGGCTTTGACTACCAGCGGGTCGAAAGCAATCAGGACATGGACCGGCCTGCCTGGGTTTATCAGACGTCGACCAATGCCAGAAAGACGAGTGGCATTGATAAAAGGATGGTTGCCGACAGCGCTTCTGTCGACTTCATGGGCTTTCAGTACCGGAACTCTTCGGTTTCTCCGGCTCTGTTGGAGATGAGGCAGTGGCAGAACCTCGCGAATTCGAAGAGCACAAGTCTCTACATTATGGGAACGCTCGACAACCATAAGGACCGGACAGGCATCAGAGCTTCGCAAAAAGCCTTTGACTTCTTCGCGAAAAATGAAGAGCTGTATAAGGGAATGCAGTCGGATGCCGATGTGCTTCTCATCGATAAGCCGCTGCTTGCCAGAGAAGACAAGGAAGTCTGCGGCTGGATTCGGATTCTCACGGAAAATCACATTCCTTTTGATGAGATGAAGCTGGCAGCTGTAAGGCCGGAAATCCTTGCGTCGAAAAAAATCGTCGTTCTTGCCGACACACGATTTCTTTCCGACGAACAGGCTCAGATGTTTGACGCATTTGTCGAGAATGGAGGAACGCTCATTGCCACAGGAGAGAGCGGCTGCAACGGAGCCAACTACCGGCCGAGACAGGAGAATGCCCTGAAGTCGCTCGGCGTAGGAAAGATCCTGGAGAAGAGATCCGGCCTTAAGTCTTCGATTTTCGAAATCAGAGAGAAGGATGAAGAAGCCCTTCCTCTCTGCGCGGAAAAAGGCCTGGGGTATGTCGTGCCGGGAAGCAGTCTGGTCGTTTCGGAGATCACCGATCCGGAAAAGAGCGAGACACTTCTTGCCCTGATCCCGGAGCAGCTTTACGGTCCGCCGGAAGTCTGCTATCCGAAGGAAAAGTCTGAGATTCCAGGACTTATCAAAACGAGCTTCGGAAAGGGCATCGGAATTTATATCCCGTGGATGGCCGGAACCTTTTATTTCGAGCAGGGGTATTACAACACATTTGCCTTCCTTCGCGATGTGCTGATCCACCTTGGCAACGCGAAGGATCTGGCACCGGAAAGTACACCGATGTGCGAGATCACGGTTCTGAAGCGGGAAGGCGCTAAGCTCATTCAGCTTGTGAATACCTCAGGGTGTTTTGCAAACAGCTTTTTTGAGCCGCTGCCGATCGGTGGAATCGCCCTGGATGTGGACGCATCCGGCAAAAAGGTCACCGCTTACAATGGCGGCACGGTCACAGTGGAAAAGAATAAAATCGTTCTCGACTGCCTGAAAGCATACGAGGCGGTTTTGATAGAAGATTAATCATTATTTGAGAAAAGGAGAACAGAATCATGAAAATCGGATTTATCGGTCTTGGAATTATGGGAAAGCCAATGGTCAAGAACCTGATCAAAGGCGGCTACACGGATGTCCTCGTAAACGGAAGACATCAGGATGTGCTCGATGAGCTGGCAGCCCTCGGAGCTGTTTCCGCTACTTATCAGGAGATCGGCGAGCAGTGTGACGTCGTCATGACGATGCTTCCGAATTCCCCGCAGGTTAAAGAGGTTATGCTTGGCAACAAGGGCGTTGCCGCATTCATGAAGCCGGGCACTGTCTACATCGACATGAGCTCGATCAACCCGGTAGCAACAAAGGAAGTCGCTGCAGTTCTGGCAGAAAAGAATATCGATATGATCGACGCTCCGGTTTCCGGTGGTGAGCCGAAGGCAATCGATGGAACCTTGAGCTTCATGGTCGGCGGCAAGGAAGAAGTTGTTGAGAAATACAAGCCGCTCCTTGAGACGATGGGCTCTTCCGTTGTGCGCTGCGGCGAGATCGGCGCCGGCAATACGACAAAGCTTGCGAACCAGATCATCGTTGCCTGCAATATTCAGGCATTGTCCGAAGCCTTGATCCTTGCCAAGAAGGCCGGCGTTGATCCGGAACTCGTATTCAAGGCGATTCGCGGAGGCCTGGCAGGATCAACTGTCATGGATGCAAAGGCTCCGATGATGCTTTCCGGCAATGACAAGCCTGGCTTTAAGATCGATCTCCACATCAAGGATCTGAACAATGCCCTTGACTGCGCGCATTCTGTCGGTGCGCCGGTTCCGATGACCGCCGAGGTGCAGGAGATTTTCCAGTGGCTTCACAATCATGACGGCGGACAGAAGGATCACAGCGCGATTGTTCAGTACTATGAGTATCTGACCGGCACGGATCTTGCCGACTGAACTTATGAAGATCACACATATTCTGGAAGGCAGGCCTTTTCAAACGGAATTCGGCATCATCGGGTACAGCTCGGTCGTGCTGGTTCAGGCGAAAGAGAAGACGATCCTTTATGACTGCGGTTCACGGGGATGCTCGGTTCAGCTGAAGGAAAGCCTGAAAAAACAAGGCCTGACGTCTTCCGACATCACGCATGTCGTCATCAGTCACCTGCATTTCGATCATGTTGGAAATCTGCCGCTCTTCAAGAACGCGAAAGTTCTCATGAGTTTCACCGAGTGGGAGAATGCCATTTCCCATCCGGATGAGTATCATGACGTTGCTGCGTGCGAATATATCCGGCGGAACTGCAGTGTGCAGTTTGTCGCCGAAGGCGATGCGATTGCCGATGCTGTCACGGTCATGGAATTGCCCGGCCATACGCAAGGCCTTATCGGCCTGAAATGCGGAAACGATACGATCCTCTGCTCGGATGCGATCAAGAATCGCTATGAAATGTGGGGTAACATACCGCTCATGAGCGTAGACAGAGAGAAGAGCCTCGCGTCCCAGGCACGGATCCGAAAAGAGGCCCGCTTTATCTACCCGGGGCATGACTGCATGCTTGACGCAGAACGTCCGATCAACAAAGAACCAGTTTCTTTCCTGCTGAAATTCGCGAATGGAACAGAACGCAGAATTTAATTTTGGCTTCCTTTAAAAGCACTTTTAGCGCGTAATAATAGGCGGAGCTTTGTCTGAAAATGACAAATGCTTCGCCTCTTTGTTTTGTGTGAACCGAAATTGAAAGGAGCTGTGCATATTTGTTGATATGCAGCAGCCCCTTTTTCTATATGTTATCTTTTGTGCATTAAATCCTTATTAATCAAACTCTTACAACGGAGATTCTCTCCTGAATGTGGTTTCCGCTCTCGATTTCATCGACCATGGCGATCGCATAGTCGGCATAGGAGATGATGGACTCACCCTTTGCATTGAGCGTCAGTTCCTCGCCGCCGAGGATGTACTTTCCGGATCTCTCGCCGTCTGCCTGGAAATCGCCGGCCGGGGAGATGTAGGTCCATTTTACGTCATTTCTCTTGCGCAGTTCAACAAGTGCTGCGGCCATAGCGGAAGCGAGCGGCTTGAATGCGTCCGGGAAATCCGGGCCTTCCGAAACTGTTGCAGTGTGCTCCGGATTTACGAAGAGAGAACCCGCGCCGCCGACGATCAGAAGACGGGTATCGGTGCCGGAAAGGACGTCGCAGAGGTGCGCAAGCGTAGTGGAATGCTGCGGAAGCGTTTCCTCTGTCCATGCGCCGAATGCGTCGACAACGGCGTCAAATCCTTCCAGGTCTTCTTTGGTGAGATCAAAAATGTCCTTCTTGAAGTAGTGCTGCGCATCGGTGATATTTTCATCTTTGCGTCCGAATGCGGTCACGTCAAATCCTCTGTTGACTGCCTCTGTGATAACCTTGCGTGCGACTCTGCCATCTGCTGCTGCGACTGCGATCTTCTTCATGATTAAAATCCTTTCTGGAGATTTCTTCTCCTCAGCAATTTGTATCTTGGTGTTTGTTTGTTGATCAGCTGATGACTGTAATATATCATCTTACAATGTAGATGTCAACATAAATATTACATCTAATTTATAAAATTTTTCATGTGCAGAAACCGAGACAAGATCGCTTAGCTTTCGACTGACAATAAGCGCAGCCATTGATAGAGAAGCATAGAAATCTACAGCTTTCATTTGATACAATAAACTTTGCTGGTACGGAAAATATACAGGAAGATGCAGGATCTGTATTATCGCTTCAGCTTTGCAATTGTCCTGGAAGAAGCAGGGAGGAACAGATGATAAATTGTCTTTTAGTCGCTGCAGGCGGCGCCTGCGGTGCAGTGGGGAGATATCTGATCGGACTGATCCCGGTGCAGCCGGAAAATGGATTCCCCGTTAAAACTTTTCTCATTAATATAGTCGGATCGTTTCTGATCGGTCTTATTGCGGCGCTCGCGGCGAAGAACGCAGTGAGCCCGCGGCTTGTCACGTTTATTAAGGTGGGAATCTGCGGTGGGTTTACGACTTTTTCTTCCTTTGCTCTCGAAACGGATCAGCTGATCGGCAGCGGACACGCGCCAACCGCTTTCTGTTACGCTGTTCTGAGCATTCTTTGCGGAGTGGCAGCGGTATTTGCCGCGCAGAAGCTGATTGCCTGATTTTTGTCCGGAGGAAAACATATGAAACATAAGTGCAGGATAACGGTTTTGGAGACGAAAGTTTTCCCGGATCTTCAGGAAAAATATCATGCACGGATGGACCAATGACGAGCGCATGATGATCGCCTGCTGCAACGACGGGACAAGACCGGTCGTGTTCAAAATCGAACGGATCGATATTCCCGAGAGCAAAGAGGAAGAAGAAAGACTCGCAAAGCATAACTTCAGGAACACAGCGGAGGATGCATATACTGGATGAAAAAAGTTATGAAGATTATCGGTATTATTCTTTTAGCTGCCGTCGTTCTGTGTTTTGCGGTTCTGAAAATCCTCGGCAGCCGTCCGGCCGCCCCGAAGGACTATCAGAAAAAGGTCCAGACTGGCGGTGCGATCGAAGCTAAATACATGGCAAATGGCGCCTGCGAGGTTTCAAAGCATGAAGACGCCTGCCTGCTTGAATTCGGAAAATTTATCGTGTACTACCCGACAGAACTGGAAACCAGCAATAAAAAATATTCCGTAATCGTGCTCTGCAATGGCAGCGGCACGCCGCTGTCAAAGTATCCGGCAGTCGCGCAGCATTACGCTTCCTGGGGATTTGTCGTGATCGGAACGGAAGAGAAAAACGCCTGGAATGCGTTCGGCGCCGAAATGAGTCTGCGTTACCTTGAACGCATGAATGAAAACGAACAGATTGAAGACAAGCAAAGCATCTTCTATCAGAAAATTGACTTTGACAATGTAGGGATCGTCGGTCATTCGCAGGGCGGGGTCGGTGTCATCAATGCGATTACCGACACGAAGCACAGCAGCACCTATAAGACAGCCGTGGCGCTTTCTCCGACGAACAAAGAGTTGGCGCACAATCTCTTCTGGGATTATGACGCGACGAAGATCAAGATTCCGATCATGCTGATCTCGGGTGCAGGCGGAGGTGACGACTGGGTGGTCACAGGAGAGCAGCTGCAGGGGGACGAAGAAGCGGGCAAAGCATTCACCGGCGATTCGCCCGAAATAATGAACAACCCGCTTTATCAGGATCAGATGGCAGATATTCAGGGGTGAAAACAGTTGAGATGGTTACTAAGATTAAAGAAGAACTTCGAAAAATAGAAGCGGCTGAGAACGTCAAAATCATACTGGCCGTTGAATCGGGGAGCAGAGCGTGGGGATTTGAATCGCCGGACAGTGATTATGATGTGCGGTTTATTTATGTAAGGAACAAGGAAGATTATCTGCGGCTGGATCCAGTCAGAGACGTGATTGAGTGAGAGCTTGACGAGGTGCTTGATATTTCCGGCTGGGACATCCGGAAAGCGCCGCCGATGCTGTTTGATACGCTTGTTGATACGAAAACAGAATGGGAACCCCTGAACGAACTGTTCCTGAAAATTCTTGATGGCAGGTAACGGAAGTTCGGAAGAATTGCGGGAAAAAGGCTGGCTGTATGGATAATGAAAAAGTATTTGCCATGAAATTTTCAAAAGTATATCCGCTGCTTGTGGCGAAGGCCGAGCGGAAGGGCAGAACGCAAGATGAGGTGGATACACTGATCTGCTGGCTGACAGGATATACGAAGGAGCAATTGAGTCAGCAGCTGCAGAAAGGTGCGGATTACAGGACTTTTTTTGCAGAGGCGCCGGAAATGAATCCGCATTGTCATTTGATTACGGGAAGTGTGTGCGGAATAAAAGTTCAGGAAATAAAGGAGCCGTTAATGCAGAAGATCCGGTATCTGGATAAATTGGTCGATGAACTGGCTAAAGGAAAGCCGATTGAAAAGATCATGCGCTGACAAAACCAAAAGAAGGCAAAAACATTACATGCGGCCAGTTCCAGTTTGCCTTCAGTTGTAAAAAGAGACAGATGGATTAGGAAGGGAGACTTTGCGAAGGAAGATCAAAAGGGAATCCGTTTCGTGCAGGGGAATGCCTGTGATTTCGCGCTTGCAGAGCCGGTGGATGTTGTTTTTTCAAATGCTGTGTTTCACTGGATTGATGAGGGAAGACAGCCCGACATGCTGCGCTGCGTATACAGGGCGCTGAAGCCAGGCGGGCAGTTCGTTTTTGAGATGGGCGGAAAAGGCAATAATGCACTGATTCACGGGAGCCTCCGGCGGGCATTTGAGAGGCGCGGACTGGAGTACCATTTTCCATTCTTTTTCCCGTCGATCGGAGAGTATGCTTCTTTGATGGAAAATGCAGGTTTTCTGGTGCGGATGGCGATACTGTTTGACCGGAAGACGAGGCTCGACGGGGATGACGGGCTTCATGACTGGATCCGGATGTTTGTCAAAGCGCCTTTCGATGGGATCGCCGCGGCGGAGGCTGAGGCAATCATCCGCGAGGCGGTGGAAGAGCTTCGCCCGCGGCTGTGCGAGGACGGCGTGTGGTATGCTGATTACGTCCGGCTCAGATGCAAAGCGGTGGTGCAGGGATTGGCACCGGGAATGGTTGAAACTGGCCTGCAGGAATGTAATCCTGAGACCCCGGGTTTATCCGTTATCAAAATTGAGCCAGTCCTGGTCACCGGAAAACGCGGACAGTGACATCATAATGAGGCGGCAGAAAAGTGGTGGTGCAGGAATGACTATCAGGAAAATTGACGGTGTTTTTTCCGTATGCAAAGTTACGAACTATTCGAAGGTTGACTTAAGTAAACCGTTCTGTTTTACAGGCAGAACAGATGAAGAAAATTCGCTGGTGTGCAGGTCGGAAGATGTGCCGGATAATACCACAGAGCGCGATGACGGGTGGAAGGCGTTCCGGATCCAGGGGCCGCTTGATTTTTCGCTGATCGGGATCCTGTCAAAAATATCGACGATCCTGGCTGAAAATCGGATCGGGATCTTCGCTGTTTCGACATTTGACACGGATTACATTCTGGTAAAGCAGGAAAACTTTGACAGGGCGATGGACGCGCTGACGAAGAGCGGATATGAGATCATCTGAGATTTTTTTGATTTATTGCTAACTGATGTGAAGTATGCGATTACTGGATCGTCGGAGACAGAAGCAGGATCGCTGCATCTCATCCGCGCGAAAAAGATGAAAATGGATATTGGTATAACAAATGAATTTTCAAGGGTGATGGTGTTCCCAGTCATGATGTGTATCGATAATGCTTTCACGAACCAGCAGGGGAATGCTGGCATCATCTCCATGTCAATAAGGTAGTACGTAAGCCCGATCAGGCTTCCCTTGCGCTGATAGATCGTGACAACGTTTTTCTCATTGCCAAGATCCCAGCCGAGCCACTGTTCGTATATCCTGAAAGTTTCGGAAGGAAAACCGGTCCCGAGTTTTATCGTGTGGGGAGCTCTGGCAAGTGTTTATACTGCAGCTCTTGTTTACTGCGGACTTGGTTTCCGAAAGCTGCTGAAAAAGTATTCGCTGAGGATGAACATGACACCGGCGGTGCGCGCACTGGTGATCTGCATTATGATCGCAGCGGCCGATGCTGCCGCACTCGTGGCGGGGTATCAGGTCGGAGGAGATTTTCTTGCGTTCTGGTCAGCTGCCTTTCCGTGGGTCCTTCTCGGCACGGGAATACTGGCACTTACCGTTTATATGATGGGAGGAGAGGCAGAAGCTGAATAAGGAAAGTAATAAAAAGTGTCTGCTAAAAACAATGGCAGACACCTTTATTTTTACAGGCTGTACAGATACACCATCACCGGCATAGTCAGGATGCAGAAAATAGTTGTGAGGGCGTTGATGGCACCAGCATAGGCCGGTTCGTTGTCATAGAGCTGGGCGAGCTGGGATACGGTGGAGGCGGACGGCGTGATGACGGCAAAGAGGCTGATCAGTAGGATCGTTTTTCCTTCCGGCACCAGTCCGGCCAGCCCGGAAAATTTCAGAAACAGCAGGACGATGACAGGGATGAGAACCATCTTCAGCAGACCGATGAGATATATCCGGCGGCTGCCGAAAACCTTGCGCCAGGAGGCACCACCCAGGATTATGCCGATCATGATCATACTGAGCGGACCGATGGTTCCGGAAATGCTGCTCATGATATCGGTGGCGATGCCCGGAAGCCGGATTTGCAGGAAAAAGATCAGGATGCCGGCCGCAACCGCAAGCATGTTGACATTTGTCAGGATTTTCTTTATGGATAATTTCCTCTGCCCGCTGATGAGGGAGACACCATGGGTCCAGACGAAGATGTTCTGCACGGTGATAAATGCGCTGGCGTAAATCACCCATTCTTTTCCGAGCACGGCTGTGACGAGCGGAATGATGAGATTGCCGGCGTTGGAGTAGATCAGCGACGCTTTTTCGATCTGATCCAGGGAGAAGATTTTCCCGAGGAGAGCGGTGAGTGCAAAGAGAATCAGGTGGATCAGAAATGCTGCGAGCAGCGCCAGCAGGAAGCCGTTGCGGATTTCATCGGTGTAGGAAATCTGAAATGACTCGAGGATGATGCACGGCAGAACGATGTAGATGCAAATGACGGAGAGGCCTTTGGCTGTGCTGGAATCGCACAGGTGCGCCCGGAGCAGGATTGTTCCCAGCATCATCATAAAGAAAAGTTCTGCAAGCTGTCTTGCGAGTGTTACGGCGATCATGAAATCTGTCATATCCTTTCCGGCGGCAGCCGCCGGAATGTATTATAAGCGCGGCGGGGCGGTGCGGACAATTCTTTTCTCGACAGCAGTTGTAGAAAAGTGCAGATAAACGGTAAAATATCAGCAGAACGAAAATGACAAATGGATTTCCTGCATTCTGTGCTGGCGGGAGTTTTGATGGCTGAGATATATTATACATCAGGGGAATTTGCCCGGAAGGCGCATGTGACGCTGCGAACACTCCGGTATTATGACAAAGAGAATCTGCTGCACCCGTCGGCCAGAACGCCGGGAGGTGCAAGACTTTACACAAATGAGGATCTGGTGAGACTTCAGCAGATCCTCTTATTTAAGTATTTCGGCTTTTCTCTGTCCGAGATCCGGGAGCTGTCGCTGGCTTCGACAGATGCTTCCGTCCTTCTGCAGTCCATGCGGATTCAGCGCAGACTCTTGTCTGAGCGGGCAGAGGAAATCCGCGAGATGCAGACGGCAATGGACGAGACGATCCAGATGATGGAAGAGGGCAGCCGGATCGAGTGGAGCAGCATGCTGGACCTGATTCACCTTACGTCGATGGAGGAGTCGCTGAAAACCCAGTATGTGAACACGAGCAATATCGATGCGAGAATCCGTCTGCACCGCGATTATTCGGTGAACCGCGAGGGGTGGTTCCCGTGGGTCTTCCGTCAGTGCGGCCTGAAAGAAGGCATGCGGGTGCTGGAGATCGGCTGCGGCAGCGGTGCGCTCTGGACGGAAAATGCCGGCCGGATCCCCGCGTCTGTGTCTGTGGAACTGACAGACAAGTCCGAAGGAATGGTCCGGGCTGTGCAGAGAGATCTCGGGAGCGATCCGCGCTTTTCCTTCCGCGTCTTTGATGCGCAGGATATTCCGGAGGAAGACGGGAGCTTCGATCTGGTGATTGCAGACCATGTGCTGTTTTACTGTGAGGATGTACCCCACGCTCTGAAAGAAATCGCCCGCGTGCTTGCCCCGGGCGGGCGTCTGGCTGCCGCCACGTACGGCAAGGCGCATATGCACGAAGTGACCGATCTCGTGCAGGAATTTGACCCTGAAATTGTCCTTTCGGCCGATCATCTGTACGAAAAATTCGGCCTGGAAAATGGCGCCGCCCTCATGACACCTTTCTTTGACGATATCACCTGCCGCCGGTATGAGGATGCGATTGAAATCTCAGAGGCGGAGCCGCTGATCGCGTATATTCTGTCCTGCCACGGCAACCAGAACCGGCTGCTGCTTGACAGGTACAGGGAGTTCAGGGAATTTGTCATGAAGAAGGTTAAGGACGGTTTTCATATAACAAAAGACGCCGGCCTGTTCCTCGGGAAGGTCCCGGGAAGAAAGGCCGGCGCTTAAAACCGCTGTGTTTTGAGTCAGGCGTCAAGTCCGTCCAGTGCGCACTGAACGTAGAGCGCGACGCCGGTTTCCAGCGCATTTTCGTCAAACAGAACTTTTGGCGTGTGATGCGAGTAGACGTTTCCGTCCTTGTCCGGCAGCTCGGCACCCAGTGTGAAGAAGCAGGTCTTGACATACGGCGTGTAGTATGCGAAATCTTCACCGCCCATTGTCGGGATGGCTTTCTCCACATGGCCTGGAGCTACTTTTTCTGCTGCTGCCCAGCCGATCTTGAAAGCGTCATGGTCGTTGATATTGACTTCCGCAACTTCGTGGATTTCCACTTCTGCTTTGCAGCGATATGCGGATGCCACATTGTTTGCGATGCGGTTCAGCGTCGCTTCGAGTGTCTTGTTGATCTCGCGGGAGAATGTGCGGATGGTTCCTTCCATGCGGTATTCGCCGGGGATAATGTTGAAGCGGCCCGGGCACTGGATATCGCCGACCGTGACAACCATCGGTGCGAACGGATCGTATTCGCGGGCAACCATGTCCTGGAGTGCCATAACGACGGCAGAACCGGCGACAGCGGCATCAATGCCGTGTACAGGGTCAGCGCCGTGCGCCTGATGGCCGGTCACCTTGATCTTGAACCAGAAAGCCGACGCGTGCATGGCGCCGTCAATCGTTGCCACCTGGCCGCTTCCCAGAGCCGAAGAGATGTGGGTGCCGAACATATAGTCGACGCCTTCCAGAACGCCCTGTTTGATCATTGCTCTGGCGCCTTCACCGGTTTCCTCGGCCGGCTGGAAGATGAACTTCACGGTGCCTGCAAAGGAATCTTTGATTTCGTTGATACACTTTACCGCGCCCAGGAGCATGGCGTTGTGCGTATCGTGACCGCAGGCGTGCATACAGCCATTCTCACTGGCAAATGGCAGACCTGTGTCTTCTTTAATCGGCAGGCCGTCGATATCGCCGCGCAGAAGTACCGTCTTTCCCGGGCCCTTGCCGCCCTTGATCTCAGCCAGTACGCCGGTCGGCTCCATGCGCTTGTAGGAAACGCCCATTTTGTCGAGCTCTTCGCAGATCCGGTCCGTTGTCTTGAATTCCTTCATGGAAAGCTCCGGATTCTGATGTACCGTGCGGCGGTACTGAATCACATAATCTTTTACAGAGTGAGCAAGTTCATTTGCCTTAGTCATAGAAATCCTCCATTCTGATAATGTGTGTCTAATATTGTGCTTATTCTATCACTTTTCAGCCGGTTATATACGATATTCGGAAGGATTGCCGTCTGATATGATGAAAAGGTACTGAAATTGATTCGGCAGGAAATTGCAGTGCTGGAGACAATGATTATTAAGGGAGCCGGGCTGCCAGCCAGCATTCAGAATCTGATTTGTGCCTTCCCGCAGAAGGAGCGCAGGCTGATCAATTAGGAAAATTGTTTACTGGGAACACAGAGGAATGATGGATGACAGAGACTATGCAAAGAACAGCGTCGCACGGCTGCGGGAGTATGCCGACAATCAGATTTTTCCGGGAGATAATCTGATTATCACGGAAGAAACGTATACACTGCAGCTCGGTACGAATGATATTGCAAAAACAATACAGCATTATTTTTCCTGATCAAAAACAGAATTTTTGAATATGCCACTTGACAGTGACGTTACGTCACCTTATACAATGCGAGTGTTACAGGAAATTAAGTATACACAGCATATATTGTGGAGGACTGATATGAAGATTATTGTGACGGGCGGCGCCGGATTTATCGGCAGCAATTTTGTGTTTTATGAGAGAAAGAGGCATCCGGAGGACCGGATCATCTGCGTGGATTCGCTGACGTATGCCGGCAACCTGGAGACACTCAAGAGTGTGCTCGATGATCCGGGATTCCGGTTTGTAAAGCTGGACATCCGGGACCGGGAAGGTGTTTATAAACTGTTTGAGGAGGAAAAGCCGGACATTGTCGTGAATTTTGCGGCGGAATCACATGTTGACCGCTCAATCGAGAATCCGACTATTTTCCTGGAGACCAACATCATTGGCACGTCGGTTCTGATGGACGCCTGCCGCAAGTACGGAATCGGAAGATATCATCAGGTTTCGACCGACGAGGTGTACGGAGACCTGCCGCTTGACAGACCGGATCTGTTCTTCCATGAAGACACGCCGATTCACACGTCCAGCCCGTATTCCACGTCCAAGGCATCGGCGGATCTTCTGGTCGGAGCGTACCACAGAACGTACGGGCTTCCGACCACCATCAGCCGCTGCTCGAACAATTACGGCCCGTACCAGTTCCCGGAGAAGCTGATCCCGCTGATGATTGCCAATGCGCTGGCGGACAAGCCGCTTCCAGTTTACGGCGAAGGCCTGAATGTGCGCGACTGGCTGTATGTGGAAGATCACTGCAAGGCGATCGACCTTATCATCCGCAAGGGAACAGTCGGCGAGATATACAATATCGGCGGCCACAACGAAATGCGCAATATCGATATCGTGAAACTGATCTGTGATTACCTCGGAAAACCGTACAGCCTGATCGAGCACGTGACCGACCGCAAGGGCCACGATCAGCGCTATGCCATCGATCCGACCAAGATCCACAAGGAACTCGGCTGGCTGCCGGAGACAAAATTTGCCGACGGTATCCGCAAGACAATCCAGTGGTATCTGGACAACAAGGAGTGGTGGGAAAACATCGTCTCTGGTGAGTATCAGAACTATTACAAGAAAATGTACGGAAACCGCGAGGTTCTGGACGGAAAGGAGCCGGAGGCATGAGGGCACTGGTCACAGGAGTCGGCGGGCAGCTCGGGCATGATGTGATGAATGAGCTGGCACGCCGCGGATTTGGAGGTGTCGGATCGGACATCCAGCCGCTTTACAGCGGCGTGCAGGACGGCACAGCTGTCACAAAAATGCCGTATGTGAGCCTTGATATTACTGATGCGGAAGCTGTGCGCCGGGTGATCGCAGAGACGAAACCTGACGTTGTCGTACACTGTGCGGCCTGGACGGCCGTCGACATGGCCGAGGATGACGACAAAGTTGAGAAAGTGCGCGCCGTCAACGAAGGCGGCACGCGCAACATCGCGCAGGCAGTGAAAGATATCGACGCGAAGATGGTCTATATAAGTACCGACTATGTATTCGACGGAAAAGGCACGACGCCATGGGCCCCAGACTGCAAGGACTACAGGCCGCTCAATGTTTACGGGCAGACAAAGCTTGGCGGTGAGCTGGCGGTGAGCAGCATCCTTGACAAATATTTCATCGTCCGCATCGCCTGGGTCTTCGGTCTGAACGGAAACAATTTCATAAAAACAATGCTGAAAGTCGGGAAGACACACGACACGGTGCGCGTGGTCAATGACCAGATCGGAACGCCGACCTACACCTTCGATCTGGCGCGGCTGCTGGTGGATATGATCGGCACGGACAAGTATGGATATTATCACGCGACCAACTCCGAGCTGCCGCGGACGGAGTCCGGTTACGACGCGAATGGAACAAGGACAGGCTACATCAGCTGGTATGATTTCACGAAGGAAATCTACCGTCAGGCGGGATACAGCACGAAAGTGATTCCGGTGACAACCGAGGAGTACGGACTTTCAAAGGCGGCGCGGCCGTCCAATTCCAGGCTTGACAAGAGAAAACTCACAAAAGAAGGATTCAAGCCGCTGCCGGTGTGGCCGGACGCGGTGGCAAGATATCTTGCGATTCTCAAAGAGAAAGGCATGTTCTGATGAAAGGAATAATTCTTGCAGGCGGATCCGGCACGAGACTGTATCCGCTCACCATGGTGACGAGCAAACAGCTTCTGCCGGTCTACGACAAGCCGATGATCTATTATCCGCTCTCGACGCTGATGCTCGCCGGGATCCGGGACATCCTCGTAATTTCGACGCCGTCTGACACCCCCCGTTTTCAGCAGCTGCTCGGCGACGGACATCAGTTCGGCATTCACCTGAGCTACAAGGTTCAGCCGTCTCCGGATGGGCTGGCACAGGCATTTGTCATCGGGGAGGAGTTCATCGGTGATGATTCCTGCGCGATGGTGCTGGGCGACAATATCTTCTACGGGAACGGTTTCGGAAAGCTGCTGCGCCAGGCCAGGACGGATGCGCAGGACGGCCGGGCGACGGTATTCGGGTACTACGTGAACGATCCGGAGCGGTTCGGTATTGTGGAATTTGACGAACAGGGCAAGGCGGTTTCCATCGAGGAAAAACCGGCCGTACCGAAGTCCAACTATGCCGTGACGGGTCTGTATTTCTACCCGGCCGGTGTGGCTTCGCGCGCAAAGAGTGTAAAGCCGTCGGCAAGAGGTGAGCTGGAGATCACGACGCTCAATGACATGTATCTTCAGGACGGACTGCTTGACGTGCAGCTGCTCGGCCGCGGCTTTGCGTGGCTCGACACGGGTACGATGGACAGCCTTGTGCGCGCAGCTGAATTTGTCCAGACGATCGAAGACCTGCAGGGCATCACGATCAGCGCGCCGGAGGAAATCGCCTACATCAATCACTGGATCGATATTGACACTCTGCGCGAGTCAGCTAAACTGTATGGGAAGAGTCCGTACGGCCAGCATCTGCAGGCGGTTGCGGACGGAAAAGTAAAGTACTGATATCTGAAGGCGGCATTGCGCCAGGGATTTGGAGGAGAAGAATGGGACAGATCAAAGTCGAGAAAAATGTCGGAGGCATCGAAGGACTGTGTGTGATCACACCGACCGTTCACGGCGATGAGCGCGGCTATTTCATGGAGACATACAACGAGAAAGACATGAAGGAAGCCGGACTGGACATTCATTTTGTACAGGACAATCAGTCCATGTCGACCAAGGGTGTCCTGCGGGGACTGCATTTTCAGAAACATTTTCCGCAGTGCAAACTCGTGCGCGCCGTCCGCGGCAGCGTTTTTGACGTCGCCGTCGATCTGCGCGGCAGCTCGAAAACCTACGGCAAATGGTACGGCGTAGAACTCACCGCTGACAACAAAAAGCAGTTCCTGATTCCGGAAGGCTTCGCCCACGGTTTTCTTGTCCTTTCGGATGTGGCGGAATTCTGCTACAAGGTGAATGATTTCTGGCATCCGAACGATGAAGGCGGCATGGCATGGAATGATCCGGACATCGGCATCGCATGGCCGCTGCTGACCGGCGCGTACCAGGGCAGTGCATCGGCCGAAGGATATACGGTCGATGATGTTCCGCTCATTCTCTCGGACAAGGATCAGAAGTGGCTCGGCATCAAAGAGACATTCAAGTTCTGATACATGCGGAAAGCGGTCGGACAATGAAATGAAATACACAATAAAAGACATCACCGAGGCGGACTATGGCTGCGAGGAGCTGCCTGAAGGAACACCTCTGATGTGCCGCCTCGTCCTTGAGACACCGGATGGCATGGAGACAGTACGGGAAGTGCCGGACGCAAAAGCGGAACAGAACGGGCTTGCCGCCGGGCAGGAAATCACGGATGAACAGATCGCGGCGCTCTGCGCAAAGTAAATGAACACGACAAGGAATATTACTTCAAAGGCCGGAAAATCAACTGGGATGAAGTGTGATCATCGTTCTGGCGGATTGTTAAAGATCAGCTGGTTGTTCCAGATAACAGACAAAGTAAATCAGGCAGCACAGAAGATAGGAGGTCTTCTGTACTGCCTGATTTTTATATTCAGATTTTGCCTGTGTTCTTCAGAATTTCTTCGACCATTTCGACATTTTCAAAAACCATGGCATCACAGTGCGGCTTCTTCGGCAGCCCTTTTGCTGCGTTGGCTGCAAGCAGCGATGCACAGTCCGTGTGACCGTCGTGGCGGTTTTTGATGGTGCGGAAATATTCCGTGACCATCTTCGGATCATTCATCCCCCAGAGCCCCAGTGCCATCAGAGCTCCGGTGATGCCGCCGCAGACCGAGGCAACCCGCATACCGGCCCCGAAATTATCCGCGATCGCAAATGCCGTCTCCGTATCCATTCCCTTGGCTTCTGCAAACGGAATAAAGACCGACTGCGCACAGTTGTAATGCCGGCTCGTGTCAGCGCGAAGCTGCTTTGCGCGGGCCATGAATTCTGATTCATTTTCAGACATAACAGATCCTCCTTGATTCCAGAACGACGCTCTTTACTTCGTATGAAGTGTAACACATTCTCCGTTTGAATTGAAAAGTGTTACAGAAACGCAGACTGATGTCTCATGAAATGGCGCCTGTATACGGTAAAATGACAACAGCGATACACAAATAACGAGGGGAAACAATCATGACAAATGAAAACTTTCTGTGGCTGAAGTCTCTGAAGGCGCCGGTGCTGCTGCCCGGGCGCGTCGGCCCGTTTGAAAATCCGCAGCTGGCGGAGGGAAATGGCGGCTGGTATCTTCGGGTCACCTGCGGCAGCCGGCAGTTATTTTTCTTTACGGAAGATTTTTCCGCACTTGAGGAGACTGGAAATCGGCCGGTGGGAATCCGGGAAGAAGACTGGTCAGACACTGTAAAAGTTCAGGGGAAAGGCTTTTTTATCCGCGTAAGAGAAAGTGACGGAGAGGTGCGCCTGGCTGTTTCCGGTGATGGCAGTGCCTGGATGAATTTTGAGCGCGACAGGGCGGATCACCCGGAGTGCGGCTGTGTTTATGAAGGCGACTATTACAAGGCTCTTCCGTTTCATGAATATATTCATCCGCAGAAGCCGGAAGATATCCCGGGGATTACGCCGGAAAAGACATTTGACATCCGGGATTTCGGAGCGGTTCCGGACCGGCATTTCCTGAGCACAGATGTGATTCAGGCGGCGATTGATGCGGCAGCAGAAGTTTCGGGGCTGGTTCTGGTGCGCGGCGGTGTTTATACGACTGGAACACTGCATCTGAAGAGCGGGGTGACTTTGTTTGTGGACGCGGATGCCCAGCTTGTGGCTGCGCGCAGCAGAGAGCGGATTCTTGATGCGGTGCTTGACGCACAGGGGACAGATCATGTCCGGATCACCGGCGGCGGCGTGATCAGCGGCAGCGGTGAATATTTCGTGCATCTGCCGCTTCGGACGCCGCTTGAGGAGCCGCTTGCAAAGACGAAGGTTCCGCCTGTCCTGTATGACAACATGGGTTATCCGGTTGACACAATCCGCTATGCTTACCGCAGCCGGATCCGCTATGTGTCGGATCCGTACGGAAACGGCACGGGTTCGTTCAGCCGCCCGATGTACTTTGTATGGCTGCGCAATTCGAAGCACGTTCAGGTCGACAACATCATTCTGCGCGATGCCTGCGACTGGTCGCTTGTTCTGGACGGATGCAGTGATGTGCAGGTCACGGACACTGTCATTGACGACAACCGCCATGTGGCCAACACGGATGGCATCGATATTATGGCGAGCGAAGATGTTTCGATCCGTCACTGTTTTATCTCTTCGGCGGACGACGGACTCTGTGTGAAAGCTCCGAGAATTCACGAGCATGACGGCGAGGACATTCAGGAAGCCGGTGCTTCCATGCGCCCGACCCGGCGCGTCTATATTTCTGACTGCACGGTCACGTCTGTGATGAACGGCTTTAAGATCGGGACCGAGACGTACTATGACATTTCTGATATTTCCATCGAAAACTGCCGCTTTCTGCTTCCGGACATCGCGCCGGGGATGGTATCCGGCATCAGCATTGAGTCGTGCGACGGCACACATGTTGAGAACGTCTCGGTGAAAAACATCCGGATGGAACAGGTCGTCTGCCCGGTATTCATTCAGCTCAACCGCCGGAACAAGTTCGGCTTTGCGTCAGAAGATGACAGAAAAGCAAGGGAAAACGGCGGCAGCATCCGCAATGTACGGATTGAAGGTGTTGACAGCGTTGACGCGGAGCTTCCGTCTGTTATCACGGGATTTGATGACGGGGCGGGTGTGACGCACCGCGTGGAAAATGTTGAGCTTCAGGATATCCGGGTGCGGTACCGCGACAATGTGGCTGATTTACATCCGCAGAAAACTACGGCTGAAAATATCGACCAGTATCCGGAAAGCAATGCGCTCGGCGACGTCCCGGCCGCGGCGCTTTATATCAGGCATGCGGAAAATGTAAAGGTGACAGGATTCAAGGCCTGGCTTCGCAGTGATGAAAAGAGAAAAGATGTGCTGGCCGAGGACGTGCAGGAACTGAATATAAATTGAGCGTAACGGATATCTGTGCAGTACGGCAGTAGTTTCACGGACACTGTGGTATACTTGATTTCAGAAAAAAGCCGCAGACGGCGGCTTCTGCAGGCGAAAGGAGAACAAGAATGATTAAAATCTATGGCCTTCCGACATGCCCGTACTGTGATTATGTGTACGAACAGGTCAAGGACCGGAAAGACGAATTCGAGTACATCAATATCGGCGCGCACATCCGCAACATGAGCCGTTTTATTCGGCTGCGCGACACAAATCCGGCTTTTGATCACAGCAAGGAAATCGGCGACGTCGGGATTCCGGCATTTGTATTTCCGGACGGACACGTGTCACTGGATCCGGCAGACGCCGGCCTGATCGAGTACGGCTCTGAAGCTGCCTGCTCCATTGATGATCACAAAAGCGGCAAAAAAGGCTGCTGAAGTGAAGAAAACAATCTGAAAAGCTAAAAGCCCCGGACGAAGGATTATCCTTCAGTCCGAGGCTTTTGTCTTTCAGGAAACGCAGGAGAAAATCAATACTTGTGATCGCCCGGCTTCAGAGACTCCGGAAGAAGAGTGGAGTACTTCTTGCCCGCCA